>CACIEO010000024.1:0-2637 GCA_902585665.1 uncultured Pelagibacteraceae bacterium | reverse complement strand
AGCATTTGAATTATCTCATCAGATCCAGATCCACATATTATTTTGTTAGAATCACATTTAAATTTAGTTGAAATTTGTTTTCTTAACAATTTAGAAGTGTAATCTGGATATTTTGAAGTGCTAACATTTTTTCTTAAGATTGCTTTTACTTTTGAACTTGCACCTAGCGCAGATTCATTTGCGGACAATTTGATTATTTTCCTAGTTTCCTTTAAATTAGGAATTTCATATTTTCCTGGTTTATAAGATTGAAATTTTAATTTTTTAAATTTAGCTAATTTCATAATTTTAAGTATTCCTGGTATATATAATAAAAATTGTAATTTATTTATATTAAATAAGTAAAATTCCTACTAAAATTTGACATATAAAATCCTATAATGTAAATACTACTTGCGCTGATTTAAACTGAATTGCGAGCGCTTAAAAAAAACCGCTAAATAAGTTTTTTTTCTCCAATTCGTCAGCTAATAGATATGAGCAAATTTAAAGATATTAAGAAAATAATTGTAGAAAAACCCTTAAAATTAGACTGCGGACAAACAATTAATAATTACCCATTAGCATATGAAACTTATGGAAAATTAAATGGCGACAAAAGCAATGCTATACTAATTTTTCATGCTTTAACTGGAGATCAATTCGCATCGGGAATAAATCCAATTACAAAAAAAGATGGTTGGTGGAATTATGCCCTCGGGCCTGGAAAAGCTATAGACACTGATAAATATTTTGTAATTGCAGCAAATGTTATAGGTGGATGTATGGGCTCTTTTGGTCCAAGTGATATTAATCCTGCTACAAAAAAACCTTATGGTACAAACTTTCCAGTTATCACAATTAATGACATGGTAAATGCTCAATATAATCTATTAGATCATTTTAAAATTGAAAAGTTATTTAGTGTAATTGGGGGGTCTATGGGTGGAATGCAAGTACTTCAGTTTGTATCCAATTTTCCTAATAAGGCTTTTACTGCAATTCCAATTGCTTGTACTGCAAGTCACTCAGCTCAAAATATAGCTCTAAATGAACTTGGCAGACAATCAATAATGGCCGATAGAAATTGGCAAAACGGATTTTATGAAGAACAAAATAAACAACCAGATAAAGGACTTGCTGTTGCAAGAATGGCAGCTCATATTACTTATTTATCTAAAGCAGGACTGCAAGAAAAATTTGGAAGGAAACTGCAAGAAAGAGACGATTTAAGATTTAGTTTCGATGCTGACTTTCAAATAGAAAGTTATTTAAGATATCAAGGATCAGTTTTTGTTGATAGATTTGATGCAAATAGCTATTTGTATATTACAAGGGCTATGGATTATTTCGATTTAATAAAAAAATTTGGAGGAAATTTATCAAAAGCTTTCGAAAGAAGTGATACTAAGTTTTTCATTATATCCTTTACCTCAGATTGGCTTTATCCAACTTCTGAAAATAGAGATATTGTAATTGCACTAAATGCTATTGGAAAAAATGTTGGTTTTGTTGAAATTTCTTCTGACAAGGGTCATGACTCTTTTCTACTTGATGTTCCAGACTTTTTAAACACCGTCAGAAATTTTTTAAATACCTCTTATAAAGAAATTAAATGAAAAAAGAATTTTATAATATTGCTAAATTAGTAACTCACAATTCTAAAGTCTTAGATGTAGGGTGTGGAAATGGTGAACTTATGAAATATATTACAGAAAATATTAGTAAGGATATTAGAGGAATTGAGTTATCAAAATCCAATGTACAAGCTTGTGTTGAAAAAGGTTTAACAGTTATCGAAGGAAATGCAGAAAAAGATTTGAAACAATTTCCAGATAATTCTTTTGATTTTGTAATTCTCAGTCAAACCTTACAGGCTTTTCTAGATCCTGAAAATGTATTGAATGAATTACTAAGGATTGGAAAAAAAGCAATTGTATCAATTCCAAATTTTGGACATTGGAAAGTTAGATTACATTTGCTTTTTAAAGGTACGATGCCAGTAACTGAAAATTTACCAAATGAGTGGTATAATACACCAAACTTACATATGTGTACTATTAAAGATTTTGAAAATTACTGTAAAGAAAGAGATATAAAAATTAATTTAAAAAATTTGAAGTTACAAAATTTTTTTTCAGAATTAGGAATTTTTATATTGGAGAAATAGGATGAAAATAGAAATAATAAAATGTCTTCAGGATAACTTTTCATATTTACTGATTAATGAAAAAAATTCTGATGCGTGTGTAGTTGATCCTGGAGAGGCTAAACCAGTTTTGAAATACATTGAAGAAAATAAAATAAATTTAAAATATATTTTAAATACTCATCACCACGGAGATCATATTGGTGGTAATAACATATTAAAAAAAAAATTTAATGCGAAAATTCTTGCATCTGAAAATGATAAAGAAAGAATTCCTATGGTTGATATATTTTTAAGCGACGGTCAAATCTGGAAGGATAATATATTTGAGTTTAAAGTTATTAAAGTTCCAGGACATACTCTTGGACATATTTGTTTTTACTTTTTTAATGAAAAAATAGTATTTACTGGAGACACATTATTTTCCCTAGGATGTGGAAGAGTTTTTGAAGGAAGTCATAAGGATATGTTCAATTCATTATTAAAATTAAAAAGTTTACCTCCGGCAA
>CACIEO010000023.1:0-2729 GCA_902585665.1 uncultured Pelagibacteraceae bacterium | reverse complement strand
ATTTTTCCGATTAAACTCTTGCTTCCCTCAAAAATAACTGAATTCATATATATATTCCTTCCAAATAATTTATTTTGACCCTTGATTTCATTTTCTACCAAAACATCTATATATTTGTCCTCGAATGATTTGTTTTTTAATTTTTGATATCCAAATAGTTTTTCTTGAATTATTTTGAGTCTTTTTTTAGAAATCTTCTCATCAATTGGCTTTAGTTTTGATGCTGTTGTGCCTGGTCTTGCGCTAAAAATGAAAGAAAATGAATTTATGAATTTAATCATATCAATTAATTTAATTGTATTTTCAAAATCTTCCTCCTCTTCTCCAGGATATCCAATAATAAAATCGCTTGAAAATTCAATTTTATTATTAATTTCCTTCAAATAGTTATATGTAAAAATATATTCTTCTACTTTATGTTTTCTGTTCATTAATTTTAATATTTTATTAGAACCTGACTGAATTGGTAAATGAACTAATGGCATGAGTTTTTTTGAGTGTTTGTAACATTCTAATAGATCTTTAGTCATATCCCTTGGATGAGAAGTAGTATATCTTATTCTTTCAATGCCATTAATTTTCTCAAGGGAAATAATTAAGTCAGAAAGTCTGAATTCTTTATTTGCTTCATTGTAATTATATGCGTTTACGTTTTGTCCTAACAAAATAATTTCTTTAGATCCATTTTGAACCATTATTTTTGCCTCATCTATTATTTGATTAAATGGTCTTGAGTATTCTGGTCCTCTTGTGTATGGCACAACACAAAAATGACAAAATTTATCACATCCCTCTTGAATAGTTAAGAACGAGGAAATTTTACTATTCTTATTATATAGTTTACTTAAATAATTAAATTTTTCTATAGTATCGAAGTCTGTAATTTCGTTTTTCAATTTATTTTTTTCAAATTGTAATATAGTTTCGTTAAGCTTGTGGTAAGATTGTGGTCCAATGACCAGATCTATATAAGGCTCTCGCTTTAACATTTCAGTATTTTCGGCCTGTGCTACGCATCCTGTAACAATAACTAGTGGTTTACTTTTATTTAAAAATGTTTCTCTAACTCGTCCTATCTCGTGATAAACTTTCTCTTTTGCTTTATCTCTAATGTGGCATGTGTTTAAAACAAAACAATCTGCTGAGCCCAAATTTTCTGACTTTTCATATCCAATTATTTTAAGTGCATCAATTATTTTATCAGAATCATAAACATTCATCTGACAGCCAAATGTTTTAACAAATACTTTTTTTAACATTAACTATTTTTTTTTTTGACTCCATATAGTTCAAGCTTATGATCAACAAGCTCATAACCATATTTTTCTGCCACCTTTTTTTGAAGTAGTTCTATTTCGTCATCAACAAATTCTATTATCTCGCCTGTTTTTACATCAATTAGATGGTCATGATGACTTTCCCTCAATTCCTCATATCGAGCTTTGCCTCCCTTAAAATCATGCTTGGTCAATATTCCCGTTTCTTCAAATAATTTCACTGTACGATAAACTGTTGCAATACTTATTTTTGGATCTATTTTTTGAACTCTTTTATATAACTCATCAACATCTGGGTGATCAGATTCTCCATAATTTTTTTTAGACTCAGATACTACTCTTGCGATTGTTTTTCTTTGATCGGTAAGTTTTACACCTTTCGCTAAACATTTTTGCTCAATACTATCTGACATAAAGATATTTTAACTTAAATAAATGGGATTAATCAAATTTTTTTTAATGTTAAATTTATCACACAAATTAGGCAATTCTTTAAGGTTTTTATGATTATTTGTTCGATCTACATTATTTTCTTTTTGTCTAAAATCAAAATAACTATACGAGTAATAGTCAATTTTTTTTGTTAGATGTATCGCCTTAACAATTGATACTGAATTTCTTAAACCTGCATAACTACCAGGCCCTCTATTAATATATATTCTTTTTATTTTATCTAAATTTGTTTTATGTTTTAATATAAATTTATTAATCAAAATTATCAATTTATCATAATTCTTTTTACTATTTATGTAAGTACCTGTATAAATATTTTTATTAACAATGAGACCTAAAAGAATTTTTTTTCCAGTTGCATCTATTATTAATATTTTCATAATATTTATCTTGTTTACTCTTAATGTAAAATCTGAAGAAAATAAAATTAAATCTTATGCCAATGACAAAGGTATACTCTCAATAATGTACCACAGATTTAATGAAAATAAATACCCATCAACTAATATAAGAATGGATGTGTTCAAAAAACATATGGAAATTATCAAGAGAAAAAAATACAATTTTTTAGACCCTAATGATTTTGATAAAAATTTCTCCAAAGTTAAAACAACTAAAAAGGTATTAATTACAATTGATGATGGATTCAAATCTTTTTATGAACATGCTTGGCCATATCTAAAAGAAAACAAAATTCCATTTATATTGTTTATTTCTACTGAAGCTGTTGGAAAGAATGGGTACATGAATTGGAGTCAAATAAAGGAAATTGAAAGTGAAAGTTTTGCGTTTATTGGAAATCATTCTCACTCACATGAGTATTTACTGGATATCAGCTACGATAAGTTTAAAAATGATATTTTAAAGTCTATTGAAATTTTTAAAAAAAATTTAGGATATAATCCAATTTTTTTTTCTTATCCATTTGGAGAATTTAGTCTTGAACATACATCATTTATAAAAAGATTTTTTAAATATGGTTTTGGACAACACTCAGGT
>CACIEO010000022.1:0-2751 GCA_902585665.1 uncultured Pelagibacteraceae bacterium | reverse complement strand
AGTCAACTTATGAGGGAGTAATTGAAATTTACCAAATAAAAAACCCCAAAAAAACTTTTTTTTCTAAACATGGGAATAATATGTTCTTTTATTTTATCACTATTTATATTAGCTTAATTTTTTTTTTAAAAACAAATAGGGAGATAAAATAAAATGAAAAAAGATTATTTGTTCACTAGTGAATCTGTATCAGAAGGTCACCCAGATAAAGTTTGCGACAGAATTTCAGACATGGTTGTAGATACCTATTTAGGCATGGAGCCCGAAGCAAGGGTAGCCTGCGAAACATTGACCACAACAAACAAAGTTGTTCTAGCAGGAGAAACAAGAGGACCTGACATTAAGAAAGATGAATTAATTTCCAAGGTTAGAGATTGCATTAAGGATATTGGTTATGATCAGGAGGGTTTTACTTATAAGGAAGCAACAAAAATTGAATGTCATTTACACTCTCAATCAGCTGATATCGCTATGGGTGTAGACTCTTCCGGAAATAAAGATGAAGGTGCTGGAGATCAAGGAATAATGTTCGGTTATGCATGTAATGAGACTGATGTGCTTATGCCAGCTCCAATTCATTTTTCACATAGAATCTTACGACTTATGGCTGAAGATAGAAAGTCTGGAAAATTAAAAGGAATAGAACCAGATTCGAAAAGTCAAATAACTATAGAATATAAAGATGGTGCACCAAAAGCTGTAAAGTCAGTTGTGATTTCTACACAACATTCAAAAGATGTGAACTTAGCAAAAGTAAAAGAATTATGCATGCCTTATATTGAAAAGTCTATTCCAAAAAATTTACTTGGAAGTCTTGATGAAAATGAAATATATATTAACCCCACAGGGAACTTTGTAATTGGTGGACCTGATGGAGATAGTGGACTTACTGGAAGAAAAATAATTGTAGATACTTACGGCGGAGCAGCACCTCATGGTGGTGGAGCTTTTTCAGGTAAAGATCCAACCAAAGTGGATAGATCTGCAGCATATGCATCTAGATATTTGGCTAAAAATATTGTGGCATCAAAAATTGCAGACAAATGCTTGATACAGTTAGCTTATGCAATAGGAGTATCAAAACCTTTATCTATTTATGTTGATTTATTTAGTAACGATGAAGAAAAAAATCTTCATGTTGAGAAACTTATAAAAGAAAATTTTGATTTAAGCCCAAGAGGAATTAGAGAAATGCTAGGTCTCAATAAACCAATATACGAAAAATCTGCCGCTTACGGACATTTCGGCAGAGAACCAGGTAGTGATGGTTCATTTTCATGGGAAAAAACTGATAAAGCATCAGTATTTAATAAGTAAATAAAGTTGAAAATTTAAGAAAAATACCTATATTCAATTTACATTATTGAATTTTCAAAAATGGGCTTCGGCCCATTTTTTTTTGGAAGGAACAAATGTTAAATAGAAGAGCGGATAAATTAGAGTTAATCAGAATTGCAGAGGCAGTCGCCTTAGAAAAATCTATTGATAAAGAATTAATTATAAATTCAATGGAAACTGGCATAGCAAAAGCTGCTAAATCAAAGTTTGGACAAGAGAATGAAATTGAAGTCCAAATAAATAGAGATAACGGTGACATAGGTATATATAGAAAATTAACTGTTTGCGAGAAACCTGAAAACTTAAATACAGAAATAAGCCTTACAGATGCTATTAAATTAAGTGATGAAAATAAGCAAAAAAAAATAGGTGATACAATACTTCAACCATTACCGTCTTTTGATTTTGGTCGTATTGCTGCACAAACTGCAAAGCAGGTAATAAGCTTCAATGTAAGAGAAGCTGAGAGAGAAAGACAATATAATGATTTTAAAGATAAGAAAGATACTATTTTGAGCGGTATAGTAAAAAGATTAGAATTTGGAAACGCTATAGTTGACCTTGGAAGAACTGAAGCAATTATTCAAAAAAATGAAATGATACCACGAGAAAACGTAAAAGCGGGGGATCGGATCAAAGCATATTGTAGTGATGTAAGAAGAGAGCCAAGAGGTCAACAAATTTTTTTATCTAGAGCTCATCCTAAATTCATGGAAAAG
This sequence comes from uncultured Pelagibacteraceae bacterium, assembly GCA_902585665.1. Classification (GTDB taxonomy): domain Bacteria; phylum Pseudomonadota; class Alphaproteobacteria; order Pelagibacterales; family Pelagibacteraceae; genus Pelagibacter. The sequence goes on along the minus strand of CACIEO010000022.1, from coordinate 694 downwards.
CTCTTCATACAAGAAGTTCCAGAAATATACGATGGACTAATAGAAATTATTTCTTCAGCAAGAGACCCAGGAAGTAGAGCAAAGATATGTGTCAAGGCAATAGATACTTCCTTAGATCCTGTTGGAGCGTGCGTTGGAATGAGAGGAAGCAGAGTACAAGCTGTAGTAAATGAGTTACAAGGAGAAAAAATAGATATTGTAAATTGGTCAGAAGATCCTGCAGTTGTTGTTTCTAACGCTTTGTCTCCTGCGGAAGTTCAAAGGGTAAATGTCGATATTGAAAATAAAAAATTGGATGTAATTTTAACAGAGGAAAATTTAAGTAAGGCAATTGGTAGAAGAGGACAAAATGTAAGACTTGCCACAAAATTAATGAGTTACGAAATAAATATAATGACCGACCAAGAGGACTCTGAGAGACGACAAACAGAATTTAAGGAAAAGACAGAAAACTTTGTTAAAAATTTAGAACTTGACGAAACACTTGGCCAGTTACTAGTCGCTGAAGGATTTTCTTCTATTGATGATTTAAAAGACTCTACAATCGATAATCTAATAAAAATTGAGGGAATAGAGGAGGAAACTGCAAAAGAACTTTTAGATAGAGCCAATGAATATCATAAGAAAGATCAAGAGGAAATTTCAAATAAAATTAAAGAACTTGGACTTGAAAATAGCTTGATAGATCACGAGG
>CACIEO010000021.1:0-2788 GCA_902585665.1 uncultured Pelagibacteraceae bacterium | reverse complement strand
TAATATTAGGATTTATACTTTTTACTTTTTCAGCAACCCTAAGAGTAAAATCTGGGCTATCTACACTAAATAGAATATCAGGGTTAAATTCAATTATTTTTTTTACAGTTTCATTTATTTTGCTTCTGATTTTAAATAAGTTTAACATAACACTCGTAAATCCAATATAGGTTATCTCCTTGAGATCATATATTGATTTGATCCCAAGTTTATTTAAGTGAGAACCTCCAACACATAAATATTGTATGTTTGAATGATTTTGTTGAAGATTAGCTACCACAGTAGATGCTAATTTATCTCCTGAAGGTTCACCAGTTAATATAAAGATTTTTTTCATTTCACCGAGATAAACATCTTATTTTTATTAGCAAAGCTAATACATTTATTCTTGTCTAAGAATATATGTTGTTTGCTTTTTACAACAATACCTTTTAATCCAGCTGCCTTACTTTGTTTAAAAGTTTTTAAACCAATGGTAGGTAGATCAACTCTTAGGTCTTGTTTTTTTTTTGGAAATTTAACTAAAACACCATCATTTCGAAATTTTTTATTTTTACTTTTTTCGAGTAATTTTTTTGTTCCACCTTTTCCTTCTATAAAGACTATTTTTTTATTTCTTACTACTACACCTTGGCTATAATTGTACTGTTTTAAACTGTTTAGCGTTTTAATAGCCTTCTTAATGTCTAAATGATCTTTACTATTGGGCTTAATATTTGAATAATTACCCTTTTTAAAAGTTAGTTCTGGATTAAATTTAAGTGAATTTTCAGTTTTTATCTTATTTTGAGCTAGTATTTTTATGATTTCTTTCAAAATTGCAGCATCCCCAAGCTTCGATGCTTTAATAATTCTTGGAATATAATAAATTCCTTTAATATCTAACTTTAATTTAGAAAGGTTTGGCCTGTTAACTCTACCTGCAAATAAGACTTTTTTACAACTATTTTCATTAAGAATTTTAATTATTTTTCCAAATTGACCTATAGATACTGAATAAGATCTACTGTCTTTTTTAAATTTCTTTGATTTAGATAAATCTATTATTAAGTAATTTATTTTTCTTTTCTTGATTGTTTTAAGTATTTTTTTTGGAAAATCTGTATCGCCAAAAATTAGTCCTATCATCTTATGAAAATGGTGTGCAAATAGATCTTTTTTTATCCTTAGTAATAAATTCTATTACCTCTTTAACTAATGGATTTTCATGAAATGAGCCATTTAATTTACTTATATTTTCATTGACATTTTTTGTAGCAAAAATCTCCTTGTACGCCTCACTTAAACCTAAAATATCTTTATTCTCAAATTTTGCTCTTCTTAATCCTATTAAATTTAATCCTTGTAATGAATTTCTATTTCCTGTTGACAATCCATAAGGGATAACATCATGTAATACTCCTGTCATTCCTCCAATCATTGCCATCTTGCCAATTCTTGTAAACTGTTGAACAGCAGAATTTCCACCGATAACTACATTATCTTCAATAATAGCATGACCTCCCAAAGGCACATTATTTGCTATAATTACATTATCACCTACCTGACAATCATGAGCTATGTGAGATGAGATCATAAATAAACAATTATTTCCAATTTTAGTTTTACCTCCACCACCAATTGTTCCGGGATTTATGGTTACATATTCCCTTATCTTATTATTATCCCCGATAACTAAACTTGTTTCTTCACCATTGTATTTTAAGTCTTGCGGGTCATTTATTGAAACAAATGGATAAATCTTATTACTTTTTCCAATTTTAGTATTTCCAGTAATACTTACATGTGATTGAATTTCTGTATTCTCTCCAATTTCTACATTGGGACCAATGATAGAATATGGACCAATTTTCACACTTGAATGAATTTTTGCTGTTTTATTAATTATAGCTGTTTTATCAATCATTTATTTTCTCTTATAAAATTTTTTAAATCTTTTGCTGGATAACCCATTACTTTAGAATTATCAGGAATATTCCTTATAACACCACTACCACCACCTATTTGTACATTGTTGCCAATTTTAAGATGACCTGAAATGCCTGCCTGACCTCCAATCATAACATTATCTCCTAAAGTAGAACTTCCAGCAAAACCTACTTGTCCTGCAATAATACAGTTCTCACCTATTTTTACATTATGAGCTATATGAATTTGATTATCTAAATATGTATTCTTTCCTATGATTGTATTCGAAAGAGAACCTCTATCAATAGTAGATCCACAACCAATTTCTACATTATCTTCAATTATTACAATACCTATTTGAGGATACCTAATATTTGAGTCTTTATTTGGAAAAAAACCAAATCCTTTTTTTCCGATCACACAACCATCTAAAATATGAACGTAGTTTTTAATTAATGAATTTCTAATAATTACATTGGATCCTATAGAACAATTATCACCTATGTTTACATTTTTTTCTATGATTGAATTATGACCAATTAAACAATTAACTCCAATTTTCACATTTTCACCAATAAGAACATTTTTTCCAAATTTAACTTTGTCTTTAAATTCTGTCTCATCTATGTCTTTTACAGTGTTATCATAATCATCAGTTATGGAGTCTGGATAAAAAGTTTTTGTTATCTGAGCAGTATGTAATAAAACCTTGTCAGAAATAATAGCTTTACAATTACTTGGTAAAAACGATTGAAAATTTTTAGATGTTAGGCAATATGAAGCTTTGGTTTTTTTCGCTAAATCAACATATTTTTTTGAATGAAAAAAAGTTATTTCATTTTTTTGAGAAGAATTCAGATCTTTGATATCGGTAATTTTA
>CACIEO010000020.1:0-2859 GCA_902585665.1 uncultured Pelagibacteraceae bacterium | reverse complement strand
TCTTAATAGTTATAATAACGTTTATTTTTTACATACTTCTTTCAATAATTACTAAGGCTTTTAAAATATCTGATATTACTTTAAGGTATTAAAATATAATGAGTAAAAAAATTTTTTCTGGAGTTCAGCCCACAGGAAATTTGCATTTAGGAAATTATCTTGGTGCAATAAAAAACTTTGTTGATCTTCAAAAAGATAAGGATAATTCATGTATTTATTGTGTGGTGGATTTACATGCAATCACTGTTAAACAGGATCCTAAGATATTAAAAAAAAATATAAGAGAAACAACTGCCTCTTTTTTAGCTAGCGGACTAAATTCAAGTAAAAGTATTATATTTAATCAATCCAAAGTTCCATCTCATGCAGAGGGATCTTGGTTATTGAGTTGTGTAGCAAGAATGGGTTGGTTAAACAGAATGACACAATTTAAAGAAAAGGCGGGACACGATAAAGAGAAAGCAAGTGTTGGACTTTATATTTATCCAGTGCTGATGGCGGCAGATATTTTATTATATGATGCAACTCATGTACCAGTTGGAGAAGATCAAAAACAACATCTAGAACTTACAAGAGATATAGCACAAAAATTTAATACAGATTTTAACTGCTCCGACTTTTTAAAAATACCAGAACCACTAATACAAAAAGATTTTTCAAGAATAATGAGTTTAAGAGACGGGACAAAAAAAATGAGTAAATCGGACCCATCGGATCAGAGCAGAATTAATATAACAGACACAAAAGACCAGATTGTGAATAAAATTAGAAAAGCCAAAACTGATAGCAAACCTCTTTCAGAGAATGTCAGTGACCTTGAAGATAGGCCTGAGTTAAAAAATTTGCTTGGCATATTCTCAAGTTTACAAAATCAAGACTTAGAGGTATCCACTAAAGAGTTTGCTGGAAAAAATTTTTCAGAGCTAAAAGAAAAACTAGCAGAAGTTTTAGTTGAAAAAATTCATCCAATATCTAATGAGATAAATAAATTGTTAAAAGATTATAAATATATTGATAAAATTTTGTTAGAAGGATCCATAAAAGCTGAAAAAATTTCAAAAAAAAAAGTGAGTGAAATCAAAACAAAAATAGGGTTTTAAAAAAGTACTTCAAATTTAAGTATTAATTACTATATATATAATATGTTTGTACAAACACAAAAAACACCAAATCCAGACTCACTAAAATTTTTGCCAGGCAGGAAAGTTTCAAATGCTGGTTCTTTTGAAGTTTCAAAAAAAGATAATTTTAACAATGTTCTTGTGAAAAATATTTTATCAATCAATGGTGTTGAAAGTATATTTTTGGGATCTGATTTTGTCTCGATAAATAAAAATAAGGATATAGATTGGGAGGATATTAAACATATTGCTATATCTTTTATAAACGAATTTTATGAGGGTGGTAATGAATATATAATTAATCATTCTAAAAATAATAACGAAGATGAAAATCTTGATGAAATCGAAAAAAAAATAATACATGTTCTCGAAACCAAAGTTAAACCAGCAGTTGCTAATGACGGAGGTGATATTAAATTTCTAGAATTTAAAAATGGTATTGTAAAAGTCAAATTGCAGGGAAGTTGTTCAGGATGCCCAAGTGCCACAATTACTCTAAAACAAGGAGTTCAAAATCTGCTTAAACATTACGTTCCCGAGGTAAACCAAGTAGAAGCTGAAATGAATTAATAATTGAAAATGTTAAAAAAGAAAAAAATTAATATTTCGAAAATTAAAAAAATTCTTATTGAAAAAGGTTTTACGATTAAAAAAAAAAATAATTTTATTTTTTCTAATGATCTAAAAAGTTTTTATTACACAACCTTATGTAGTTTTGGGCTAATACTAATTTTCTCCTTAATTCCACTTTCGGTTAATATAAAAGAGGATATAAAGGTAGGTAAGTCAACTATCGATAATAATTCAAATATAAATTTTCAAAAAGTTCTGGAGGGAAAGTCAATAAATAAAGATAATATAGATGAAGGTTTAGACATTAAAAATTTATTTCAAGATATTTTCTCACTAGATGAAGTTCCCACAGATACTGTTAGACTTAGTGCGGAAACTATTAATCAACTTTTTAAAGATACTAATTACACCTTAGACTCCGTAAGGAAAACAAAAATTGTAAAGCCAATAAGGCTTTCTTTGCTTCCTACTGAAATAAAAAAGATTGAGAATACAAAAAAGAAAAAGAATTTGTTTATTCAAATAATTCTGCCCCTAATTTTAGAGGAAAACAATCGCATCAAATTAGATAGAAAAAAACTTTTTACAATTTTAAATAAAAATATGAATTCAGATTCAGAAAAAAAATGGTTAAAGTCAAAATTTCAGCAATATGGAGTAATTAATAATGATTTATCTACACTTAAAGTAAGAATGGACATAGTTCCTGTATCACTTGCAATTGCCCAGGCAGCAAAAGAAACTGGTTGGGGAACGTCTAGATTTGCTATAGAGGGCAACGCACTTTTTGGACAGTGGACATGGTCGGGGGAAGGCATCAAACCTGCTGGTGTTGATCCTGAAGATTCAAACCATAAAGTTATGAAATTTAAAGTATTAAAGGCCTCTGTTAGAGCCTATCAAAGAAATTTGAATACACACGGAAGCTACAGACAATTTAGATCAGCTAGAGCTAATATGAGAGATAACGACGACGATCTAGATAGTTTACTTTTAGCTGATTACTTAGACAAATATGCAGCCACAGGTAAAGAATATACAAAAATAATTAAACAAATAATTAAACAAAATAATCTAAAGGATTTTGACAAGGTAAAATTATTACCTTCAAGTATAAAACTAAAAAATATTATTTAACTAATTTAATAGAAAATTGCAGTCCAAA
>CACIEO010000019.1:0-4639 GCA_902585665.1 uncultured Pelagibacteraceae bacterium | reverse complement strand
CCTTTTTTCTTAGTTCAAACTTTTGGATTTTTCCTGTAGATGTTTTTGGTAATTCACAAAATTCGATTTTTTTTGGAACCTTAAATTTTGCAAGTGTTTCTTTACAAAAATCAATTAATTCTTTTTCTGTCGTTGGTTTATCTTTTACAGCTTCTATAAATGCACACGGTACTTCTCCCCATTTTTCATCCGGTTTTGCCACTACTGCAGCAATTGAAACTGAAGGATGTTTGGCTAGTGTATTTTCAATTTCAATAGATGAAATATTTTCACCACCAGAAATAATTATGTCTTTTGATCTATCTTGTATTTTTATATAACCGTCTGGATGCATTACTGCTAAATCTCCTGAGTGAAACCATCCATCCTTCATTGCTTTATCAGTTGCATCTTTATCTTTAAAATATCCTTTCATAACAACGTTTCCTCTTATCATTATTTCTCCAATGGTTTTTCCATCTCTTGGGACTTCTTTCATGGTTTCAGGATCCATAATTGTAACACCTTCAGTGTTTGGATATCTTACTCCTTGTCTTGCTTTTATCTCATTTTGTTTTTCTTCTTCAAATGCATTCCAGTCATCATTCCAAGCACATTGTGTTACATGACCATAGGTTTCGGTTAGACCATAAACATGCATAACCTCAAAACCCAAACTTTTCATTTTTTTGAAAATTATGCTTGGAGGAGGTGCACCTGCAGTGAGAACATAAACTTTATTTTTTAATTTTTTTCTGTCTGATTCTGGAGCACCTGTAATCATATTTAATACTATAGGAGCACCACCAAAGTGAGTTACATTATATTTATCTATTAATTCAAATATTTTTTTGACATCAATATTTCTTAAACAAATTGTTCTTCCATTTAACATTGGTACAGTCCATGGATAACACCACCCATTACAATGAAACATAGGAACAATAGTTAAAAAATTTAATCTGTTTGGCATATTCCATGCCGTAGCGCTTCCTGTTGACATTAAATATGAACCTCTATGATGATAAACTACTCCTTTTGGGTTTCCTGTTGTTCCTGAAGTATAACTAAGTGTAATTGCTTCCCACTCATCATCCGGCATTCTCCACTTAAAATTTTCGTCTCCAGAATTAAGGAATTCCTCATATTCTATATCACCAATTTTTTCTAACTTAGATTGATCAGCAAATTTATCATGTATGTCGATTATAGTAATTTTTTTATTCAAAGTGGATAAAGCTTTTTTAACTTCTGTATGTAATTGTCTATCAACAACTAATACTTTAGCTTCACTGTGTTCTAAAATATATGCAATTGTTTTGGCATCTAAACGAATATTAATTGTATTAAGAATCGCACCAGTCATCGGGACTGAATAATGTGCTTCGAAAATCTCAGGAGTGTTAAAAGCTAAGAATGAAACTGTGTCTCCTTTTTTAATTCCTATTTTTTCTAACGCGCTTGCAAATTTAAGGCACCTTTTATAAACCTGCATCCAGGTATATTTTCTATCTTCATAAATAATTGCTTCATAATTTGGATAAATATCTTTCGCTCTATTTAAAAATGTAAGAGGGGTCAAAGGTACATGATTGGCCTTGTTTTTATCAAGATTTGTCTCGTAATGATTCATTAATTAATTAAATTTAAAATCCATTATGTAACCACTACCAGAAATTGCACTAGAATAATGACTCTCTACTCTTGGTAGCACTCTATGAAAATAAAATTTAGCTGTTTGTATTTTATCTTCATAGAATTTTTTATTATTTGATACTTCTTTAAAACTAACCTCTAAAACCTTCAACCATGAATGACCTAGTGCAACATAACCAAGAACTTTTAAATAATCATTAGATGCAGCATTAGCATCGTCTTTTGAGTCCTTAATCTTCCCTTTAATCCAAGTAGTAAAATCAATAAGTTTTTCTAAATAAATTTTTAATTTTTCCTGGTAGGGTTTTAATTCTGAACTTTCTGTTTCTATATCTTTTCTTAAAATATTGATGTAATTTTCAACAATATCTCCATTTTTATTTATAAGTTTTCTAAAAACTAGATCTATAGCCTGAACTGAGTTGGTACCTTCGTAAATTGGTGTAATTCTGTTATCTCTATAAAGCTGTTCTATACCCTGATCTTTTGTATAACCATACCCTCCATGAATTTGCATTGCATCACTTGTTATTTCCATTCCTAAATCTGAAAATAGAGATTTCACCACTGGTGTCATTAGTGAGACTAAATCTGATGCTTCCTGTTTTATTTTGGGCTCATTGTGATTTAGACTAACTTCCGTTTGTTGTGATAACCAAAAACATAAGGCTCGTTCACCCTCAATAATTGATTTCATGTTAAGTAATGATCTTCTGATATCTGCGTGTTCTATAATCAAATCTGCACTTCCATTTTGAGACTTGTTGGAATTGCTCTTGCCTTGCTTTCTTTCTTTAGCATAGTTTAAAGAATTTTGATAAGCAATCTCTGAAAGTCCTAAGCCTTGAATTCCTACAATTATTCTTTCTAAGTTCATCATAGTGAACATTGAATTAAGTCCTTTATTTTTTGGTCCAATCATATACCCAGTTGCTTCATCAAAATTTAAAACACAAGTTGCAGATCCTTTTATTCCCATTTTGTTTTCTATTGATCCTGTGGAAATACCGTTTTTTGGACCAACTGATCCATTTTCTTTAACAATATATTTTGGAACAAGAAACAAACTAATGCCTTTAGTTCCCGAAGGTGAGTCAGAAGCTCTTGCAAGAACTAGGTGTATAATATTTTCAGTTAAATCATGATCACCAGATGTAATAAATATTTTTTGACCTGAAATTTTATATGTGCCATCTTCTTGCTCATGCGCTTTTGTCTTCAGGATTCCAAGATCAGTGCCGCAAACTGGTTCTGTAAGGCACATTGTTCCACTCCATTTTCCCTCAACCATTTTTGGTAAATACATGTTTTTTATATCATCAGATGCATGGTGACGAATACAATTATAGGCACCTAATGTGAGTTCTGTATAAAGCTTAAAAGCTAAACTTGCCGAAGAAAGCATTTCATCAAAAAAGGCACTAACTGTTTTGGGCATCCCTTGACCACCATATTTTGGATCACAAGATAAAGACATCCATCCATCCGCAATAAATTTACTGTACGCTTCTTTATAGCCTGGAGGTGTTCTTACAACACCATTTTCAAGAACTGCTGGATTCTCATCCCCTGCTTTAGCTAATGGTAAAATAATATTTTGATTAATTTTAGCCGCCTCATCTAATATATCTTTAACTAAATCTGGAGTTATTTCTTTATATTTTTCAATCTCATTATAGTTTTTGTTATTTCTCAACTTTTCATAGAGAAACATCATATCTTCAATTGGTGCTGTATAAGTAGTCATAATTTTTAATAGCTATAAAATATGTGAAATTATTTATTTTTGCAATTGCGCAATAATTGCATCTCCCATTTCACTAGTTGAAACTTCCTTATTTCCCTTAGAATATATATCTTTTGTTCTTAATCCCATGTCCAAAACGCTTTGCACTGCTAAATCAAGTTCTTTAGCTTCTTTTTCCAAATTTAAAGAATACCTTAGCGCCATAGAAAAACTTAAAATTGTTGCAATTGGATTTGCAAGATTTTTCCCTGCTATATCTGGGGCAGAACCATGAACAGGTTCATACATTGATCTCATTTTTCCATTTTTATCTTTAGCTCCTAAGGAAGCTGATGGCAAAAGACCAAGAGATCCAGTTAACATCGCTGCTTCATCAGAAAGTATATCTCCGAATAGATTATCTGTTACAATTACGTCAAACTGTTTTGGGTTTCTTAATAATTGCATAGCACAGTTATCAGCCAACATGTGCTCGAGTTTGACCTCCTTAAATTCGTTTTTGTGAATTTCTGCAACTTCTTCTTTCCATAATTGCCCGGCCTCCATAACATTAGATTTTTCACACGACGTTACTTTGTTATTCCTTTTTTTTGCTAAATCGAAAGCAACTCTTGCTACTCTTGCAATTTCACTTGAGGTATATGTATGAGTGTTAACGCCTTTTCTTTCGCCGTTATCTATAGGCTTAATTCCTCTTGGCTCCCCAAAATAGATTCCACCTGTAAGCTCTCTAACTATCATAATATCAAGTCCAGAAACAATTTCGGGTTTAAGGCTCGATGCTTCTACAAGCTGGCTAAAACAAATTGCTGGTCTTAGATTAGCAAATAATTTTAATTCTTTTCTCAATTTTAATAACGCTCTTTCGGGTTTTTTTGAAAAATCTAAGTTATCCCATTTGGGACCACCGACTGCACCTAAAATAACTGCCTCACTTTCAAGTGCTTTATAAAACACCTCATCAGTGATAGGTGTTCCATGTTTATCATAGGCAGCACCACCTACAAGATCTTCTTCTGTTTCAAAATCTAAGGATCTTTTACTATTAAACCAATTAATTATTTTTTTTACTTCCGATACAACTTCTGGACCTATTCCATCTCCAGGTAATAGTAAGATTTTTCTTTTCTTTACTTTAATCATTAAATATCCACGGCTTGTTTGAGGATAATTTTTTTTCAAATTCAGTAATTTTTGGATTTTTTTCTAATGAAAGAGCGATATCATCTAAACCCTCAAGCAAACATTTCTTTTTGA
>CACIEO010000018.1:0-5614 GCA_902585665.1 uncultured Pelagibacteraceae bacterium | reverse complement strand
TGCAAAAGTTCCATCTATCATAATTTATAAAATGAATTTTATAAATTTTTTGATTGTAAAATCCTTAGTAAAAACAAAATTTGCAAATATAATTAATATAATTAACCAAAAAGAGATAATTCCAGAATTAATTCAAAAAGAATGTAACCCAAAAGAAATTTTTAGATCTGTGGCATATTTATTAAAAAACCCAGACCTGATGAAAAAACAAATCCTTGATGTAAATAATACGTTAAATGAAATTAAATCTAAAACATCATCATCTTCAGAAGCCTCAGCAGTAGTTTCAAGCTATCTTAGCTCTTAATCTTTTTTGAACTTCTTCTTTTCCTAAAGATAAAATAATATCATATATACCCGGTCCAAACTTCGATCCAGTTAGAACAATCCTTAACGGTTGTCCTACTCCCTTAAAATTTGTGTCGTGAGATTTTATAAGCTCATTTATTATTGGTTCTAAAATTTCTCGAGAAGGTAGATCTATTTTATCAAATTGGGCGTTAAAATCAGAAATTACTTTTCTTGCTTTATCGTCAATCAATTTGATATCATCCTTATTAAAATTAACCTCATCTTTAATAATATATTGACCATTATTAAATATATCTTCTAAAGTTTTTGCTTTATTTTTTAAGAAAGTTAATGATTTTTTGATCTTATCTTTTTTATCAGATCTAATTTCATTTTTATATAATTTACAATATTCTGTTAATTGATTGAATAGATCATTCTCATTAATATTTTTAATATAATGCTCATTCATTGATAAAATTCTACTCATATCAAGTTTAGAAGGAGATTTTCCGATACCGTCTAAATTAAAAAATTTTATACTTTCATCTAATGTAAATATTTCCTTATCTTTATAAGACCATCCTAATCTTAAAAGATAATTTCTTAGAGCATCTGGCATAATACCAATTTTGGAGTAATCATCTAATGTAGAAGCTTGATCTCTCTTTGATAGTTTCTTTCCTTCAATTGTGTGTATCAATGGTATATGTGCAAATGATGGCAACTTCCATTTCATAGCTTCATAAATTTGTATTTGTTTAAAGGTATTAATTTTATGATCATCACCTCTAATAATGTGAGTCATATTCATTGTATGGTCATCTACGGATGCCGATAAATTATATGTTGGGGTTCCATCATTTCTTAAGATAACAAAATCCTCAATGGTGTTATTTTCAATTTCAACATCACCTTGAACTAAATCTTTTAATACAGATGTTCCATCTATCTTACTTTTAAATCTCACAACTGGTTTGATATTTTTAGGAGCATCTGATACCTTTTTATCTCTCCACTTTCTATCATAAATGTAAGGAATCTTCTTTTGTCTTGCTCTTTTTTTTTGTTCTTCTATTTCTTCACTTGAACAATAACATTTGTATGCATGACCATTTTTAATAAGTTCATGTGCAACTTTTTTATGATCATTTACTTTTTGAGATTGGATATATTCATCACCATCATAGTTTATACCAATCCATTTAAGTGATTGTATTATTTGATTTTTGTATTTATCTTTAGATCTTTCTTTGTCTGTGTCTTCCACCCTTAAATAGAATTTACCATTTTGATTTTTGGAATATAACCAATTAAATAAAGCAGTTCTTACCCCACCAATATGTAATGGACCAGTAGGGGATGGAGCAAATCTAGTTGCTACTTTTGACATTTAAGATTTTTAGACTATTTATTTAGAAACTTCTATATAAAGATACAAGCACACCTTGAACTTTTACCCTATCTGGGCCAAATATTTTAGTCTCATAATTTCTATTTGCGCTTTCTAGAGCTATAGTTTTGCCTTTTCTTCTTATTCTCTTAAGCATTGCTTCATGATCATCTATTAAAGCAACAACAATTTTTCCATTATCTGCTGTGTCTGTTTTTTTTATGACAACTGTATCTCCATCATTGATTCCAGCCTCAATCATAGAATCACCTTGAACTTTCAACCCAAAATACTCACCTTTTTTCTCTATATTTTCAGGTAAAGGAATTCTGGCCACTTCATTCTGAATTGCCTCAACTGGCGTTCCAGCTGCAATTTTACCTAAAACAGGGATTTCTGCTCCTTTTGTATTATCTAAAGAATCATCTAAACCACCTTTGATTACGCTAGGAGAAAAACTGTTATAAATATCGTTTGCAGACGCAGTTTCTGGCAATTTGACAACCTCTAAAGCTCTTGCTTTATGAGCTAATCTTTTGATGAAACCTCTTTCCTCTAAAGCGCTAATCAATCGGTGTATTCCAGATTTAGACTTTAAATTTAACGACTCTTTCATTTCCTCATAGGACGGTGAAATTCCTGATGATCTCAACTTCTTGTTGATAAATAATAGCAAGTTTTTTTGTTTTTTTGTTAGCATAAGAACAAATATCGTACAAAATCTGTTCTACAAAAGTTCTTTACAATTCTCAATAGTAAAAAAGATAGCAAAATTGGGTATTATTTCACTAAAGAACTGAAAAAATTGAATTATTATCCAAATTTTTTAAAAGTGATTCACCTATTAAAAAAGTTTTAATAGAAGTTTTATTAGACAACTCCAAAAGCTCATCTTTTGTTTTAATTCCGCTTTCAGATATTAGAGGAGCAGGATGATTAGCTAAAACATCATGAATTTTAAAAGTTGTACTTAAGTTAGTTTTTAGAGTTTTTAAATTTCTATTATTTATCCCTATTAAAGCATTTTTAAAATTTAGAGCTTCTTTTGCTTCATCAACCGTATGTACCTCGACTATAACAGACATATTAAATTTTAATGCCTCTTCATATAACTCATTTGCTAGGTTTTGATTAACGCCTGCTAATATAATTAATATCGCATCAGCTCCATAACTCTTAGCTAATGGAACTTGAAATTTATCAACGAAAAAATCCTTACAAAGAATTGGTAAATCAATCTCTTTTTTAATTTGGCTTATATGATTAAGATCTCCTAAAAAATAATCTTCTTCCGTTAAAACAGATAAACAAGTAGCTTTATTACCTTTATATTTATCAGCTATTTTAACAGGATTATAATCTTTGATAATTACACCTGCAGAAGGGCTGGCTTTTTTAATCTCAGCAATAATTGAAAATTTATTTTCCTTTATATTACTTTCAATTTTTTGTTTAAAATTAAAAAATAATTTATTTGTATTTATTGATTTATTTAAGGAATCCAAAGAAATTGTTTTTTTTAAATTTTTTATCCTTAAATTTTTCTTTTGAATTATTTTTTCAAGAACATTTTCAGCCATTTTGAACTTTTTCTAAATGTTTAATTGCTTTACTTGATAAAATATGTTCTCTAGCATTATTATACGCATCAGCGAAATTTTTGTGATTTTCATTAACGATTAGTCCTGCGGCCGCATTTAAACACACAGCTTTAGAAAAATCATTGTCTTCGCCTTTAAAAATATTTATTATTTTATCTGCATTAAATTTTGCATCATCACCAATTAGATTTTCGAATTTATCTGCATTTACGTTTAACTCTTTCGGATCTAAATTAATTTCAGAAATTTTATCATCTTTTAACTGAATAATACGTGTCTTAGCATAAGGTGAAATTTCGTCTAAACCATCTTCACTATTTATAATCCATGCATATTTGATACCCAAATTTTTAAGTGCATTTGCAAATATTTTTAAAAGTTTTTTATCAAAAACACCAACTATCTGCCTTTTTACTAAAGCAGGACTACTTAATGGGCCTATCAAGTTAAATATAGTTCTTTTTCCAATTTTTTTTCTTGTTGGACCTACAAATTTCATTGCACTATGATAATTAGGAGCAAACATGAAACCAAAATTATTCTTATTTATTTGTGTTTCAATATCATTCGGCTTCAAATCAATTTTAATATTCAAGGCTTCTAAAACATCCCCAGAACCACACTTTGAGGATACAGCCTTATTTCCATGCTTTGCCACTTTAACACCCATACTAGATAGCAGTAACGCCGATGCTGTAGATATATTAAGTGTGTTCATACCATCTCCGCCAGTTCCACATGTATCAATACAACCTTCTACACTTACTCTTTTAGACTTATCTCTAAGTACAAAAACTCCTCCGGCTATTTCATCTGAAGTCTCACCCTTAACTGATAAAAGTGTTAAAAAATCGAATATTTCTTGGTCCTCTGCTTTTCCATCCATTAATAATCTGAATGCTTTTTTACTTTCTTCAAATGAAAGGTTTTCTTTGTTCTTAATTTTTTGTATGAGTTGTTTCATTTATCTTAAAGTCTAACAAAATTTTTTAAAATTTTTATTCCTATCTTAGTTTTAATACTTTCAGGGTGAAATTGCACTCCATGAACATGGTATTTTTTGTGTCTCACACCCATTATCAACCCATCCTCAGTTTCAGCTGTAATTTCAAGATTTTTATTTAGCGATTTTTTATCAATAATTAAGCTGTGATAACGAGTTGCCTCAAATGTTTTTGGAAGATTACTTAATATACCAATTTTTTTTGATATTATTTTACTAGTTTTCCCATGCATAAGTTTCTTTGCTTGAACAATTTTGGAACCAAATACCTGACCAATTATTTGATGACCTAAACATACTCCAAGTATTGGAATATATTTGTATAAAGACTTTACAATTTTTAGGCAATTACCCGATTGATTAGGATTACCAGGCCCGGGCGATATTACAATTTTATTATATTTTTCTTTTATTATTTCTTTTGAGGTAATTTTATCATTTCTTATTACATCAACATTTATCATCAAAGATGATAAATAATGATAAAGATTAAATGTAAAACTGTCGTAATTATCTATTAAAATTATTTTCATTATTTAAGTGCATTAATTAAAGCTTTTGCTTTATTAACAGTTTCCTCGAATTCTTTGTTTGGCTTACTATCTGCAACAATTCCTGCACCGGCTTGTACATAAAATTTGTTTTTTTTTGTAACAGCAGTTCTTAAAGCAATACATGTATCAAAATCACCATTTGCAGAAAAATAACCAATACCTCCAGCATATACTTTCCTCTTTGATTTTTCTAACTTATCAATAATTTCCATAGCTCTAATTTTAGGTGCCCCCGAAACTGTTCCAGCTGGAAATCCTGATAAAAGAGAATTTAATTTGGAAAGATTTTTGTTGTGTATGCCTTCAACATTAGAAACAATATGCATTACATGGGAATATTTCTCAACCGAAAATTTTTCCGTAACTTTCACAGTATTGATTTTTGAAACCTTTCCAACATCATTTCTACCTAAATCTAGTAGCATTAGGTGTTCAGCTAACTCTTTTTTGTCTTTCAATAGATCTTTAGCAAAAAATTTATCTTGAATAATATTTTTACCTCGTGGCCGTGTACCAGCAATAGGTCTAATTGTAATGATATTATTTCTTAATCTTACTAATATTTCTGGACTTGCACCTATAATTTGAAAATCATTGAAATTGAAAAAAAACATAAATGGCGAAGGATTTGTAATCCTTAATTTTTTATAAATTTCCAAAGGTTTTTTTGTAAGTTTCGCTTCAAATCTTTGACTTAAAACTACCTGAAATATATCACCAATTTTAATATATCTTTTTGCAGCATTAACCATATTTATAAATTGTTTTTTTG
>CACIEO010000017.1:0-6421 GCA_902585665.1 uncultured Pelagibacteraceae bacterium | reverse complement strand
CTTCCTCCCTTCTTAATTTAAAAGAAGGGAGAAAGTAGTTAATTAACAAAATTTAAATAGGGGAATAAATAATGAATATTTAAATTTCGGAAGTTATCTTAAAAAGATTAAGTTACAGAAATATTTACTTATTATTAAAGTTTAATTAACTTTGGTTTATTTTGAATTATTTGAATAAATTACTCTTGGCTCTAAAAATAATTCTCTAGCAAGAGCTTTAAATCTTTTAGTAACTTGTTTTGAGATTATTTCTTGATGTTGTGATGGAATTTTCAAAAATACAGCATTACCTCTTTTATACAATTTAAACTCTTCAAGAAATATCGTAGATATCGAGGTCAATGATTGTGAAAATCTCAATGCAGCTCCCACTTGTTTGCTTGAAAAAATTTCATTATTATTTAAAAAAGTTAGGTACTCCATTTTTGGATTATATTTGATACTGCAATAGCGCCAATAACATGACAAAGCTAATTGTATTCTTTCTTTGTGTGTCAGTCTAAGTAACGGAGTGTTTATCGTTTCTTGAAATACTAATTCAGCTTTTTGAAATGCTCCTAATCCCCAATCCATATGGCTTAATACACATGCTAGATATAATAATTTCTTATTAAAATGTTCATTGCCTTCAAAAACTGGCTGAATAAAATCATAATATTTTTTATAGTTCGATCCTAGATCACCTCTTTTTTTTGCAACATTCTCAAGTGCTTTGTAAAAGATTTCAGATTCTTTTACATCTTTAAAATAGTCAATTGATAAAGAACCTTCACGCAAACCACTTATAGAACAAATTATATTTCTTGGATTTGTAACTCTCATAATTTCATCAAGTATAATGCAACTATAAGGTAAATATGGTGTTCTAGATTTTGAAATATACTCAACTGTTTTAAGTTTAGATTTATTAAAAGATGAAATTTTTTCAACAAACTTAGATAAAACATTGTTATCAATACTATATTGATGAATTATATGTACCGGATGATTATTTTGAAAAAGATGTAACTTAAATAATGCACGCCAAGTACCTCCAACTAAATATAAATTATTAAACTTCTTTTTTGAGAGCCATTTTTCATCTCTTAATAATTTTTTAATATATTTTGCTAAATTTCTTTTTTTAACTATAGGATTATTTAATAATCTTAAAACGCCAACGGGTAATGAGGTTGTATTGGTTACTATATTGTTTTCAACTCGGGCTAACTCCAAACTACCACCCCCAAGATCAGCAACTAATCCATCAACATTTTCAAAACCTATTTTTACTCCCTCAGCTGAGCATGTAGCTTCTTCTTCGCCTGATAATATATTAATCTTAGTTTTAAAAAGTTTTTCAACTTCATCAATAAAAGGTTTTGTATCAGTTGCTTCTCTTATAACTGCTGTTGCAATAATCTTTAGATTTGTGATTTTTGAAATATTTAAAATTTCAGAAAATCTTTTTAAAACTTTTAAAGCATATTCAGTACCAGATCTGTGAAGTTTTTTCGATTTATCTAAATTTTTTCCAAGTTCACAAACAGCTTTTTCATTAAAAAAAGGCACACGAGAAGAACTGAAATCTTCATAAATTAGCATTCTTATAGAGTTTGATCCAATGTCTATTATAGCTAATTTTGCCTGTTTTAATTTTAAACTATTTTTGCTTTTAATTACTTCCACTTTTAATCAATCTTAAGTGCAGTTGTTTAGGCTGCATTTTTAATTTAGCCTTGCCTCTTCCAGATAAGCTCGGATTATTCATAAAATATTCATGAGCTGAAAAGGAATCGTTATTACTATATTTAATTTTTTTATAATTACCATCAGCATTGAGCTCCCAGCTCTGATTAGTATCAAGATAATTTGCTAACATTATTTGATCTAAAATTTGCTCATGAACGGTTTCATTTTCAATTGGCACTAGAAGTTCTACTCTTCTATTCAAATTTCTCGGCATTAAATCAGCTGAAGAAATATATACTTTTGCATTTCTATCAGGCATTTTTTTTGTACCGTTACTAAAGCAGTAAATTCTAGAATGCTCTAAAAATCTTCCTATGATGCTTTTTACCACTATGTTTTCTGATCTATTTTTAACTCCTGGTCTTAAACAACAAACACCTCTCACAAATAAATGAATTTTTACACCAGCATTTGAAGCTTCATAAAATTTATCAATAATTTCTGGATCTACTAATGAATTCATTTTTGCCCAAATAGCTGCAAATTTTCCATTTTTAGAATTTCTAATTTCAGCATCAATATTTTTATTTAACGTTTGCCTCATATTAATTGGCGAAATAGAAATTTTATTAAGATTTTTTGGTTTAGCGTATCCAGTTACATAATTAAAAAATTTCTCAACATCAGAGGCCATTTTTTTATCACAACTAAATAAAGATAAATCAGTGTAAATTTTAGCATTTACTGGATGATAATTGCCGGTTCCTAAATGAAAATAAGTTTGTATTTTTCCTTGTTCTCTTCTTAAAACTAATGATGATTTTGCATGGGTTTTATATTTAGCAAAACCATAAACAATTTGGACACCTACTTTTTCTAAACTTCTTGATAGTTGAATATTAGCTTCCTCATCAAATCTAGCTTTAATTTCAATTAAAGCGGTAACTGTTTTTCCGTTTTCTGCAGCTGTTATTAAAGCTTTAACAATTGGTGAGTCTAGAGTTGTTCTATATAAAGTTTGTTTAATAGCTATAACTTTTTTATCATTTGCTGCTTGGTTTAAAAATTCAATTACTGAGTCAAATGTTTCAAAAGGATGATGAACAACTAAATCTTTCTTTTTAATAGTTTCAAAAAAATTATCATTATATTCTTTTAATCTTTCAACTTCTCTAGGGGTAAAATGCTTAAATCTTAATTTTGGATTTTTTACTTTACATATTTGATCTATATCTTGAATTCCAACAAGGCCAGATACATCATAAATATAGTCAGGATTTATATCTAATTTATTAGTTATAAATCTTACCAATTCTTTATCGCTATTTTCAAGAACCTCTAAACGAACAATATCACCAGTTCTACGTCTTTTTAAAGCCAATTCAAAAGATCTAACTAAATCTTCTGCTTCCTCTTGAATCTCTACATCGCTGTCTCTTATTACTCTAAAAATCATTTTCTTTTCTAAATCATGATCTGGAAAAATTTCATTAGCAAAAAAACTTATTACGTCATCTAGAATAACAAACTTCTTATGATTTTTTGAAGACTCTATTTCAATAAATCTAGATAATGCTTTTGGTATTACAATTATTGAGTTTAAAATCCTTTTTTTATTTTTTTTTCTTAACTTCATTACAATTGCTCTTCCTTGATTGATTATAAATGGAAATGGGTGTGCAGGATCAATTGCTGATGGTGTTAATAAAGGGTAAATCTCTTCTTTAAATATTTCTAGAAGTTTTTTTTTATCCTTAGTATTTAAATTAACTGGTTTAACTAAACTGATATTATTTTTTTTTAATTCCATAATCAGTTTAATAAAAATTTTATTCTGTTTTTTTAATAAATTCTTAGTTTCAAGCACTACTTCATCCATTTGCTCTTCAGGTGTCAAACCATCAGAACTTAATGATTCAACTTCTTGTTTTATTTGACTATATAACCCAGCAATACGGACCATAAAAAATTCATCTAGATTAGACCCAGCAATTGATAAAAACTTTACTCTTTCATAAAGAGGATTTTCGATATTTTGCGCCTCTAAAAGTACTCTGTCGTTGAATTTTAACCAAGAAAGCTCTCTATTAATATATTTAGATTTTAGCTCTTCTTTATGTTGTTTTTTTAAAGCAGTCATATATTTAGATTTTATGTATCAATTATACGTCATGAGACACGCAAAATCTAGTTGGGATGATTTAAGTATTAATGATTTTGATAGACCACTTAGTAAAAGAGGCAAGAAAAATGCAAAAATGATTTGTGAATTTTTTGTTAAAAAAAAATTTAAATTTGATTATGCATTAATTTCATCATCAAAAAGAACAAAAAAAACTTTTCAAATTTTATCCAAGAAAATTAATAAGCCAAAAAAAGTTAATTTTTCAAAAGATTTATATTTAGTTGATGAGAATGCAATTACAAAAAAAATTAAAGAAATATCCAGTGAATATAAATCGATTTTGATTATAAACCATGAACCATCAGTGAAAAATTTAGTACGAAATCTTACAAAAAATCATAATACGAATAATTTTAAACTAATGAATTATAAATTCCCAACAGCAGCATTTGCAAAAATTGAGTTTGATATTAAATCCTGGAATGAAATTGAGAAAAAAGGAGTTTTAAAAGAATTTATAAGACCCAAAGATCTTCAAGATTCTAAAGAATAACCAGCTGATCTCACTGTTCTAATTAAAGGTTTTGTATTTTGTATGTTAATTGCTTGTCTTAATCTTCTAATATGAACATCTACTGTTCTAGACTCAACATATATATCTTCCCCCCAAACATTATTTAGAAGTTGTTCTCTTGAATAAACTCTTTTTGGATTTTTGATAAAAAAATCTAAGAGTTTAAATTCAGTTGGACCCAAAGTAATTTCTTTATCTTTTCTATAAACTCTTTTTGTAATCCGATCTATTTTTAAATCAGTAAATTCTACA
The DNA here is from genome assembly GCA_902585665.1 of uncultured Pelagibacteraceae bacterium. Taxonomy (GTDB): domain Bacteria; phylum Pseudomonadota; class Alphaproteobacteria; order Pelagibacterales; family Pelagibacteraceae; genus Pelagibacter. The sequence goes on along the minus strand of CACIEO010000017.1, from coordinate 1,799 downwards.
ATGTCTGATGATGATTGAGGTTTAGATCTTCTCAATAAAGATTTTATTCTAGCATTCAATTCTTTTTGACTAAAAGGTTTAGTTACATAATCATCTGCACCTGTATCAAATGCTTTTAATTTGTCTTCTTCCTCCCCTTTTGCAGTTAACATAATGACAGGAATATCATTAAACTTATTATCTTTTTTTAAGTTTTTACAAATTTCAACACCAGATAATTCTGGTAACATCCAATCCATTAATATTAAATCTGGCTGTTTTGATTTTATTTGTTTAAGAGCATCTTCTCCATTTTCTGAATGACTGACTTTATAACCTTCTTTTTCAAGATTGTACTTTAACAAACTAACAATTGATGCTTCATCTTCAGCTATGAAAACATGAGCTGACATAAATCATTTTTCTCCTGTTACAATTGGCTCGGTGCCCTTTGGTCTGTCACCTTCTAAATATTCACCTTTAACTAAGTAATAAATTTGTTCTGCAACATTTGTAGTATGATCACCAATACGCTCAACGTTTTTGGTCACAAACAACAAGTGAGTTCCATCCTCTAAATTTTTTTCATTGTCTTTAAGATATTTTATAACTTCTTGCATACAAAGATTTGTTAGATCATCTATTTGCTCATCACCTTCCCAAACATTTACTGCTATTGGCGCAGATCTTTCTAGATAAGCGTCTAATGTTGATTTTAATTGTTTTTGAACATTGGTAGATACTCTATTTAGTGAATCTACCAAATTCTTTGGAAGATTTTCATTCAGCAAAAGTGTTCTCTTGGATATATTTTTTGCTAAATCACCTATTCTTTCTAAATCTGAAGACATTTTCAAAGCCGTTACTGTCTCCCTTAAATCAATTGCCATAGGTTGTCTTAAAGCAATTAAATTTACAACTTGTTGTTCAATCAAGGCTTCATATTTATCTATTTTTTCATCATCTTGAATTACATTTTCAGCAATATCACTATTTCTTGTTGTAATGGCTTGAATTGCTTTACCTAAAGCATCCTCACATGCGCTTCCCATCTTAACTATATTAGCATTCAGATTTTTTAGTTCTTCTTCGTAAGATTTAACTGTATGTGGTGCTTCAGACATTATCCAAACCTCCCTGTTATATAATCTTGCGTTTTTTTATTATCAGGATTCTTAAATATTTTATCAGTAGATCCATGTTCAATCAATTGTCCTAAATGAAAAAAACCTGTATTTTGAGAAACACGTGCTGCTTGAGCCATAGAATGAGTTACAATTATTATTGTGTGCTCTTTTTTTAACTCGTCAATCAATTCTTCAATTTGCGCTGTTGCTATAGGATCTAATGCTGAACAAGGCTCATCCATTAATATAACTTCTGGTCTTACAGAAATCGCTCTAGCAATACAAAGTCTTTGCTGTTGTCCTCCAGATAATCCAGTTCCAGGTTCATGTAATCTATCTTTTACTTCTTCCCATAGTGCAGCCTTTTTCAAACTAGTTTCAACAATTTCATCCATTTCTTGTTTTGATTGAGCCATACCATGAATTGTTGGACCGTAAGATACATTTTCATATAAAGTTTTTGGAAAAGGATTAGGTTTTTGAAAAACCATACCAATTTTTTCTCTTAGTCTAACTACATCACAACTTTTATCATTGATATTAAAGTCATTAATTAAAATTTCTCCTTTAACACTACAAATATCAATTACATCATTCATTCTATTAAGACATCTTAGGAAAGTTGATTTACCACAACCAGATGGACCAATTAATGCTGTTACTTGATTTTCCTCAATATCTAAACTTATATTA
>CACIEO010000016.1:0-6807 GCA_902585665.1 uncultured Pelagibacteraceae bacterium | reverse complement strand
AGGATTTAATTAATACTACTGAAATTATAAAAATATTTCTTACAAACAAAATGAAGTTTAAAAATCCCAAAGTATTATATGGAGGGTCAGTAAATCCAAAAAATATAACTTTGTTGAGAAAAGTAACTAATCTTGATGGATTTTTGATTGGTGGTTCTTCTCAAAATAGTAATAAATTTATTGATATAATAAAAAAAACGTTTAATTAAATCGCATGGAAAATATTCTATTAGTGATTAATGTTATATTAGCAGTGATATTAGTAATAATTGTCTTATTGCAAAAATCTGAGGGTGGAGCATTAGGCATAGGAGTATCACAAGAGAGTTTTATGTTTTCAAGAACAGCTGGTGATTTTTTTACCAAAGCAACCGCTATTGTGGCTGCATTATTCATAATTTGTAGTCTTTCATTGACTATTATATCAAGGGGAGATCTGGTCACCGAGTCGTCAGTAATTGATAAAATAGAGGAAAATTCAGAGGAAGTTCCAAAAATACCAGAAAACAATAATTAACTATTTTCATTTTAAAAATAATTCGCTATAACATAATTCCATGGCGCGATATATTTTTGTCACTGGCGGCGTGGTATCTTCACTTGGTAAAGGTTTATCATCAGCATCACTAGCGTATCTATTGAAATCCCAAGGCTATAAAGTGAGACTTAGAAAGATGGATCCTTATTTAAACGTAGACCCAGGAACAATGAGTCCATTTCAACATGGTGAAGTTTTCGTAACGGATGATGGAGCTGAAACTGATTTAGATTTAGGTCATTATGAAAGGTTCTCCAATATATCTGCAAAAAAATCAGATAATATTACTACAGGAAAAATTTATAGTGACATTATCAAAAAAGAACGTACAGGTAAATATTTAGGTAAAACAGTTCAAGTCATACCTCATGTTACAGATAGAATAAAAGAATTTATAAAAGGTGATATTACAGATGAAGATTTTGTAATTTGCGAGATAGGTGGAACGGTTGGAGATATAGAAAGTTTGCCTTTCGTTGAAGCAATTAGACAATTTTCGAATGATGTAGGAAAAAAAAGAAGTTTGTTTATACACTTAACTTTAGTCCCTTTTTTAAAATCATCTGATGAAATTAAAACAAAACCTACGCAGCATTCTGTAAAAGAACTTAGAAGCCTAGGTATTCAACCAGATATAGTTATTTGTAGGTCACAAAAATCTATACCAATTGATCAAAGAAAAAAAATATCTTTGTTTTGTAATGTTTCAATTGATAATGTTATTGAGACTGTTGATGTAAGAACTATTTATGAGGCTCCAATTAGTTTTTATAAAGAAAAATTAAATAAACAAGTATTAAAATATTTTAATATTAAGCCAAAAAAGAAAGCTAACTTATTACCATGGAAAAAAATTACCAATACTGTTCTAAATTCAAAAAAAGAAGTAAATATTGCTATCATTGGAAAATATGTAAATTTAAAGGATGCTTATAAATCATTAGATGAGGCTTTAACTCATGGAGGTATTTCCAATAAGGTAAAAGTAAATTTATTAAGATTGGAATCTGATAATTTAAAAATTAATCAAATTAAGAAACTACTTAAAAATGTATCTGGGATACTAATACCTGGTGGTTTTGGAAAAAGAGGCACAGAGGGTAAAATAGCTGCTATTAATTATGCCAGAATTAATAAAATCCCTTTTTTTGGTATATGTTTTGGAATGCAAATGGCCGTTATCGAATTTGCTAGAAATAAGTTAAAAATTAAAAATGCTGGCTCAACAGAATTAGATAAAAAATGTTTTCCTGTTATTGGATTAATGAGTGAGTGGAATAAAGATGGAAAAATAATTAAAGGTACTAACATAGAATTAGGCGGAACTATGAGACTAGGTCTTTATAAAGCAAAATTAAGACATAATTCTTTAGTAAAAAAAATTTATAAATCTAATTTTATAGATGAAAGACACAGACATAGATACGAAGTGAATAAATATTTACAAATCAAGTTTGAAAGCAAAGGTATGATTTTTTCCGGTATGTCCCCAAATAACAATTTACCTGAAATAATAGAATTGAAGAACCATCCTTGGTTTATAGGTGTACAGTTTCATCCGGAATTTAAATCTAGACCTTTAAACCCTCATCCTTTATTCTCTTCTTTTATTAAGGCTGCAAAATCAAAATAATGGAAAATAAAATTATAAATTGTAATGGAATTAAAATATCAAATAAAAATCCATTAACATTAATCGCAGGACCCTGCCAATTAGAAAGTGAACAACATTCAATGGATATGGCTGGAAAAATAAAAGAAATAACTGATAAATTTAATATTGGTTTTGTTTATAAAACCTCTTTTGACAAAGCAAATAGAACAAGTTTAACCTCTAAAAGAGGAGCTGGATTAGAAAAATCCTTACCCGTGTTCGACAAAATAAAAAAAGAATTAAAAATACCTGTATTAACCGACATCCACAGCATTGAACAATGTTCTATTATATCTAAACACGTTGATATTTTACAAATTCCTGCTTTTCTTTGCAGACAAACAGATCTCTTAATTGCTGCAGCAAAGACTAACAAAATTATAAATGTAAAGAAAGGACAATTTTTAGCACCATGGGACATGAAAAATGTAACAAAAAAAATTTCTGAGTCTGGAAATAATAATATTCTTGTTACTGAAAGGGGTGCAAGCTTTGGTTATAATACTTTAGTGTCAGATATGAGAGCACTACCAATTATGTCTGAACTAGGATATCCCGTAATATTTGATGCCACTCATTCAGTACAGCAACCAGGTGGGATGGGTGATAAGAGCGGCGGACAAAGAGAATTTGTAGAGTATCTAGCAAGAGCAGCTGTTGCTGTTGGAGTTGCAGGTGTATTTATTGAAACACATCAGGACCCTGATAATGCACCTTCAGATGGTCCAAATATGTTACCGATTGAGAAGTTAGAGCATTTATTAAATCAATTATTTGAGATTGATAAACTTGTTAAAACTAAATGAGTAATATTACTAAAGTTATAGCAAGACAAGTATTTGATAGCAGAGGTAACCCAACAATTGAAGCAGAAGTATTTTGCAAGGAAATAAGTTCCAAAGCTATTTGTCCATCTGGTGCATCTACCGGAACATACGAAGCTCATGAAAAAAGAGATATAAAAAATAAAAAGTATCTTGGAAAAAGTGTTTTTTCACCTGTAAAAATTATTAATTTAAAAATATCGAAAAAATTAATAAATAAAAATGTTCATAATCAAGAACTCATAGATAGTATTTTAATTAATTTAGATGGTACTAAAAATAAAGTAAATATAGGAGCCAATGCTATTTTAGCAGTATCAATGGCTGTTAAAAAACTCTCATCCAAAATAAAAAAAATTCCTTTATACAAAAATTTTCTAATAAAAAAAAACTTTAAACTTCCTTATCCGCTGATGAATATTATTAATGGTGGAGCTCATTCTAACAATAAATTAAGAATACAAGAATTCATGATACGCCCAGATGGAGCAAAAAGTTTCTCAGAAGCTATAAGAATGTGTTTTTTAGTAATAAACAACCTTAAAAAAATAATATCTCAAAAAGGAATGTCTGTTTCAGTCGGTGATGAGGGTGGGTTTGCTCCAATGATATCAAGTAATGAAGAGGCGTTAAAATTAATTGTAAAATCAATTAAAAATGCAGGTTTTGTAAATGGTAAGCATATATCAATTTGTTTAGATGTTGCAGCTAATGAATTATTCAAAAATAAGAAATATTCTATACATTCCAATAAATACATAAATGTAGATAAAACTATTTATCAATATCTTAAATTGATAAAAAAATTTAAAATAAAATCTATAGAAGATCCTTTTTCTGAAAACGATTGGTCAGCTTGGAGTAAATTCAATAAAGCAACAAATAAATTACAATTGGTTGGAGATGATTTATACGTTACAAATCTAGAAAGATTAAAAAAAGGTTTTTTATATGAATCCTCTAATTCAATTTTAATTAAATTAAATCAAATTGGCACTGTTTCTGAGACTTTAGAAGTAATCAAATTCGCAAATAATATAGGATATAAAACTATCATATCACACAGATCAGGAGATAGTGAGGATACATTTATTGCAGATCTGGCAGTGGGTACTAACTCTAATCAAATAAAGACGGGTTCATTATCTAGATCTGAGAGAGTTTCTAAATATAATCAATTAATTAGAATAGAAGAAGATTTATCATCTAAAGCAAATATGAATAAATTATGAGTATTCTTTTTAGATTAAAAGAAAATTTAAAAATCATTATACTTACAATTTTATTTTTATATATCTTAATAAATTTGTTTGGGGGTCAAAGGGGGCTATTTTCATATATTGAAAAACGAGAAGTTTTGAAAAATTTACAATTTGAGGAAAGACAAATGTTAAAAAAAATTAAAGAGATTGAATTAAAAAACACTCTTTTAAGTGAGAAGTTAGATTATGATTATATTGATATGCTTATAAGGGACAAATTGATGCTTGGTAAAAAAGGAGAAACAACATATATAATTAATGATAATGAAAGTTAGACATCCAGAAAAAGTTAATAAACCGGTAAATCCAATAAAGAGGAAACCAAATTGGATTAAATCTAAAATAATTAATAGTAAAGAGTTCTTTCTTACCAAAAGTTTAATTAATAAAAGTAAACTAGTTACTGTCTGTCAAGAAGCCAATTGCCCAAATATAACAGAGTGCTGGAGCAAAAAACATGCAACTTTTATGATTATGGGTGAAACCTGTACTAGAGCATGTGCGTTTTGTGATGTTAGTACGGGCAAACCTCAGCCATTGGACCCATTTGAACCATATAAAATTTCTAACGCTGTTCAAAAATTAAATTTAAACCATGTTGTTATCACATCAGTGGATAGGGATGATTTATTTGATGGAGGTTCAAAACATTTTCACGATGTAATATTAGCTACAAAAAAACTAAATCCAAAAACATCTGTAGAAGTTCTAACCCCAGATTTTTTAAGAAAAGGAGATGCATATAAAAAAGTAATAGAAGCAAACCCAGATGTTTTTAATCATAATATTGAAACAGTTCCTAGCCTTTATAGAAAAGTCAGACCGGGTGCTAGATATTTTGCTTCTTTAGAACTTTTAAAAAATGCAAAAGAAATTAATAAAAATATATTTACTAAATCAGGGATAATGGTCGGCTTAGGAGAAAAAAAAGATGAAATTTATCAAGTGATGGATGATTTAATTTCTGCTAAAGTTGATTTTCTGACCATTGGTCAATATTTACAACCGTCCTCGAGGCACCATCCTCTTGAAAAATACTATACTCCGGAAGAATTTAAAGAATTTGGTGAAATTGCTAAATCAAAAGGATTTTTACTTGTATCTTCTACTCCGTTAACAAGGTCATCATATCACGCAGATGAAGATTTTAAAAAATTAAAAACCCAGAGATTAAATTTAAATGCCACAAGCATCAGTCAAAAGATTAATTGAAACTGAAAAAGAAAAATTAATTGATTTAGTACTTGATATAGATAATTACCCAAAATTTATTCCATACTGTATCGATTCAAAAGTTTATGAACGTAATGATAAAGGACATAGTATTTTTATAATTGCAGATTTAACTATAGGAAAAGGTATTTTTAAAGATACATACAAAAGTGATGTTAGATATGATAAAAAAAATGATACGATATTTGTAACTAATATTAATGGACCATTAAATTACCTTGAAAATACTTGGAATTTTAATCAAAAAAATAAAATCACAGAGGTTTCATTTGATGTGAATTTTGAACTCAAAAACAAATTTTTAAATATATTGATGACTAAATCTTTTAACTATGGTCTTAATAAAATTGCAGATGCTTTTCAAAAAAGAGCAGAAGATTTATTTGTTAATACTTAAAACTAGATTTAAAGCTTTACTTACAGTTGCTCTTTGTATTTGTTGTCTATTTTTATTTTTAAAAAAATATTTTTTAACAAGCAATTTATTGCCTTTTTTAAGGCCAATATAAACTAATCCAACAGGCTTTTTTTTAGTTCCTCCATTAGGACCCGCAACACCAGTAATAGATACAGAAATATTTGTTTTACTTATTTTGTTTAAATTTTTGACCATGTGCATACAAGTTTGATGACTTACAGCGCCGTGTCTAGATATTATATTTTTTGGTACCTTCAAAATATTAATTTTTGCATTATTTGAGTAAGTAACCAATCCTAATGTAAAAACTTTTGAGGATCCACTTATTGAGGTAATAGAGCTTGCAAGCAACCCTCCTGTACATGATTCTGCAAATGAAATATTCATTTTTTTTTTTGTTAGTAAACTTACAATTTTCTTGGAAAGTTTCTTCATGAAGTAAAAACCATGTAAAGGACAAGAACACCAACTACATATAATCCAGCACAAACATCATCCATAATAACACCGAAACTATTTTTAAAGTTCTTGTCATAGTAATTTACAGGATAAGGTTTTGTGATATCAAATATTCTAAATAAAATAAACATTATAAAATAAAATGTTAAAATCTCACTTATTTCTTTTGGACCTTCGTGAGCTATTTCATAAAGACAAATAGGAATTGATTGACCTATAAATTCGTCTATTACAATAACTTTAGGATCTTTATCATCTAAATTTTTTATATAAATATTAACTGAATAAAGAGATATAAAAAAAACAACAATAACAAATACTAGAATAATATTGGGTGAAATTTTTAAAAAATGAAATATAAAAAATAAAAAAATTGTTGTCACCAAAGATGCAATACTGCCAGGAATCTTACTTAAACT
>CACIEO010000015.1:0-8284 GCA_902585665.1 uncultured Pelagibacteraceae bacterium | reverse complement strand
TGTTAAGAAGACCTCCTGGAAGAGAAGCTTACCCTGGAGATGTATTTTATCTTCACAGCAGATTACTTGAAAGAGCTGCAAAACTTGGAGATGAACATGGAGGAGGATCTTTAACGGCATTACCAATAATTGAAACACAAGCAGGCGACGTTTCAGCTTATATTCCAACAAATGTAATATCTATTACTGACGGACAAATATTCCTAGAAACAAATCTATTTAACCAAGGTATTAGACCAGCTATTAACGTAGGTTTGTCGGTTTCACGAGTAGGATCAGCTGCCCAAACAAAAGCAATGAAAAAAGTTTCTGGATCAATGAAGTTAGAATTAGCACAATACAGAGAAATGGCTGCATTTGCACAATTTGGTTCTGATTTAGATGCATCAACACAAAAATTGTTAAACAGAGGATCGAAATTAACAGAACTTTTAAAACAAAAACAATTCTCACCAATGACAGTTGCTGAGCAAGTAGTTTCTGTATTCTGCGGTGTTAGAGGATATCTTGATGATATTGACCAAAAAGATATATCTGATTTTGAAAATAAAATTCTGCAAAAATGCAAATCTGATAAACCAGAAATTTTAGATTCAATTTCAAGTTCAGGAAAATTAGAAGAAAATGCAGAAAAAATGCTAATTGATCTAATTAACGAATTTAAAAAAGGATTGAAGTAAGTATGGCAAGCTTAGATGACCTAAAAAAGAGAATTTTAAGTGTTAAATCGACACAAAAAATAACAAAAGCCATGAAAATGGTAGCTGCAGCAAAACTTAAAAGAGCTCAAGAAAATGCAGAAAAAGGTCGGCCATATTCTGAAAAAATGAATAATATAATCTTAAATTTATCAAACGGAATATCAGATAAAGAAAATGCACCAAAACTTTTAGCTGGAACAGGGAATGACAAAGTTCATTTATGTGTAGTTTTAACTTCTGACAGAGGTCTATGTGGTGGATTTAACTCCAATATCATCAAAAAGGCAAAAGCTTATTTTAGTAAAATTACAAGTGAAGGAAAAAATTTAAAAATAATTACTGTTGGATCAAAGGGTTATGACCAATTGAAAAGGCAATATAATGATAAAATTGTGAATAAAATATCTTTTAAAGAGTCAAAAAATATTAACTTTTTTGACGCTGAGAAAGTATCTAAAATAATTATTGAAAGTTTTCAAAAAAATGAATTTGATGTATGTACCATTTTTTATAATAAATTTAAAAATGTAATTACTCAAATACCACAGGCTCAGCAAATTATTCCTTTAAAATCTTCTGAAACTGGAAATGAAAATGAACAAGATAATTATGAATTTGAGCCAGAAGAAGATGAAATATTAGGTAATCTGTTGCCAAAAAATATTTCAACGCAAATCTTCAAAGCGATGTTGGAAAATTCTGCCAGTGAACAAGGATCTAGAATGAGCGCTATGGATAATGCGACACGAAATGCAGGAGAAATGGTTGATAAACTTACTATACAATATAATAGAAGTAGACAAGCAGCCATTACAAAGGAATTAATAGAAATAATATCAGGAGCGGAGAGTTTATAATTATGAGAAAAGGAAAAATTACACAAATTATTGGAGCGGTAGTTGATGTTAAATTTGATGGTGAACTACCTGAGATTTTAACAGCACTAGAGTGCAAAAATGGTGATAACAGACTTGTTTTAGAAGTTGCGCAGCATCTTGGAGAAACAAGCGTGAGAACCATTGCAATGGATGCAACAGAAGGTTTAAAAAGAGGCGACGAGGTAACAGATACTGGGGCTCCTATAAAGGTACCAGTTGGTCCTGAAACCTTGGGCAGAATAGTAAATGTAATTGGAGAACCAATTGATGAAAAAGGTGAAATTAAAACGAAGGAAAATTGGCCAATACATAGAGCAGCACCTGAATTTAATGATCAGTCAACTGAAACAGAAATTTTAGTTACAGGGATAAAAGTTGTTGATCTTTTAGCACCTTACGCTAAAGGAGGAAAAATTGGATTGTTTGGTGGTGCAGGGGTAGGAAAAACAGTTTTAATTATGGAATTAATAAATAACGTTGCGAAAGCTCACGGTGGTTTCTCAGTTTTTGCAGGTGTTGGAGAAAGAACAAGAGAAGGAAATGATCTCTATCACGAAATGATTGAGTCTGGTGTAATAAAGCCAGATGGAGCAGGATCAAAAGCTGCTTTGGTGTACGGTCAAATGAATGAACCTCCTGGTGCTAGAGCAAGAGTTGCTTTATCGGGGCTTACAGTTGCCGAGTATTTTAGAGATCAAGAAGGTCAAGACGTATTATTTTTCGTTGATAATATATTTAGATTTACACAAGCTGGCTCAGAGGTTTCAGCATTATTAGGGAGAATTCCATCTGCTGTAGGTTACCAACCCACATTAGCTACCGACATGGGAAATCTTCAGGAAAGAATAACAACTACAAACAAAGGTTCTATAACATCAGTTCAGGCGATCTATGTACCTGCTGACGACTTAACAGATCCTGCCCCTGCAACTTCATTCTCACACCTTGATGCAACAACCGTTTTATCAAGACAAATAGCCGAACTAGGAATTTATCCTGCTGTTGATCCATTAGATTCGACGTCAAGAATTTTAGATCCAAGAATTGTAGGAGATGAGCATTATAGAGTTGCTAGAGAAGTTCAAAAAGTTTTACAAACCTATAAGTCTTTACAAGATATTATAGCGATCCTTGGTATGGATGAGTTATCTGAGGAAGATAAATTGACAGTAGCAAGAGCAAGGAAAATTCAAAGATTTTTATCTCAACCTTTCTTTGTTGCTGAAGTCTTCACAGGATCACCAGGAAAATTAGTAGAGCTAGAAGCTACTATCAAGGGCTTTGATGCAATCTGTAAAGGTGAGTATGATCATTTACCTGAAGCAGCATTTTATATGGTAGGAACTATTGAAGAAGCCATAGAAAAAGCAGAAAAAATGTCAAAAGATGCTGCATAATGAGTGAAGAATTTAAATTAGAAATAGTTAATCCTGAAAAATCATTTCTCAGCAAAGAGGATGTTACAGAGGTTTTGGTGCCTGCCTATGAAGGAGATATGGGTATATTAAAAGATCATATTTCTATTATTTCGTTTCTAAAACCAGGAATACTAAAAGTTTTTTCAAAGAATGGAGAAGACAAATACTATGTTGAAGATGGTATAATAGAGTTTAAAGATAATACATTATCAATTTTGACAAGTTCAATATTTAATTTAGACAAAATAGATAGAAGTTATGTATCACAGTCATTAAGTGAGACAGAAAAACTTTTAAGCAAAGAAGATTTAGATGATCAAAGTAGATTTTTAATATCTCAAAAAATCGATGTACTAAAATCTATAAACTCTAATTAGTAACTACTTTTTTTATCTCACTAGTAACTTTTTTGTAAACATCCCTTTTAAAGTCAACTACAACATCAATTAATTGATCAATTTCTACCCATTTCCACTCTAGAAATTCAGGTTTAGGAGTATTTACGTTAATCTCATCATCTGATCCATTAAATTTCATTATAAACCATTTTTGTTTTTGACCTTTAAATTTTCCTCTCCATATGATCCCTAAAAGATGATTTGGAAGTAGGTATGTAATAAAATCATCTATTTCTTTTATTAAAGTAACATTTTTAATGCTTGTTTCTTCTTGAAGTTCTCTTATTGCTGCATCAAAATAATTTTCACTTTCATCTTTACCTCCCTGAGGCATTTGCCAGAAATTTTTAGGATTATCGATTCTTTTTGCTACAAAAACTTTATTTTTTTTATTTAATACTACTATCCCTACACCATCTCTAAGTGGCAGTTTTTTGAAATCGATTTTCATCTTAGCCGTTTAAAAGTTTTACAGCAAAGTCTAATTGATTATCACTTTCAGTATCAATTCTAAACTCATCAGAACTTTCCGAGACTTCAATATCTGGATCAACTCCAACTTCAGAAATTGAGACTCCAGATGGAAGATAATATTTTGAAATAGTTAATCTTATAGCTCCTTTATTTTTTAATGGAATAATTGATTGTACAGAGCCTTTTCCATAAGTGGTTTCTCCAATAAGTATTGCTCTTTTATGATCTTTTAAAGCACCTGCTAATATTTCAGATGCAGAAGCTGAACCATTATTAATTAATACTACTAAAGTTTTTCCATTTATTATGTCTCCGTCATTTGCAAACCATTTTCTATTTTCATTCTCTTTTCTTGATTTAGTAGAAACAATCTCTCCATCTGAAAGAAAGAAGTCAGAAATTTTTATTGCCTGAGATAGTAATCCTCCAGGATTATTTCTTAAATCTAATATATATCCTTTTATGTTTTTATCTTTATCGAACTCTTTTATTTTTTTTCTTACTTGCGAACTACTATTTTCATTAAAAGCTGTTAATCTTACATATCCAATATTTTTATCTATCTTTTTTGATTTAACAGACTGAATTTTGATTATCTTTCTTGTAATATTAAAAACTAAAGCTTTCCTTTCTCCTATTCTTCTAACAGTAATTTCTATATCTGAACCAACAGGTCCCCTCATCAAATCTACCGCTTCACTTAAAGTTTTACCTTGAACCTGATGTTCATTTATTTTTACAATATAATCTCCTGCTTTTACTCCAGCCTCGTATGCTGGCGACTCGTCCAAAGGTGAAATTACCTTGACAACACCAGCCTCCATGCTGACTTCAATTCCTAAACCACCAAATTCACCACTTGTCTCAGTTCTCATGCTATCAAAGCTTTCTGGAGACATATATGCAGAATAGGGGTCTAAAGACTGAAGTACACCATTTATTGCTGCATCCATGATTTCGTTCTGGTTAATTTCATCTACATATTCCTTATTAATTTTATCAAGAACATCACTAAAAATATCTATTTTCTCGTAAATAGTAGTTTCGTCATTCGCACCATATGAAGATTTTGAATTGATAAATAATATAAAAAATAATAATCCAGCAAATTTTAATAATTTCATATAATTAATTTCTCTTTTGGAATAAGTTCTGACCACATTTTCTCTAATTCGTAAAACTTTCTTTTTTCAGGGTTAAAAATATGAATTATTATATCAATGCCATCAATAAGTTTCCAATCACTGCTATCGCTCCCCTCAACTTTACAATTTTTAATTCCACTTAATTTGATTTTATCAACTACCTGTTCGGATAAGGCTTGAATATGTCTTGATGAAGTGCCACTTGCAATGATCATATAATCTGCAATTGAACTTTTGTTTTTTAAGTCAATACTTACGATATCTAATGCTTTGTTGGTATCTAGTGTTTTGAGTATTAATGCTTTTAGATTTGATATTTTATCCATCAATTATAGACCAGACTATCAAATTTTTCTTAATTGAGAAGATGAAATATTAACTTTATTGAATTTAATAAATTTCAGCCTTTTTCTGTCAATTTTTTTATAAGCCACAGATTCAAGACACCTTTGCTTGTAATTTTTTCTGTCAAAAACTAATATTTTACAAATTTTTGGAATTTCTTTCCAATTTTTCCATTTGTGGAAATTAATTAGATTATCAGCGCCCATGATAAAATAAAAATCATTATTGATGTATTTTCTTTTCAAATAATTTATATACCTAAAGGTTCTATTAGATTTACACTTATCTTCTAAGAAAATAACTTTTATAAATTTATTTTTGGCACTTAATTTTTTTGCTGTAGCTATTCTACGAGACAAACTATAGAAACTTTTTTGTTTAAAGGGATTTTTTTTTGTTACAACCCAAAAAACAATTTTTAGATTTAACCTTTTTTTTGCTTCTTTTGAAATTTTAATATGACCTTTATGCGCTGGGTCAAAACTACCCCCCAATATTCCAATTCTTTTTTTCAATTTTTTATTCAATTTACTTTCTTATTTGTCCCGATCCAATAACTTCGTATTTATACGATACTAGTTGACCTAATCCAACCGGACCTCTTGGTGGTAAGTTGTTTGTAGAAATTCCTACCTCTGCTCCAAAACCAAATTCACCACCATCGGCAAATTGAGTTGATGTATTATGCATAGCTATTGAACTTTTTACATTTTTTAAAAAAATTTTAGACGTTTTTTTATTCTTGCAAATAATTGCATCAGTATGTTGTGTTCCATATTTGTTTATATGATTTATAGCTTCAATTACATTTTTAACTGATTTAATAGATATCTTTGAGGTTAAATATTCAGTCATCCAGTCTTTTTCAGATGCTAAAAAACTATTTCCCTTATAAACTTTTCTAATTTTATTATCTGTATAAACCACACATCCATTATTTTCCAATTTGGTGATTAATAATTTAGAAAATTTTCTAATTAACTTATCATTTAATAAAATAGTTTCTGTTGCACCACAAATTGCAGTATTTCTCAGTTTAGCATTTAAAACTACTTTTAGAGCCATTTTTAAATTTGCACTACTGTCAATGTACGTATGACACAACCCCTCTAGGTGACCAATAACTGGCAATCTTGAAGTATCTTGAACTTTTTTAACTAAGCTTTTTCCACCTCTTGGGATTATTATATCAATATATTTTGTCATTTTAGAAAGCATGTGATCAACAACCTTTCTACTCCTCAAGTCTACAAATTGAACGAAATTAGGATCAATTTTATGAAATTTTAAAGATCTTCTAAACAAATTAGATAAAATTTTATTGGTAAAATAAGCTTCAGAGCCCCCTTTTAAAATAACAGAATTTCCTGATTTAAAACACAAGCAAGAAACATCCGAGGTAACATTTGGTCTACTTTCATAAATCACTCCTATTACTCCTATTGGAACTGAAACTTTTTTGATTTTTAAACCGTTTGGTCTTTTCCACTGCTCTAATATTCTATCAGTTGGATCTTTTAATTTTGATATTGAATTAATCGAACGTGTAATGGCTTCAAGTTTTTTTATATCTAATTCTAATCTGGAGATAAAATTGTCTTTTAATCCAATTTTTTTTGCATAATCTATATCTTTTTTATTTTGTAATAATATAGATTTTTTATTTTTTTTAATTGAAAGTGCATAATGATTTAAAACTTTATTCTTCAATTTATTTTTAACTTTATTTTCAAAAGCTTTTTTTGATTTTCTTCCAATTATTTCAAGATATCTTTTTATCATATAGCAACCATATCATCTTTATGGACAACCTCAGATTTTGCAGTATATCCTAATAATTCTTGTATTTTATTTGAATGTTGCCCTTTTATTTTTATAATTTCTCCAGAGGTAAAAGAACTTAAGCCTCTTGCGTATTCTATCATATTTTTGTTGAGAATTTTAATATGGTCACCTTTATTGAATTTTCCATTTACTTTTTTAATACCAGCTGCAAGCAAACTTTTACCATGCTTTAAAGCTTTAATTGCACCATCATCAATAATTAATTCACCTTTAGGAGAAATTGAGCTTATTATCCATTTTTTTCTCGCATCAAGTTTAGACACTTCAGTGATAAACCAGGTGCAATTATTTTTTTTTTGGATTTGGTCTAAAGGTCTTAAAATTAGTCCATTTGCAATTGCCATTTGGCACCCAGATTTTTGACAAACTTTTGCGGCATCAATTTTTGTCTTCATTCCACCGGTTCCATATATACCGCTTTCATTACTTGCAATTCTTTCAATTCTTTCATCAATTTTATTAATTTCTTTAATTAAAGTTGCATCTTTAAATAATTTAGGATTTTTTGTGTAGAGACCATTAACATCTGAAAGTAAAACTAAACAATCCGCGCTTGAAATTTGAGCTACTCTAGAGGCCAATCTATCATTATCACCATATTTGATTTCAGATGTAGCAATGCTATCATTTTCATTAACTATAGGCACAAAACCAAGTTGAAATAAATTATTTATTGTTCTTTTTGCATTGATTGCCCTCCTTCTTTGTTCAGTATCCTCAAGAGTTAGGAGTATCTGAGAAAGATTTAATTTTACCTTATTGAAGTTTTTTTTAAAAAGATTCATTAATTCTATTTGTCCAATCGATGCAACTGCCTGGCTTTTATCCAGCTTTAAATTTGTTTTTTTTAAATTTAATTTTTTACATCCTAGAGCAATGGCACCAGAGGTAATAATTATAACTTTTTTTCCTTGATCTACTAATTTTTTAATATCTTTAGAGAATTCGATTAACCATTTTGTCCTTATCTTCATATTGTTATCAATTAATAAAGATGATCCAATTTTTACAGCTACAATTTTTGAATTTTTAAGATACATAATTTATTAACTCAGATTTTATATTTGAAACACTTCTCGA
>CACIEO010000014.1:0-8297 GCA_902585665.1 uncultured Pelagibacteraceae bacterium | reverse complement strand
GAACTTGTCTCCAACCATAAATATTAAAATCATTTTGCGTCAACTCTTTTTCAACCAGTGTTCTACAACTTTCTTGTGCCTCGTAATTATTTCTTGGTAAAAATATCATACCAATACAAATTTCAGAATTGTCATATACGTGTCCGGTAACTTCAATTTTTTCTTTAAAGAATTCTTTTGGGATTTCAACATGAATACCTGCTCCGTCTCCTGTTTTACCATCAGCATCCACAGCACCTCTATGCCATACAGCCTTTAAAGCCTGAATTCCATATTCTACTACCTTTCTTGATTTCTTTCCCTCAGTCGATGCAACCAGACCCACTCCACATGCATCATGTTCCATATCCTTTGAGTAAACATTATTTCTTTCAAGTAGTTTCTTGTTTTTAAAATATCTCTTCATTACGCAACCTTTATTTTTGAAATTTCTTTTTGTTTCAAATGTTTAATAATAGACTCTGCAGCATCTCTCCCATCTTTGATTGCCCATACTACTAGGGATGCTCCCCTTACAATATCACCAGCTGCAAAAACACCTGGAACATTGGTTTCTAAAGTTTCAAAATTAGTTTTAATTGTTCCCCATTTTGAAACTTGAAGATCATTATTATCAAAAAGTTTTGGGAGATCTTCTGGATCAAATCCTAATGATTTTATAACCATATCAACTTCTAAATTAAAACCTCCATCATTTTGTATTTCAGGTTTTCTTCTTCCAGTATCATCTGGTTCACCTAGTTTAATTTTATTTACACTTATTTTTTCGACTTTGTTGCTTCCGTGAAATTCCTTGGGACTCGATAGCCATACAAATTCAACGCCTTCTTCCTCAGCGTTTGCAACTTCTCTAGAAGACCCTGGCATATTTTCTTTATCTCTTCTATATAAGCACTTTACAGATTTTGCATTTTGTCTTACAGCGGTTCGAACACAATCCATTGCTGTATCACCACCTCCTATAACAACTATATTTTTTCCCTCTGCGTTTAGGGTACCATCATCAAATTTTTCGACTTTATCACCTAAACCTTTTTTATTTGACGCAGTTAAAAATTCCATCGCAGGAAAAATATTATTTAAATCACTACCTGGAATATTTATTTCTCGAGGTTTATAAACTCCGGTTGCAATTAATATTGCATCATGTTTTTCTCTTAATTGATTTAATGTTGCATCCTTACCAACTTCAAAATTTTGGACAAAATTTATTCCACTTTTTTTAAGAAGCTCAGTGCGTCTTTCAACTACAAATTTTTCTAATTTAAAATTTGGTATTCCATAGATTAATAGCCCCCCGGCTCTATCATATCGATCATATATTGTTACTTGGTATCCTGATTTTCTTAGTTGTTCACCACATGCTAAACCTGCCGGGCCTGCTCCAATAATCCCGACGGTTTGTTGTAACTCTGTCTTCACATTTATCGGTTTGACCCATCCATTTGCCCAAGCGTTTTCGGTTATAAACTTTTCTACGGATCCAATTGTAACTGTTCCATGTCCAGATTGCTCAATTACGCAATTACCCTCACACAACCTATCCTGTGGACATATTCTTCCACATACTTCTGGCATGTTATTTGTACTTTGTGATAGTTGATATGCCTCTTCCAATCGTCCTTCTGCAGTGAGTTTTAGCCAATCTGGAATATTGTTGCTTAAAGGACAATGAACCTGGCAAAAAGGAACTCCGCATTGAGAACACCTGCTTGATTGCTCTTTAGCTTTATTACTAATAAATTCATCATATATCTCGTTAAAATCTTCTTTTCTTAAATCTACCTCTCTTTTAGGTGGATTTTGTTGACCTATTTTTACAAATTTAAGCATTTTATCTGGCATAATTTGAAGGCTTATATACTAAGGATAAATAATAATAAACGTTAAATAGGACAACACTTATTACCTATTTTGTTCAAAAACTAAGGTTTTTAATAAAAAATTCGTTTTTTGCATAGCACATATCTGCTCATGTTATTGCTTCAATTTAAGAATATATAGAATACAAGAAATTAAATGAATATTGATTTTTTTGAGATTCTTTTGCTTTCAGCAATACAAGGTATATCAGAATTTATTCCAGTAAGTTCGTCAGCTCACTTGTTTCTTATTTCTGATATTTACAATTTTAAAGTTCAATCACTGCTTACTGATATAGGTTTACACTTAGGTTCGCTATTAGCGATAATTACATACTTTAATTCAGATCTAGCTAATATTTTTAAAAACAAAAAATTGCTTTTACTTGTCACATTTGGTTCAGCTCCTGTTATTTTTATTGGAGCCATACTTTATCAGACAAATTTAATCTTATATTTAAGAAATATTGAAATAATCGCTTGGACTACATTAATTTTTGCAATCTTATTATATTTTGCAGATAAAGTTAAAGTAAACAAAAAGCTTGATACAAATTTAGGTTTAAAAACAGTTATCATAATTGGCTGTTTTCAAATATTATCACTTATACCAGGTGTAAGTAGATCTGGAATTGTTATAACTGCAAGCAGATTTCTTAAATTTGACAGATATGACTCTACTAAAATTTCATTTTATCTTTCTATTCCAGTAATTGCTGGAGCGAGTTTTCTTGGATTAAAAGACTTATATAAAGAATCTGTAGAATTTAACTCAATGATTATATTTACTGTATTTTTTTCTTATTTTTTTTCGTATTTTACAATTAAATATTTTTTAATATTTGTTAAGAAATTTGATCTTAAACTTTTTGTATTCTACAGAATTTTATTATCTATTTTGTTATTTGGAATTATTTATTTTTGATGTTGGAAGAATTTGTGACAATATAACTGCAAATAATATTAAGAAACATCCGATTATATTATTAAATTTTAAAAATTGATCTAAGATTATCCAGCCAGCCATAGCAGCAAAAACACCCTCTAAAGAATAAATAATAGCTGCAGGTGCTTCTTCAATATTTTTTTGTGCATACATCTGTAAAGTAAATGCAATACCACCTGATAATACTCCTGCATACAATATAGAGCTAAGCTCAAGTAATATGTTTGATAAAACTACTTCTTCAAATATGAATGCAAAAAAAATTGATAATGAAAAAACAAACGCAGCCTGTAAAGCGGCATAAAATACTGGTATGTTAAATTTTTGCATAAATTTACCTGCAAAAATAATATGTAAGGCCCAAAAGATAGAACAAAAAATTACAAGTGTATCCCCTAACATTATTTCAGCATCAGAAAAATCTGTGAGAAGATAGACTCCAACTATACAAAGAGCTATTGAGGGCCAAATACTCCAATGAACTTTTTCTTTGTAAATAATGAACAAAATAATAGGTACAAAAGGAACGTAGAATACGGTAAAAAAAGCAGCATTTGCTATATTAGTATACTGTAATGCTGCCTGCTGTAAGAAAGTTCCCAAAAAAAGAGAAACTCCCATAAAAATTAAATATTTAATAAATAATTTTGTATTATTTTTTATTTCTTTTTTAATCTTATTTTTTTCTATTAAAATAGCGAAAGGTAGAATCGTAAGAAAACCTACAAAAAATCTTGAAGAATTAAATGTTAATGGACCAATATTATCCATTCCAGTGTCTTGAGCTATAAATGCTGTTCCCCAAATAAAAGTCGTGATTAAAGCACAAAACATTGAAAATGATTTTTTCATTAATTAAAATTTTAAGATTAGATTAATCCATTTATTTTACACGAGCTGTCGAAGTCTTCTTTGTTAATGTAGCAGCCATTCATTCTTCTCTTACCGTTAAAGGATCCTCTTCCGTGTAAAACTCTCCAGTTATTGAATATCAGTAGTTCGCCAGGTTTTAAAATATGTCTCCACTGATATTGTTTTGAATTAGCTAAATTGTCAAACAAACTTATAGCTTCATAAAAAATTTTTGTTAGTTCCGGATCTAATCTGAAAGGAGCTCTATCATAATTGTTAAAACTAATCTGATTTATATGATTATTGTCGTCTAATTTTATTATAGGTCTTTTAGCCTCTAGTATAACTCCATCGCCTGTATAGTTTCCAGGTACATCAATTTTTGTTAAAACGTCGTATAAATTTTGGTTTTTAGATTTGATAGTTTCCGCAATCTTAAGCCCATCAACCATAATTGAGTCACCACCTTTTGCATCATATTCACAACATAAAAGTAATTGTAGCCCTGGTGCATCATTGCTGTATGTTGAGTCTGTATGCGGTCTTAATTCTTCATTTGTATAAGCGCTATCTGCCATATCTGCGTTAGACTCGAAACTCCATAAACCTCCAAAAATTGAATTTCTAACATAACCTATTTTTTTTGCCAAAAACTCAACAGAAGACATATTTTTTTTACAATCTTTTATCACTGCAAAACCAAAAGAGTGTAATTTCAACAGTAAATTTTTAAAACCCTCTTCACTTTTGATATTTTCAAAATTAAAAAAAATATCGTCTTTAATTTCTTTGTTTTCCCAAATTTTTATTTTATTTTTATCACGTGAATAATTTATAGAGTTTTTGTATAAAAATTCAGATGAATATTTAATATTATTAGAAGTATCTGACCAGATGATGTCAATATATTCCCCCTGATTTAAAATATTTGCGTTTTTAATTTTTATTTTTGGATTTAATTTTGCTGTGAATGTTTTTCTTTGGTTGCTTCGTTCATCCCAGTTATTTTCATCTTTAGCGTGATCCCTGAGCCATATATTTGGAAAAGTATCCTCAGACTTATTTGAAAAAAATACTTTAAGCCCTTCGTTTAAAACTTCAATTTTGTCGACATAATTAGATCTATTTTTGGTCATTTTTCAATGCAAAATTATATCATGATATTAAAAATGTTTAATAAAATAATGATCTTAGATAGAGACCAAAACTTAGATGGTAGATTTTGGATCCAATCCTCACTATTAAAAAAATACTTAACATCTTTAAAATATTAAATATTTATATATATTTTAAAAAAAAAGTGTTAACTTGCGCCTGTAGCTCAATTGGATAGAGCGCTTGGCTACGGACCAGGAGGTTCTGGGTTCAACTCCTAGCAGGCGCACCAAAAGATTTAATTATGAAAATATCTTTACAGAAATCTGTTTTTTTATTTTTTTTTATAGTTTTAATATTCTTGTTAATATCCACTTTTATAATTTAATTTATGTCAGATAATTTTGAACAAATAAGCACAAAATCAGGTTTTATGAAACATAATGGTGGTTTATTGGTCAGAAAAGTTTCAGAGAATGAATTCCAATTTAAAACCAAAGTCACTTCAAATCATCTTAATAGGGCGGGTATAACTCATGGTGGATTCATTGCCTCTATAATTGATTCCGGTTGTGGTTCGGCAGCTCATAGATCAGTTGAGAATATTCCATGTGTTACAATATCTTTAGAAATTAAATTTATAGCACCAACTAAAGAAGGAGATGAAATTTTAGGTACAGCTACTATTTCAAAAAAAACAAAATCTATGATTTTTTTAGTTTGCAAATTAGAATGTGATGGCAAAGTAACTGCTACAGCCTCTGGAGTCTGGAAAATTTTGAGAAATAAATCCTTTCCTAAGTAAGGGTAGCTATTAATTTTAATTCTGGTAAAATAAGTTTATAAATTCTTAAAATGAGAACTTTTTACACGCTGATTCGGACTTGTTTTAGTCCATTTTTGTTCTAAAGAGGTAACAACATATAGTAGCCAAATACAATCACATACAAATTATAGAAATGAGTAAAAACAAAATAGTTGCAGTTCTTGGTCCTACAAATACTGGAAAAACATTTCTAGCTATCGAAACTATGTTGTCATTCGATAGTGGAATGATGGGTTTTCCGTTGAGGCTATTAGCTAGGGAAGTATATGACAAGGTAATTAAAAAAGTTGATCCTAGTAAAGTAGCTTTGATAACGGGAGAAGAAAAAATTATTCCATCTAACGCAAAATATTATTTTTGTACAGTTGAGTCTATGCCAATAGATAAAAAATTAGATTTTGTAGCTATAGATGAGATACAAATGGCTAGTGATCATGAGAGAGGACACATATTTACAGACAGATTGTTAAACTTAAGAGGTGATAAGACAACTATGTTTATGGGGTCTAACTCTATGAAAAATATACTTGAGAAACTCGAGGAAAATATTGAGTATATAGACAGAAAACGACTCTCAAAGTTGACATATGCTGGACATAAAAAAATATCGCGAATAGAAAGAAAAAGCGCAATCATTGCTTTTTCAGCTGAGGAAGTCTATGCGATTGCTGAATTGATAAGAAGACAGAAAGGCGGTGCAGCAATTGTTATGGGATCATTAAGTCCTAAGACAAGAAATTCCCAAGTAGAATTATATCAATCTGGTGATGTAGACTATTTAGTAGCAACAGATGCGATTGGCATGGGTATTAATATGGATTTAGATAATGTTTATTTTTCAAATTTAAAAAAATTTGACGGAAAAAAGCTTCGAAGGTTAAAAATGTCTGAAATAGGTCAAATATCTGGAAGAGCTGGAAGATATTTAAATGATGGATCTTTTGGTATTACTGGTGATTGTGGCGAAATAAGCTCAGACGAAGTAGAACTTTTAGAAAATCATAAATTTGATGACATACACACAATATTTTGGAGAAATTCAGATTTAAATTTCAAAAATGGGAATTTGTTAATTAAATCTTTAGAAGAGAGACCAAATAAATCATGGTTAAAAAGAATTCCTGAATGTGAAGATGAAAAAGTACTGAAACACATTTTAAAAGATACAGAAAAACTTGAAATTTATAAAAACGAAAATGAGTTAAAGTTGTTGTGGGAATGTTGTCAAATTCCAGATTTTGTGAAAAAAACTTATGGGAATCATCTTGAAGTTGTTGGGCAGGTTTTTAAGTTTTTAAGAGAAAAGCCTGGACACATAAGTAATAACTTCATGAAGCAACAATTATCATCTCTTGATAAAATAGATGGAAACGTAGATTCTATATCAAATAGAATAGCTAATGTAAGGACTTGGTCATATGTATCAAACAAACTTAATTGGGTAGAAAATCAGGATTATTGGGTTGAGAGAACAAAAAATCTTGAAGATAAATTATCAGATAGATTGCATGAAGAATTAACAAAAAGTTTTATAGATAAGAGAGCAAGTATATTAGCGAGAGGTCTTAAACAGGATATTACATTTAATACTAAGATAATAGACAACAAAAGGGTGATGATAAATAATCAGTACATTGGTCAGTTGAATGGTTTAAAACTCGAGTTGGATTACAAAATTGGAGCTTTAGATACTGATATTAAATCTCTAAAGAAAGCAGCTAGGCAGAACGTAGCTCCTGAAATTCTCAAAAGGGTAGGAGAAATCATCAAAAATAATAACTTACAACTAAATGACGACTTCAAAATATATTGGAATGATTACCCAATTGCCCAGTTAACTCCTGGTAAAGATTATCTCAATCCAGATATAAAATTAATTATAGATGACATGATAGAAAATGATGATCAAACTAAGTTGACAAAACATTTGATTAGTTGGATACAAAATAAAATAAATTATGAATTAAAAAGTCTAATTGATATAAAAAATATAGAAAATTCTAATTCACTCGTTAGAGCTTTAGCATTTAGAATTTATGAAGGTAATGGAGTAGTAAAAAGAAGTGACGTTGAAAATTTTTTAAGTCAACTTGAGCAAAAAGATAGAAAAGTCTTAAGAGCTATAGGTGTTAGATTTGGCAGATATCACATTTTTCTATACAAACTCTTAAAACCAAAGCCAGTGATGATGAGGGTAATACTATGGAAAAATTACTATCAAAAGTATTTAAACTTAAATATTCCTAAATTTGGTTTAAATTTTTTATATAATGGAAAAAGTCTAAACCAGAATTTTATGCTTATTTGTGGATTTGAAAAATTTAATAATATTTACGTCAGAATTGATATCTTAGAAAGGCTATTCTTGATGATATTTGAGATTGGAAAGAGTGAAAAAAAGGAAATTAAATTAAAGCCAGAAATGTTAAACTTGCTTGGTTGCAGCAAAGAAAACTTTATAAAGCTAATTGAAAATATGGATTATAAAACCTATAACAAAAATGATGAAATTTTTTTTAAGTATTCTCCTAAAAAGAAATTTAGAAAAATTAATAAAAAAAACAGGATAACTGTGGATAATCCATTCAATGTTTTGAAAGAAATGAGTATTAAATAATGTTTAAACTATTCAATAAAGATAAAAATAAAAAGCAAGATAATGACAAATTATCAGTAAAACTAGCAGCTTTATTTATTCACGTGGCAAGAATAGATG
>CACIEO010000013.1:0-10945 GCA_902585665.1 uncultured Pelagibacteraceae bacterium | reverse complement strand
GATGATATAGTTGTAGCGATTGGTATAATTATAAATCCAAGATCATCAAAATAATATAAGCTTAAGGAAATATTAATTACTACTGAATAAATTGAAAAAATAAACGGTGTTTTCGTATTTTGCCTAGCAAAAATATAACTTGAAAATACTTTAATTAAAGCAAATGCTGGTAAACCAAATGAAAAGAAATATAACGCGAAAGCAGAATTTTTAACACTTGTTTGATTAAATGAACCATATCCAAATAGTGCAGATGTAATTTCTTCTGATGATATCAATAGTGCAAAGGTTGCTGGTATGCTTAAAAAAAGACATAGTTCCAAAGATTTGTTTTGAATAAATTTTATTTTTTTTTCGTTTTTCTTCTCGACATATTTACTCAAGCTAGGGAGTAATACTGTCCCAATTGCTATACCAGCAATAGCTAAATTTATTTGGTAAATCCTGTCAGCATAATATAAATAGGAAACAGCACTAGCTTGGAAAGAGGCTATTATTGTACCTACTAAAATATTTATTTGTGTCACTCCAGAAGAAAAAATACTTGGAATTAATTTTCTAAAAAAAAATTTAAGTTTACTATTGTAATTAATTTTGAAAGACACAGCGGGAAAATAAATTTTTCTTGTATAGAATATTAAAAAAAGCAGTTGTACTAACCCGGAGATAGTAACAGCATAAGATAAAAATATAACTAAATCATCTTTTAAATAATTTGCAAAAAAAAGTGTGATTATTAAAAAAATATTTAAAATTATAGGTGCCGCTGATGCGGCAGCGAATTTATTATGCGAATTTAAAATTGCCCCAAAAAAAGACGATAAACTTACGAATAAAAGGAAGGGGAAAGTAATTCTGGTTAAATTAATTGTCATATCTAACTTATCTGAATTTTCTATAAAACCTGGTGCTATCAAAAAGACAAACCAAGGCATAAATATTTCAACAACTAAAACAAAAAATAAAATCGCTAAAGTTAGAAAATTAAAAATGTTACCTGCAAATATTTTGGCTCTTTTTTTCCCACTATTTAGCTCCTTCATATAACTAGGGACAAATGCAGAGTTAAATGTTCCCTCTGAGAAGAGCCTTCTAAATGTATTTGGTATTCTAAATGCTACAAAAAAAGCATCCGCTATTGGTCCAGACCCAAGATAAATTGCAATTAAAACGTCTCTTAAATATCCTAATATTCTGCTTATGAGAACGAAGAAACTAAATGTGCCTGTTGACTTGATCAGATTCATAAATCATATTAATCTTATAAATTAGTTCTATTTGTATATCTATTTAATAAACAATGAAAAAAAATAAAATTGAACATTACTCAGATAAAGAAGCTTTGGATTTTCATCATAATGAGAAATCTGGCAAGATTGAGATAATTTCGTCTAAGCCCATGACAACAAAAAGAGATTTAGCATTAGCTTATTCTCCTGGAGTGGCTGCGCCCGTAAAAGCAATATCAAAAAATCCAGATGCTGCTTATGATTATACAAGTAAAGGAAATTTAGTTGCTGTAATTAGTAATGGCTCAGCTATTTTAGGAATGGGCAATCTTGGGTCTCTCGCCTCAAAGCCAGTTATGGAGGGTAAGGCAGTACTATTTAAACGTTTTGCTGACATCAATTCAATTGATATAGAAATTGACTCATCTGATCCTGAAGAGATAATAAAAAGTATTAAAAGTATATCTGGTAGTTTTGGTGGAATAAATTTAGAGGACATAGCTGCACCAGATTGTTTTATAATTGAAGAAAAATTAAAAAAAACACTTGATATTCCAGTTTTCCACGACGATCAACATGGCACTGCAATAATAACAACGGCAGCACTTTTAAATGCACTAGATATTTCAAAAAAATCTATGAAAAAAATTAAAGTAGTCGTAAACGGAGCAGGAGCATCTGCTATCGCTTGCACAAATTTATTTAAAAAAATAGGCGTGCCACACAAAAATATTGTGATGCTAGATAGTAAAGGCGTTTTATATAAAGGCAGGGATAATTTGAATAAATGGAAATCAGAACACGCAATTATTACAAAAAAAAGAAAGTTACAGGAGGTTATTGAAGGCGCAGATGTTTTTTTGGGTTTGTCGTCTAAAAGTATTTTGTCAAAAAAAATGGTAAAAAGTATGTCGAAAAATCCTATAATTTTTGCTTGCGCTAATCCTGATCCAGAGATTACCCCTGAGGAAGTTGAAGAAGTAAGAAAGGATGCGATTGTAGCAACTGGGAGATCTGACTATCCAAATCAAGTAAATAATTTGATTGGATTTCCATATATATTTAGAGGTGCGCTTGATGTAAGAGCAAGGACTATAAATGAGGAAATGAAAATAGCTGCTGCAAATGCTATTGCCTCTCTTGCTAGAGAAAGGGTTCCTGACGAAGTTGTAGCTGCAATGGGTGGTGAGAGGCCGACTTATGGACGAGATTATATTATTCCCTCAACGTTTGATCCAAGATTAATGAGCGTTATTCCAGTAGCTGTTGCGAAAGCGGCAATTAAAACTGGGGTAGCAAGAAAAAAAATCGAAAATCTTGATGCCTACGCAGAACAATTAAAGCAAAGACTTGATCCGTCAGTAACTATTATGCAAGGTATAAATAATCAAATAAAAAAAAATCAAAAGAGAGTAGTTTTCGCAGATGGTGAAGATGAGGATACATTAAAAGCAGCCATAGCCTTTAAAAAGGGCGGATTAGGCATTCCATTAATTATAGCTAAGGAGGAAATTGTCAAAAAAAAATTAAAAGAGATTGGATACAGTGAGAACTTAAATATAGAAATCATCAATTCGAAAAATAAATCTCTTAAAGATAAATATGTAAAATTTTTATTTGAAAAGTTACATAGAAAAGAAGGATTGTTAGAAAGAGATTGTGATAAACTTGTAAGAAACGATAGAGTAATTTGGGCATCATGTATGGTTGAATGTGGTGATGCCGACGCAATGGTTACTGGAAATACTAGAAGATATTCGTCATCCCTTAAAAAAGTTGTAAAAGTTGTTGATGCTAGACCAGGGGAAATAATGTTTGGTCTCAACATGATTATAAATAAAGGTAAAACTGTTTTTTTAGCAGATACTACAGTTCATGAATATCCAAGCTCTAAACAAATGGCAGAAATTGCGATTTCTGCTGCAAGAGTTGTAAGACTATTTGGTTTCGATCCAAAAGTTGCCTTTTTATCTCACTCAACTTTTGGACAACCAATAACAAGTAGAACAAAACATATTAGGGATGCGGTCGATATTTTAAAGTCTATGAATGTAAATTTTAAATTTGATGGAGATATGCAGCCAGATGTTGCTTTAAGTGAAGAATATAAAGATTTATACCCATTTTCTAGCATAGTTGGAAAAGCTAATGTTTTAGTTATGCCAGGACAACATAGTGCTGCTATAGCATATAAGATGATGAAAACACTTGGTGGAGCAAAAGTAATTGGACCGCTTTTAATAGGACTAGGCCGAGCAATAGAAATAGTACCTCTAAGGTCATCAACTTCTGAAATTTTAAATCTTGCATCAGTAGCTGCTTACTCTGCTGGTGTAATTAATTATGGAAAAGTAAATTAAACTTATGTTAACTGAAATTTTACTTTTAATGATTTTAAGTTTTATTTTTATTTGGTCTACTGAATGGATAAAGTATTTCAATAGACTTGATGAAAGGTTGGGTAATTCAGTTTGGAAATGGAGTTACGACTACCCTGTAAAAGGCAAAAGGGATATTTCAAATTTAGATGATGAAGAGTTTGTTAAATTAAGAAGAAAAAGAAACAAAGCAGTTACATTTATGTATTGGATTTTTTTTTCAATTTTTATTATTTTTATGTCTTTTATTAGTAAATTTCTTTTAATAATTTTGAATTAATCTTTCTGTATCCGAAGATCTTCTACCAATAAAATACTTGCTATTACTCTTTCAACATCTGGGATTTCTTTGCCCTCTTTGATTACCTCTTTTTGTTCATCTTTACTTTGAGCGATACCATATACATATATTTTTTTCTTATATGTATCTATGTTGTAGTTTGTTGATTTAATTTTTTTGTTAAGTATCAAGGCTGTTCTTAATTGTGAGGTAATTAATAGATCTACCGCAGACTGTTTAAAATTAAATTCATCTTTTATGATTATGTTATTCCTTACAGATCTGACACCTTTCGTTTCCCAGGCCATTTTTGTTATTTTCAATTTTTCCTCAGGATCATCAACTTTACCAGTTATAAATATCCGACCATCCAACACTTTAGTTGTTATTGATATAATATATTTTTTATCCTCCAATAATAATCTTGCTGCCAAGTTCTTTTGCATAATATTATCATCTATTTGTGTACCTAGTGATCTAGGATCGATTGCTATACTTACACCAGTCCCAAATATTCCTTGTGAAGATGTTCCGACACAACCATTAACAAAAAATATCAAAAAAACAAAAATAAGAGATTTATTTTTCATTTTTAATTTTTAAACAATAATTATAAATTTCTTTTCTGGATATATCTTTATTTTTTTTTATCTCGCTTACAATATCTTTAATACTCAAATTTTTAATAAGTTTTCTAATTTTTTTTTTTTCCATATCACTCAAATAATCCTCTGATTCGCGCTGAATTTTCTGTGAGATTACTAAAGTAATTTCACCTTTTAATTCATTGTTGAAGTTACTAATTTCAGAAACATCCATTCTAAAATGTTGTTCATACATTTTTGTTAATTCTTTACATATTAACAACTTTCTGTCTGGAAAATATTTTTTTAGATTGTGTGATTTTTTTTTAAATTTTTTTGCAGAAATGAAAATGACGATTGTAAAATTTAACTTTGATAAAGCTTCAAAATCATTGTTCATATCTTTTTCTTTTTCTGGAAAAAAACCGTAAAAAATAAACTTATCCGAAAAACCGCTTATAGAAATTGCAGATACTACAGATGACGGTCCAGGGATTGAAAAAATATTTATATTTTTTTTAACACACTCATTAATTAAAATTTTACCCGGATCGGAAATACATGGAGTACCTGCATCTGAAATTATTGATATAATTTTGTTATTTTCTAAATAAGTAATTATTTTTTTTAAATTTTTATTTTCATTAAATTTATGGTTTGCAACCAGTTTTTTATATTCAATATTATATCTATTTAATAATTTTTTTGATACTCTTGTATCTTCACAAAGAATTATGTCAGATTTTTTAAGTATTTCAATTGCATTGAAACTTATATCCATTAAATTACCAATCGGCGTTGCGACCACATATAAACCACTTTTCATGCTTAATATTTTGTTTTCGTTTAATGGAATCATAATTAAATATAATTATAATTAAAGAAATATAAATGAAAGCACATATTAAGTATTTTTTAGCAATAATTTTTTTTCTATTGAAAGCAAAAACTGCTTTCGCAAATGAGTCAATCAAAATTGGATTATTAGCGCCTTTTTCTGGAGAGTTTGAATACATCGGAAATTCAGTAATAGGTTCAACAAAAATGGCCTTAAAAAAAATTAACAATAATAATATTTATATTTTACCAAGGGATACACGGGCTGATAATTTGGAAACAATTAAAAAAGTTGAGGAATTATATATTGAAGGTGTTAGAATTTTTATTGGACCAGTATTTAATAGAAATTTAATTGGATTAGATAAATATGAGGATGCAATTTTTTTATCCCTAACAAATAAAGTATTGAATAATCCAAAAAACGTAATTAGTTCAGGTATAAATGCTAATTCACAATTTAGGGCTATTAAAAAATTTCAAAAAGAGAATGATTTAAAACAAACTTTAGTTTTGATTCCAAAAAAAGATTATAAAGAAGAGATTGAAGAAGCAATTAAGGTTTCAAAACTTAATTCAAAAAAAATATTTTATTATGATACCGAGCCGACTAAATTAACTAAACAAATCGAAAAAGTCACTAGATACCAAATAAGAAAACAAAATCTTGCCGATGAAATTAAGAGAATAGAAAATTCAGAAGAGGAAAATAAAGAAAAAATATTAGAAATTTTAAATAAAAGGGATACTCTTGGTAAAATTGGTTATGATTCTATTATCATAGCAGATTTTGATGAAAGTTTAAAAAGTGTAACAACATCACTCCTATATACTGATGTCTCTCCTAAGAATATAACTTTCATATCTCTAAATCAGTGGTTTGATAAAACATTATTTAAAGAGACAGCATCTCAACCCATAAGTTTTCCCTCGGTTAACAAAAGAAACTTTGACAAGTTTAATAAAGAATATGAGGAGTTTTATAAAGAACCCCCAAATCAATTATCTTTAATAACATACGATCTTGTGGGACTCATTTACTACTTATTGAGGCAAAACGATTTTTTAGTAGACGAAAAAATTTTTGAGGAGAAAAATACTTTTAAAGGAATATCCGGTAATTTCCAAATAAAAAATAAAAAAATTAATCATGTACTCAATTTTTATAAAGTTGAAGGAAATTCATTTATAGAAATTTTTTGATTTTTTTAAAAGCTTGAGCCCTATGATCAATTCTAAATTTTGTTTTAAATTTCATTTGTCCAAAAGTAATTTTTCTTTTTAAAGGTATAAATATAGGATCGTAGCCAAAACCATTTTTGCCAATTTTCTTCTTAGATATAATTCCCTCCACTTTACCAATCGAGTGAACTTTTTTAAATTTTGGGCCAACTATGCTTAGTGCACAAACAAATCTTGCAGAAATTTTTTTCTGCATCCAGTTTTTATCTTTTTTATTTAATTCCCTATATATTTTTTTTATAGCTAGATTAAAATTTCCTTTTTTTCCTCCCCATCTTGAGGAAAAAATGCCAGGCTTTTTATCTAATATGTCTATTTCGAGTCCTGAGTCATCTGCTAAACAAATCTGTCCTGTTTTTTTGGAAAAAAATTTTGATTTTAAGTATGAATTTTGAAGAAAAGTTTTACCAGTTTCTTTTGGGCTCTTCAATTTATAATCAATAATAGATGAAACTTTAATATTTTTCGGTAATAATTGCTTTATTTCCCTTACTTTACCTTTGTTATTTGAGCCAATAAGTAAATATCTAATTTTTTTTCTTTTCATCTGGAAATTTTCTTATTTCTTACCATATAAACCTCATGAGTGAAGAAAATACAAATAAAAAAAAAGTAGAAAAATCAGACATAGAAAAGAAGGATAAAGAAGAAAATACTACAAGCAAGGAGAAGGAAAAAGAATTAACCCATGAGGAAAAAATAAATGATCTTGAGGATAAATTATCAAGAGCTTATGCTGAGATGGAAAACCAAAGAAGAAGGTATGAAAAAGAAAAAGATGATGCATTTGAATATGGTGGTTTTAGTTTTGCTAGGGAAGCTCTTAATTTGTTAGATAATCTTGATAGATCAAAAATTTCTTTAAGTAATGATGAAAAATTGAAAAACTCAGATTCGCTTAAAAAAATAACGGAACATTTAGATATAATCCAAAAGGATATGATCTCAATTTTCAAAAAAAATAGTATAGAACCAATCTCTTCTATTGATAAAAAAATGGATCCAAACTTTCATCAAGCGATGATGGAAATAGAAGATGATAATAAAGAACCAGGTACAATAGTTCAAGAAATCCAGAAAGGTTTTATGATGAAAGATAGACTATTAAGGCCATCTCTAGTTGCCGTTTCAAAAAGAACACCTGAATCTAAAAAAAATGATGAAAAAAACAAAAATACTGAAAAAAATGACAAAAATTAAGGAAAAATCAACTTGTAGAGTCAAAATTAGCTCTTATATGAGACCTTATAAAATATGAGTAAAGTAATTGGAATTGATTTAGGAACAACTAACTCTTGCGTAGCCATAATGGATGGAACGCAAGCAAAGGTTTTAGAAAATGCTGAAGGAGCAAGAACAACTCCTTCAGTGGTAGCTTTCACTGAAGGTGATGAGAAACTTATTGGTCAGCCTGCAAAAAGACAGGCAGTAACAAACCCGGAAAACACTATCTTTGCAGTAAAAAGATTAATAGGTAGAAATTTTAACGATGCTACAGTAAAAAAGGATATTGAAACAGCTCCATTCAAAATAATTAATTCTGAAAAAGGAGATGCTTGGATAGAAGCGAAAGGACAAAAATACTCTCCTTCTCAAATTTCAGCTTTTGTTCTTCAAAAAATGAAGGAGACAGCTGAAAAATATCTAGGGCAAGAAGTGTCAAAGGCTGTAATTACAGTTCCTGCATATTTTAATGATGCACAGAGACAAGCGACGAAGGATGCAGGAAAAATTGCTGGGCTTGAAGTATTAAGAATTATAAATGAACCAACAGCTGCATCACTTGCTTATGGATTAGATAAAAAAGCAAACAAAAAAATTGCAGTTTATGATTTAGGTGGTGGTACCTTTGATGTATCAATTTTAGAATTAGGTGATGGTGTTTTTGAGGTTAAATCTACTAATGGTGATACATTTCTAGGTGGAGAAGATTTTGATAACACAATAGTAGATTACCTATTAAACGAATTTAAAAAAGAAAATGGAATAGATTTAAAATCAGATAAATTAGCTTTACAAAGACTAAAGGAAGCTGCAGAAAAAGCCAAAATCGAGCTTTCCTCAGCGACGCAAACAGAGATAAATCTTCCATTCATAACAGCTGATAAAACTGGCCCCAAACATATAAATTTAAAAATGACTAGAGCAAAGTTAGAAGCTTTAGTTGAAGATTTAATTTCTAGAACTATTCCCCCGTGCCAAACAGCCTTAAAAGATGCTGGTTTATCTGCAGGTGAAATTGACGAGATTGTGTTAGTTGGTGGTATGACTCGAATGCCAAAAGTAATACAAGAAGTTAAAAATTTTTTTGGAAAAGACCCTAACAAATCAGTTAATCCTGACGAAGTAGTTGCAATGGGTGCAGCAATACAAGCTGGTGTTTTACAAGGTGATGTAAAAGATGTTTTATTGCTTGATGTAACTCCTTTATCCCTAGGAATTGAAACTTTAGGTGGTGTTTCAACTAAATTAATAGATAAAAATACAACTATACCAACAAAAAAAAGCCAAGTTTTCTCTACAGCTGAGGATAATCAACCAGCTGTATCGATTAGAGTTCTTCAGGGAGAGCGGGAAATGGCAGCAGATAATAAGATTTTAGGAAATTTTGAATTAGTAGGTATTGCACCTGCCCCGAGGGGAGTGCCACAAATAGAGGTAACTTTCGACATAGATGCAAATGGAATTGTTAACGTTTCAGCAAAGGATAAAGGAACTGGTAAAGAACAAAAAATTCAAATCCAGGCATCAGGAGGTTTGAGTGAGGACGAAATTAACAAGATGGTAAAAGAAGCAGAAGCAAATAAAGAGGCTGATAAGAAAAAAAGAGAATCAGTCGATGCAAGAAATCAAGCGGATACACTTTTACATTCCACAGAAAAAAACTTAAAGGAACATGGATCTAAGGTTTCTGAGACAGATAAGAAAGCAATCGAAACAGCATCTGCAAATCTGAGAAATGCGCTAAAAGGTTCTGACGTAGAGGATATTAAAAAGAAAACACAAGATTTAGTTCAGTCTTCAATGAAATTAGGTGAAGCAATTTATAAATCCCAACAGAGTGCTAAACCTGGAGATGCACCAAAAGATAAAAAAGAAGAAGGAAAAAAAGACGATAACGTTGTTGATGCAGACTTTGAAGAAGTAAAAGACGAAAATAAAGAGAAAAGCGCCTAAATAACAACTGATTGTCTCTAAATTGTTATGGCAAAAAGAGATTATTACGATGTTTTAGGTGTTAATAAAAGTGCAACCCCCGATCAAATTAAATCCGCATATAGAAAGTTAGCAGTAAAATATCATCCTGATAAAAATAAAGGAGATAAGGCCTCTGAAGATAAGTTTAAGGAGGCATCTGAGGCCTATCACGTTCTATCAAATGCAGAAAGGAAACAGAATTACGATAATTTTGGTCACGCTGCATTTGAAAATGGTGGAGGTGCAAGAGGTGGATTCAGTAATTTTGATTTCTCCAGCCATTTTTCAGATATTTTTGAGGATTTTTTTGGTGAAGGTTTTGGCGGTGGAAGAAGGTCTAGAAGATCCAACAATAGAGGCTCTGACCTAAGATATGATTTATCAATTACTTTGGAGGAAGCTTATTCTGGAAAGAAACAAGATATAAAATTTACTTCATCAGAAAAATGCGATACTTGCAAAGGCAGTGGATCTAAACCAGGTCATAATGTGGGCACCTGTTCAATGTGTGGGGGTCATGGTCAAGTTAGATCAAGCCAAGGTTTTTTTACAGTTCAACAAACATGTCCAC
Organism: uncultured Pelagibacteraceae bacterium; assembly: GCA_902585665.1. Taxonomy (GTDB): domain Bacteria; phylum Pseudomonadota; class Alphaproteobacteria; order Pelagibacterales; family Pelagibacteraceae; genus Pelagibacter. The sequence goes on along the minus strand of CACIEO010000013.1, from coordinate 626 downwards.
AATGCTCAGGATCTGGCGAAGAAATTACAAATCCTTGCTCTAGCTGTGGAGGACAAGGAAAAAAACAAACGTCAAAAAGGTTATCGGTGACTATACCTAAAGGTGTGGATGATGGCACGAGAATAAGATTATCTGGAAAAGGAGAAGCTGGCACAAGAGGTGGGGGCAGTGGAGATTTATACTTATTTGTAAATGTTTATTCTCATGAATTGTTTAAAAGATCTGATGAGAATTTATTTTTTGAATGTCCAATATCAATTGCTGACGCTGCTTTAGGGACCTCAATAGAAATACCAACAATTGATGGAGGGAAAGCAAAAATTAAAATTCCCTCAGGAACACAAAGTGGTAAACAATTTCGATTGAGAGGTAAGGGTATGCCTTTCATGAGAGGAAGTGGCACTGGTGATCTATATATTCAAGTAAATACTGAAGTTCCAATTTCTTTAAATAAAGAACAAAAAGAATTATTAGAAAAATTCAGGGAAATTGAAAACGAAAAATCGAATCCTAGTATAAAAAAATTTTTTCAAAAAGCTAAAAGTTTCTGGAAAAATTAATCCCATTAAAGCATAATAGAATTTTATATTATGTTTTATCTATCTACAAAATCAAAAATTTTTATT
>CACIEO010000012.1:0-11011 GCA_902585665.1 uncultured Pelagibacteraceae bacterium | reverse complement strand
GCAAAACTCATTTATAACAGGTAACATTCCAGGAAAAGCAGCATCTACTAAACTTACTTGTGTATTTGGTTCTGAACCAAATTTCGTTGGAGAAGTTGAAAATAACTTAGACTCAGACAATACTTGAGCATGTACCTCAAGACCAATAACTACTTCATATTCATTAGTGTTTCTTTTAATTAAATATTCTTTATTTTCCTTACTCAATTTATCCACCAATCATTAATATTATTTTTAAAATTAATATTTTTTTCAATTGAACAAGCTATATTAAGAATATTTTGTTCATCAAAAGCTTTGCCTATCACTTGAAGCCCTAAAGGGTAACCTGATTTATCATGACCAGCCGGTATAGATATAGCTGGTAAGCCTGCTAAGTTAATCGGTACAGTAAATATATCATTTAAATACATTGAGACAGGATCATTTGTTTTTTCACCAATCTTAAAAGCTGAGCTCGGAGTTGACGGCGTTAATATAGCATCAACCTTTTTATAAGCTTCATCAAAATCATTTTTAATCAATCTTCTTACTTTTTGTGCTTTTAAATAATATGCATCATAATAACCAGAAGATAGAACATATGTTCCAATCATTATTCGTCTCTTTACTTCATCACCAAATCCTTCAGATCTCGTCTTTTCATACATGTCAATCAGATTTTCTCCCTTTGATCTAAACCCATACTTTACGCCATCGTATCTAGCTAAATTTGACGAAGCTTCTGCAGGAGCTACTATGTAATAAGTTGGTAAGGCATAATTAGTGTTTGGTAAATTAATTTCAATTATTTCTCCTCCATTGTCCTCGATTATTTTCATACCTTTTTTCCAAAGTTCTTCTATTTCTTTAGGCATTCCATCAACTCTATATTGCTTAGGTATTCCTATTTTTTTTCCTTTAATATTTTCATTAAGATCTTTTAGATATTGGCCTCTTTTAAAATCAACAGATGTAGAGTCTTTATTGTCATAAGAACTAATAACTTCTAGCATCAAAGCACAGTCTTTTACATTTTGTGTCATTGGACCGGCCTGGTCCAAAGAGGATGCAAAAGCTACGATGCCATACCTTGAGCAGCTTCCATATGTTGGTTTTAGTCCAACTGTACCTGTGAAAGAGGCTGGTTGTCTAATTGAACCACCCGTGTCTGTTCCTATTGTAGCAGGTGTTAAATTTGCAGCAAGAGCTGAAGATGAACCACCAGATGAACCTCCTGGAACTAAATTTTCTGATATAGGATTTTGTACATTTCCAAAAAAACTAGTTTCATTAGACGATCCCATTGCAAATTCATCACAATTCAATTTTCCAATGATAATGCCCCCTTCATTTAAAATATTTTGGGTAACAGTCGATTCATATGTTGGAATAAAATTTTCTAAAATTTTACTACCAGCAGTAGTTCGAATATTTTTGGTACAAAAAAGATCTTTTACTGCTAAAGGAATACCGGGTAATTTTTTATTAAAATCTGGTTTTTCATCAAATTGTTTAGCTTTTTGTAATGCGTTTTCAAAATTTTCCGTAATATAAGAATTTAGTTTTTTTGATTTTTGTGACCTGTCAATAAATGCTTTAGTAACTTCTGTAGATGAAATTTCTTTTTTTTTTATTTTTTCAACTAACTCAAACAGCTTTAAATCAATTATATTAGACATTATTCAACAACCTTTGGGACTACAAAAAAATCTTTATTATCTTCAGGTGAGTTTTTAAGTATATCTTCTCTTATATTTTTTGATTTAATTTCGTCCTTTCTTAGTTTTAAATTTGTTTCAGCAATTGATGCAAGTGGTTCAATTTTTTCAGTATCTAGCTCTTCTAGTTTTTCGATAAATTTAAATATTGAATTTAAATCATCACTTAATTTTTTAGCTTTATTATCATCTATCGATATTCTGGACAATTTAGAGATATGCTTTACTGTTTTAAGATCTATAGTCATATGATAAGAATATTGAAAACTATCATTTAATCTGAAAATTACAATATGATCACAATCGATGCCCTAAAAGATAAATTAGATAATAATTCAAGATTGTTAGGTTTAGACCTAGGATCTAAAAGAATTGGCGTTTCTGTCTGTGATGATAGGAGGAAAATTGCCACTCCTTATAAGACTATTCAATTTACCAACATAGAAAATTTATCCTCTGAACTTGCAAATATAATAAAAGAAAATAACATTTCAGGTATAATTGTTGGAAATCCGTTAAATATGGACGGGTCATTTGGTAAAAGTTCACAATCAATCAGAGATAAAGCTAAAATTATTGAAGAAAAAACTGCTATTCCAGTTTGTTTGTGGGATGAAAGGCTATCGACATCAGGGGCTTATAGTTTATCGAGTGATCTCGACATAAAATTTTCTCAAAAAAAAAAGAAAATCGACGAAAAAGCGGCTACATTTATACTTCAAGGAGCTATTGATTATTTAAATAATTAAACCCTTGCCTTAGTGGCATTAAAAGTTTATAGAGTTGGTTTTAATGGCAATTAATAAAAAAGCTATTAAAATTTCAAAAAAACACCTTCTAGGAATACAAGACCTTTCTATTTCTGATATAAATTTAATTTTAGACGAAGCTAAATCATTTATAACTTTAAATAAGAGCAAAAATAAAAAAATTGATATTTTAAGAGGTAAAACTCAAATTAATCTCTTTTTTGAACCATCAACAAGAACGCAAAGCTCTTTTGAGTTAGCAGGTAAGAGATTAGGCGCAGATGTAATGTCTATGAATATTGTAAATTCAGCAATTAAAAAAGGTGAAACTTTAATTGATACTGCAATGACATTAAATGCGATGCATCCAGATATAATCGTTATCAGACATCAGGATTCTGGAGCATGTAATCTACTTTCACAAAAAGTAAATTGTGCTGTATTAAATGCTGGAGACGGAAGAAGAGAGCATCCAACTCAGGCTTTATTAGATGCATTAACAATTATTGATAGAAAGAAAAAAATAAGTGGATTAAAAATTGCAATTTGTGGTGATATTCTCCATTCAAGAGTTGCAAGATCAAATATTTATTTACTTAACATGTTAGGTGCTGAATTAAATATTGTTGCACCATCAAATTTAATGCCAAAAGATATTGAGAAATTAGGAATAAACAAATTTACTAACATGAAAGACGGTGTCAAAGATTGTGATATTGTCATGATGTTAAGATTACAAAATGAAAGAATGACAAGTTCATTTTTATCATCAAACAGAGAGTATTATGAATATTATGGCTTAACACCAGATAAACTTAAACTAGCAAAAGAGGATGCACTCATAATGCATCCTGGTCCTATGAATAGAGGTATCGAAATAGATACAAAACTTGCTGATGATATTAATAAAAGCGTAATTAAAGAACAGGTTGAACTGGGTGTAGCTGTACGAATGGCTTGTTTAAAAATTTTTGGACAACAATGAAGAAAAAAATTTATTTAAATGCAAATATAATAGATCCTTATAATGCAATTGATGAAATTGGAGGATTAATAATTAATGAGGAAGGCAAAATCGAAGCTGTTGGCAAAAAAGTGAATAAAAATAATATTCCTTCTAGAGAAAAATTCATTGATTTAAATGGTAAACATATATTCCCAGGATTAGTAGATATGAGAGTATTTGTGGGTGAGCCTGGTTTTGAATATAAAGAGAATTTTAAAACCCTAAGTAATGCTGCTCTATCTGGTGGCGTAACATCCGTTGTTACAATGCCAAATACATCACCAGTTATAGATAATGTATCTATTGTAGACTTTTTAAAACGTAGAGGTCGAGATAAATCCAAGATAAATATTTATCCCTCTGCATCATTAACTAAAAATTTAGAAAGTACAAACATGACTGAATTTGGACTTTTAAAAAAAAAAGGAATTATTGCATTTACAGATGGTATTAAAACAATTCAAAATACTCGATTAATGTCTAGAATTATGAGATCAGCTTACGATCTTGATTGCTTAATAATGCAACATGCTGAGGATTTTGAGTTATCTAAAAATGGAAGCGTGAATGACGGTATAGTTGCAACACGTTTAGGTTTGCAGGGTATACCTGACTTGGCGGAACGAATTATTATCGAAAGAGACCTAACTTTGTTAGAAGATTTTAATTGCAGGTACCATATTTCACAAATTTCATCATCAAAGTCGGTTGATGTAATTAAAAGAAAGAAAGATGCTGTAAAATTTACTACCGGAGTATCAATTAATAATTTGTCTTTAAATGAAAATGATATTGGTGATTTTAGAACTTTCTTAAAACTGTCTCCGCCTTTAAGAACTGAGGAGGACAGGATGTCACTTGTAGATGCAATAAATAAAGATCTTATTGATGTAATTGTTTCAGATCATAAACCAGAAGATGAAGAGTCTAAAAGATTAACTTTTTCACAAGCAGCAACTGGTGCATCAGGTATAGAAACACTTTTACCATTGGCATTAGAACAATATCACAACAATTCAATTAAACTTTTTAAAATTATTGAACTATTAACAAGTAATCCAGCTAAAATACTAAAAATAAATAAAGGAAACCTCAGTATAGGAAGTAATGCAGATTTTTGTATAGTAGACATAAATAAACCATGGATAATCAAAAAAGAAAATTTGGTTTCTAAGTCTAAGAATACATCTATAGAAGATAAAAAGATGCAAGGAAAAGTTTTATCAACATTTGTTAACGGTGAGGAGTTATTTAAAGCGAATTAAATATGTTGTTCTTAATTTTATTTATTAGCTATTTAATAGGTTCTATTCCATTTGGATTTTTATTAACAAAAATTTTTTTAGGAAAAGATATACGTGAAATTGGGTCAGGTAACATTGGTGCAACAAATGCATTAAGGACAGGTAATAAATTAATTGGCTATAGCACTTTAATATTGGATATAGGTAAAGCAGTAATTTTACTTTTAATAATAAAGTTTAATTTTTCTGAATACTTATTTACATCTTCTATTGCAGTTTTTTTAGGGCATGTTTTTCCTATATGGTTAAAGTTTAAAGGTGGAAAAGGAGTTGCTACATATGTTGGTATACTTTTTTGTGTAAATATTTACTTGGCAGTCATTTTTATAATTGTTTGGTTTGTTGTGTTTGTCATGTCAAAGTATTCTTCCCTTGCATCGATGGTAGCATCATTACTTGTTCCTATATCAAGTTATTTTTTTATAGATAATATCAACTATTATTTTTATATAATTTTATTTTTACTCATATTGATTACCCATAGAGAAAATATAAAACGCTTAAAAAATAATACTGAATCGAAGACAAAAATTTATTAATTTGACTAAAAGTATAATTTATGTGTAGTTTCAGTCATTATGAATCTTGTTATTGTTGAAAGTCCTGCAAAAGCAAAAACTATAAATAAATATTTGGGAGATAATTATACAGTTTTAGCAAGTTACGGTCATATAAGAGACCTGCCATCAAAAAATGGATCTGTCGATCCTGAAAATAAATTTAAGATGATATGGGAGGTTGATAGTTTTTCTAAAAAATATTTAAAAGAAATTACAGATGTTGCAAAAGAGTCTGATAAGATTATTCTTGCAACTGATCCTGATCGTGAAGGTGAAGCTATTGCTTGGCATGTTAAAGAATTTTTAGATGAAAAAAAACTTTTAAAAGATAAAAAAATTGAAAGAGTAGTTTTTAATGAGATAACTAAAAATGCAGTTACAAAAGGTATTGAAAATCCGAGAAAAATTGAGGATCAGTTAGTAGACGCTTATATGGCAAGACGAGCATTAGACTATCTAGTTGGTTTTAATATTTCACCAATACTATGGACAAAGCTTCCAGGTTCAAAATCGGCAGGTAGAGTTCAGTCAGTAGCTTTAAAATTACTTACGGAGAGAGAGCATGAGATAGAAATATTCAAACCAGATGAGTTTTGGACACTTAATGTAAATTTTAATACAAATGACAATTCAAAAATTAATTCTACAATTTTACAACTAGATGGTAATAAAATTGAAAAATTTAGTTTTAAAAATAAAGAGGATATTAATATAGCAATTGAAAAAATTAAAAATAAAAATTATAAAATTACTGATATTACGTCTAAAATATTTAATAGAAATCCTGTTGGACCATTTACAACCTCTACTTTACAACAAACAGCGTCAAGTAAATTAGGTTTTGGTGCCTCACGAACAATGCAAATAGCACAAAGATTGTATCAAGGTATTGATATCGGTGGTGATACGAAAGGTTTGATCACATATATGAGAACTGATGGAACAAACATTTCTCAAGAAGCTGTGAATGAATTTAGATCTTATATAGATAATAATTTTGGTAAGAATTATTTACCTGAACAACCGTTAAATTATTCTGGTAAGAAAGCTAAAAACGCTCAAGAGGCACATGAAGCAATAAGACCAACAAATATAGAAAATTCACCCGAGAAAATGAAAAAATATTTAAGCTCTGATCAAAATAAACTTTATAACTTAATTTGGTCGAGAGCTTTATCTTCACAAATGGAGTCTGCAAAGTTTGATAGAAAAACTATAACCATAGAATCCGATGACTCTAAGAATATTTTAAGATCAAGTGGATCTGTAATTAAATTTGATGGCTTTTTAAAACTTTATAAAATTGAGGACGATCACAGTGATGAAAAAATACTTCCAGAGGTAAATAAAGGTCCAATAAATATTGAGAGTTTTGTTGATGAACAGCATTTTACTCAACCACCTCCACGATATTCTGAAGCCAGTTTAGTTAAGAAACTTGAAGAATTAGGTATTGGACGGCCATCGACATATGCAAGCATTATCTCTGTAATTGCTAATAGAGGATATGCAGATATCGTTAATAAGAGATTTTTTCCCACAGATAGAGGTAAGTTAATATCGGCATTTTTAGAAAAACTTTTCACTAAATATGTTGATTATGGATTTACAGCTAAACTTGAAGATCAACTGGATGAGATTACATCTGGTAAGGAGGACTGGATTAAAGTTCTTGAACAATTTTGGGCAGATTTCAATAAAAATGTAACTACTGTAAAAGAAAAGAGAACAAGAGAAGTACTTGATTTGCTTAACGATAGCTTAGGAAGTTTAGTTTTTGAGACAAACTCTGATGGAAAAGTTGATAGAAGTTGTAAATTATACAACAAATCATGCAAGTCGCCTGTTGAGGGTATGCTAAGTTTAAAAAACAGTTTTAGAGGTGGGGCATTTATTGGTTGTACTAATTATCCAGAATGTAAGTTTACAAGACCACTTTCAAAAGCTAAAGCAGCTGAACAATTAAACTTGGCTGAGCCGAAATTAATAGGAAAGCACGAAAATGGGAAAGATATATATTTAAAAAATGGAAGATTCGGTCCGTATCTACAATACGAAATTGATAAAGAGGAAATAGATGAAAAACCAAAAAAAAAGAAAAAACTTAAAAAACAAAAAGATGACAATTTAAAAAATGTATCTATACCTAAGGGTGTTGATATTGATTCAATAGATTTAGATAAAGCAAAATATTTATGCTCTCTACCAAAAACCCTTGGTTTAAATCCTGAAAATCAAAAAGAAATTTTTTTAAATTCTGGAAGATTTGGTCCATACTTAAAATGTGAGAATAAATCTGCAAGACTAGAAAATGTTGAGGATATTTTTACTATAGGATTAAATAGAGCTATAACGTTAATAGCTGAAGCAAAACCAGGAAGAATTTCTTCATCATTAATTAAGGATCTGGGTGAACATCCCGAAGATAAAAAACCAGTAAGGATTATGAAGGGTCAGTATGGACCGTATATTAAATATAAATCTTTAAATGCAACTATACCTGAAGAAAAAGATCCGACTGAACTAACCATGGAAGAAGCATTAATATTGATTGAGAAAAGAAGAGAATACGATAGAAATAAAAAAAAGAAAAAAAAATGAACTTTGAAGAAAATATTAAAAAAAATAATTTAACACTACCTAATGCTGCTGATCCAGTTGGTTCTTATGTTGCAACTAAAGTAGTGGGAAAGTTACTTTATATTTCAGGACAAATTTCAATAGACTCGGAAGGTAAACTTATTAAAGGCAAATTAGGAAAAGATTTAAATCTAGATGAGGGCTATCAAGCTGCAATAAGATGTGCATTGAGTATAGTTGCACAGTCAAAAAAAGCTACAAATGGAGATCTATCTAAAATAAAAACATGTATAAAATTAACTGGGTTTGTAAATTCAACAGATACATTTACTGATCAACCTAAAGTAATTAATGGTGCATCTGATACAATATCAAAAATATTTGGGGATGCCGGAATGCATACAAGAGCCGCAGTTAGCGTAAATAGCTTACCATTAGGTGTAGCCGTTGAAGTTGATGCTATATTTGAATTAAATTAATTAATTATCTTCCAATACCAAAATACTTAAAACCTTGTTGTTTCATTTTTGAAGGTGAGTAAATATTTCTCATATCGAATATTATTGGTTTTTTTCCTTTTATGTAAGTTTTGAAATTAATTGATTTAAAATCATTCCATTCTGTGTGAATAATTATTAGATCTGATTTTTTTATTGCATCTTTAATATTTTGTTTATAGGCGACATTCTTATATTTGTTTAATTCGCTTTTAGATCCAGTGGGATCATAATAATTAACTTTTGCACCTTTTTTACTTAATGCAGGTATCATTGATAAACTTGATGAATCTCTCATATCGTCAGTATTAGCTTTAAATGTAACACCTAAGAAACAAATATTTTTGTTCTTAATTCTATTTTTTAATAAATTCTTAACACGATTTAATAACAGATTCGATCTATTCTCATTTGATTTAATTACACTTTTAATAACTGAGAGATTTGTTTTAAATCTGTCTGAAGTATTGATTATTGCTTTTGTATCTTTTGGAAAACAAGACCCACCGTATGCTGGGCCTGCTCGCAAAAAACGACTACCAATACGTTTATCTAAACCCATACCTATTGATATATCCTCAATATTAATATTTGTTTTTTCACATAAGTTAGCCAACTCATTTATAAAAGTTACTTTAGTCGCTAAAAATGCATTTGAGGCATATTTAATTAGTTCAGCTGCTCTTCTTGAGGTATTAAGATATTGAGCTCCTTTAGAAATTAATGGTGAGTAAAGCGTTTTTAGAATCTTATTTGACCTAACTTCGTTTGTACCAACTACAACTCTATCAGGATAAATAAAATCTCTAATTGCCTCTCCTTCTCTCAGAAATTCAGGATTTGAAACTATTGAAAAATTTTTTTTTTTATTTTTTTTTCCTATAATTTTTTCAATTTCGTCACCAGTTGTAACAGGAACTGTTGATTTGGTAATAATAATTTTAAATTTATTAATTGATTTACTAATATTTTTTGCAACATTATAAACCTGGCTTAAGTCAGCACTACTACCACCCTTTTTAGTAGGTGTACCAACACATATAAAAATTATGTCAGATTTTTTTATTGAATCTTTCAGATCTGTTGAAAAATTAAGTCTCTTATTTTTATAATTTTTTAAAACTAATTCCTCTAAACCTGGCTCATAGATAGGAATTTTACCTATTTTAAGAGAATTAATTTTTTGTTGGTCTTTATCAACACATATTACATTATTTCCTAAATCAGCAAAACAAACTCCACTTACAAGACCTACATATCCGGTACCTATCATACAAAGCTTCATGACTTAGCAATCTCCAATGACGATTTAATATATCCATGCATTGTTCCACAGTCTAAATATTTTCCTTCAAAGTTATGACCAATAAATTTATTATCCTGCTGAATTAAAGTTCTAATAGCGTCTGTAATATGAATTTCTCCGCCTTTTCCTGTTTTTTGATTTTTTAGAATTTTAAATATTTTTTTTGGTAAAATATATCTACCAATTACAGCGTTATTTGATGGAGCATCATTTATATTGGGTTTTTCTATGACATCTTTAATATAAAAGTTTTTTTTATCTATATTTTTTTCTTTCCTATAAATTCCCCATCTATTAACAGTTTTTCTTTTAACTTTCATACTTGCCATTACAGAACAATTTTTTCTTTTATGAATTGAGATCATAGCTTTTGAACAATTTTTTTTGATTATAAGATCGTCTGGTAACAACATTAGAAAAAAATCATTTTTTATCATACTTCTTGTTTTGAATACAGCATCACCTGTGCCCAATGGTTTATTCTGATAAACAAATTTAATCATTTTTTTATATTTTTTTATTTTTTTATATTCTTCTATTAGTCTTTTATCTTTTTTTTTTTTTATTATTTTTATAAAAAAATTATCGTTATAGAAATATTTTTTTATTATTTTTTTTTTATTTGAAATAATAAACACCACCTCTTTAATCCCTGCTTCAATACATTCATCTAATATATATTGAATACCTGGTTTTCCATTCATTGGTAAAAGTTCTTTTGCAAAGATACTCGTAAGAGGCAAAAGTCTTGTACCTAATCCTGCTAATGGTATTATAGCTTGTTTAATCATTGCTTATTGTAATATTTAATGGCTATCATAAATGATAATTTTTAAAAGTATTAATAAATTAAAAGAAAAAGTTAATATTATGGCAAATGTTGGTTTTGTACCAACTATGGGATCGCTTCATAAAGGACATATTTCCTTAATTAAAAACTCTAAACAAAAATGCACCAAAACCCTTGTTAGTATTTTTGTAAATCCATCTCAATTTAATAAAAGTGCTGATTATAGAAAATATCCTAGAAACCTTAATAATGATCTTAAAATCTTAAAAAAATTAAAAGTTGATTACTTGCTAATTCCATCAATTAAGGATGTCTATCAAACAAAAAAACAGATGAAAATTAAGATTAACAATAAAGATAAAATACTCTGTTCTAAATATAGACCTGGTCATTTTGAGGGAGTTTTAGGCGTTATTTCAGTTTTTTTAAAGAATATAAAAGCAAAATATATGTTTTTAGGTAACAAAGATTTTCAACAAATATATCTAATAAAAAAATATTTAGGTAATAAATTTAAAA
>CACIEO010000011.1:0-12894 GCA_902585665.1 uncultured Pelagibacteraceae bacterium | reverse complement strand
ATTTTTGTCTACAAATCGAGCAATATCATCAATATGCCCATGAGTGTCATCCCCTGATATTCCCTTTTTCAGCCAAATAAAATTATTGATTCCTAAATATTTTGAGAAGATATTCTCATAATCTTTTTTTTTGAACCCATTATTTCTTTCTTGTACCTTACTTAGTAGGCATTCTTCAGTAAGTAGTAAAGATCCGTTTCCGTTTGTATCAAATGCACCACCTTCCATAACTATTGATCTGATGTTTTTACCAAAACTAATTTTTGGTTCAATTCTTTTAACTTTTATTATTTTACTTATTTTTTTATTTATTTGATTATCTCTATTGAAATTATAATATTTAGACCATGCATTGAATTTAAAGTCTAGTATCAACTTTTTTTTAATTCTTTTATTAATTACAAATATTGGTCCAGAATCACGTAACCATATTCTATCTGTTTTAATTTTGTGAAAATTGATATTGCTTAATTTCGCTTTATAATTTTTTAATATATTTAAAACTTGATGCTTATTTTTATCAATTAATAAATCAACTTTTTGGTTATCTGAAATTATTTTAACAATTTTTGCAACTACATGTGGTATAAAATTAAATAGGTCTGGCCAATCATTTTTATTATAAGGCCATGCGATCCAAATTGATTTTTGAGGTTCCCATTCTGCTGGAAACTTAAATCCAGTTAGTTTACTACTCATCATCCGGATTCTTTAATATTCCTTTATAGAAGTCTACTCTTCGATCTCTTAAGAATGGCCAGTGCTCTCTCGCAGCGTCTATTTTATCATAATCAATTTCACGAATTAATATTCCTTCTTTTTTATTTCCTAATTTGCCAATTATCTTTCCACTTGGATCAATAATCATAGAATTGCCCCAAAATTCGATTTTTTTATTTCCTTTTTTTTCATTACCGACTCTGTTAACCGCAACAACATAAGTTCCATTAGCTATAGCATGTGATTTCTGCATAGTTACCCAAGAATCTAATTGTGCTTTTCCAAATTTGTTTTTTTCTTTCGGGTGCCATCCAATTGCAGTAGGATAAAAAATTATTTGTGCCCCCCTTAAAGCAGTGAGTCTAGCTGCCTCAGGAAACCACTGATCCCAACATATTAAGGGACCAATATTTCCATATTTAGTTTTAATAGATTTAAAACCAAGATCACCCGGGGTGAAATAAAATTTTTCATAATACCCTGGATCATCAGGAATATGCATTTTTCTATACTTTGATAAAATTTTTCCTTTTTCATTTATAACAATACTTGTATTATGATAGAAACCACGTGTTTTTTTTTCAAACAAAGATATCATTAAAACAACATTCAATTCTTTTGATAAATCGCAAAAAACTTTTGAGGTTTTACCTGGTATTTTTTCTGCAAATTTAAAATTTGAGTGGTTTTCTGTTTGACAGAAGTAATTTGTTAAGAAAAGCTCAGGTAGACAAATTATTTTCGCATTTCTATTAGCAGCTTTTTTAATATTTTTTATAACAGCCTTTAGATTCGAATTATAATTATTTAAAATCTTACTCTGGATGATACCAATAATTGTTTTTTTGGGCATTTAATTAAAATATTTCTGAAAAATTTTTTCTTTCTCTATTTTTCCATTCTCCAGTATGATAAGCATCACTTGCAATTAAAGGTAACACACTTGTTACCTCTGCAAAAACCATTTGTTCTTTTGATGTATCGACTTTACCCCATGAACTTGCCTCTTTAAGCGTTGAACTACTGCATGCTCCATCTCTAGAGTCAGCAACTGTGATTTGGATTGCATATTTATGCATATCAACTTCTTTACCTAAGAGCTCAGCGCATATTACTGTGTCTTGAATGAAATTTTTTGGAACTCCTCCTCCTATCATGAATAAACCCGATCCTTTTGATCTGATTTTAATTTCTGTTAATTCTCTAAATTCTCTGATTGAGTCTATGGTAATATGCTTATTTGGGTTTCTTTCTTGATGCATCACCAATCCAAAGCCAGCGCTAGAGTCTGTAAAAGCAGGACAAAATATTGGAACATTATTATCGTATGCTGTTTCAATTAATGAGTCCTTTTTTTTCGAATTTTTTTTTAAATATTTGCCAATTTCCCTAATAAATTCCCTAGAGGTAAATGCTTTTGGTTCCAAATTATCTGCAATTTCACCAATAGTTTTATCACACATTTGAAGCTCATCTTCGTCAATGTAAGTATCATAAATTCTATCTATATAATTCTTTCTTAGCTCATCGTCATTTTGAAACTGAGAACCCTGATAATGTTTAAAACCAAGTGCCTCAAAAAAATCCATATCAATTATTGATGCTCCAGTTGCAACGATTGCATCTACCATATTATATTTAACCATATCCCTATAAATATGCATACATCCTGCTGCAGAGGTCGAGCCAGCTAAAGTTAAAAAAATTGTACAATCTTTATCTTTAAGCATTTCATTAAAAATATTTGTTGCATTAGCAGTTTCTCTGGAAACAAACGACATTTTTCCCATTGCTGATATAATTTCTCTACTATCAAATTTGGTAATATCAATATGTTCTACCGGTTTTTTTAAAAAATCTTTTTTTCTATTATGACCTAGATTTTTTTTTTCAGACATTAAGCAACAAGAAATGCTTTATATTTATCTTTGTTGTACATGCTCATTATAGGTTGATCTTGTACTTCATAAATACTATCTGAATAAAAACCATTAAATTTAGTTCTAAATGTTAATCCATAGGCTCCAAGTTGACCAAGCTCTATATAGTCATTTTCTTTTATATTATTAGGTAAAACAAATGGTCCTTTCATATAATCCATGCTATCGCAAGTCGGACCATAAAAATCAAAAGAAGTTAATTTCTTAGAGACCAATCTTCCAATTGGTATCATTCTTGAAGGGTAAACGATATTTGGTACTCCTGCATCAAATAATGTCCCATAAGTTCCATCATTTATATAAAGTTTTTGTTTTTTTCTTAAGATTACTTTAACAATTGTTGATCCACTTTCAGCCACAATAGCTCTTCCTGGTTCGCATATAATTTCAGGTTTTTTTTCAAACTTTAATTTTTCTAAAGCTACTTTAATTTCTCTAAAATAATTATCTAATGATTGCGGTATTAGATCAGGATAGATTGTTGGAAACCCACCCCCAACATTTATGTAGTCTGGTGAAATTTTAGTCTTTTTTATAATACTTCCAATTTCAGCTATTCCTTTAGAATATGATATTGGATGCATACATTGTGATCCAACATGAAAACTTAAACCAATTTTTTTAGCGTATTGTTTCGTTAATCTTAAAAGACCTAAAGCTTCGCTATGTAAAGCTCCAAATTTTTTTGATAAATCTATTTCTGCATGTTCATTTGAAACTGCAACCCTAACAAATAATTCTAGATCTTTAGCCTGGTTAGTTGCTTCAATTATTTTAATTAATTCTTCTTTTGTATCTAATGAGAAAGTTTTTACACCATGTTTGAAATATGCTTCAGTTATACTTTCTCTAGATTTAACAGTATGCATAAAAGAACATTTCAGTTCTGGATTGATTTTTTTAATTTGTTCGATTTCTTTTAATGATGCTACATCAAAATTTTTAATTCCGCTCTCGATAATAGTATCTATAACTAAAGGGTGAGGATTGGTCTTCACTGCGTATAAAACTGTACCTGGAAATTTATTTTGGAAAATTTTCGAAGCTTGCTTTATTGCATTCGTTCTAATGCAATATATTGGTTCAACTGGTTTTAGTTGACTTACAAGTTCGTCAACGCTTTTAAATTTTTCCATTTCATAGCCCCTCAAAAAAAAATTTAACAAAAAAAATTTGCATAACTTGTATGCAAATTTGTAATTTCTTCACTCATTATGAGAAATGGCCCCTAAAGTAAAGAAAATTTTCAATTTTATTAAGCCTGTAAAATTCCCACTTAAAATGACATATTGAAAATACTACTTTAAATCCTATATAGGCTTTTATGTCAGATAATGTTCAAAAACTAACAGATTTAGCGGATAAATCGTTATTAATAGTTGATGATGATAATACCTTTAGAGAAAGGCTATCTAGAGCTATGGAAAAAAAGGGTTTCTTAGTCTCTCAAGCTGAGGGTGTAAAATCAGGAATAGCATCTATAAATGCGAAGAATCCGGCTTTTGCAGTTGTTGACTTAAGACTTGGCGATGGCAATGGTCTAGAAGTTGTAAAAGAACTTCAAAAAATAAATTCTAAAAGCAAAATTATAATGCTTACGGGGTATGGAAATATACCTACTGCGGTTGCAGCAATTAAACAGGGAGCAATTGATTATTTGGCAAAGCCTGCAGATGCTGACGATATTGAAAAAGCTCTTCTTGCTGACCCGAAAAGTAAAGCTCAACCTCCCGAAAATCCAATGTCTGCAGACAGAGTAAAGTGGGAACACATACACAGGGTTTTTGAACTATGTAATAGAAATGTATCAGAGACAGCCAGAAGATTAAAGATGCATAGACGTACCTTACAGAGAATTTTATATAAAAGATCTCCTAAATAACTTTCTTTATTCTAATAATTTGATTTGCTAAAAAAGTTAGTAATAATATTTTAAAAAGTTCGGCGTATATAAACGGTGCAACACCAAGTTTAAATATTGGCTTATCAAATCCAATTAAAATACCTAACCAAATAACTCCAAAAAAATAAATAAAAAAAACGGAGAAAACAAGTTTTGAGAAAATAAATAGAATATTAGTTTTAAAGTTTAAATAACCTGAAAAAAAGGCTGCAAACAAAAATCCAATTAAGTATCCCATTGTTGGCCCTGTAAAGTATGCCAACCCAACACCTTTTTCTGGAGAGTTGGAAAATACTGGCATCCCTAACAAACCTTCAAGCAAATAAACTATAACTGTTGCTAATGCCATTTTATATCCTAAAGACATACCCAATAATAAAACCACGAACGTTTGCATAGTCATTGGTACTGGATAAAAAGGTATTTTTATTTTTGCAGATATGGTTAATAAAATAGAAGCAAAAATTACAATAACAGAATATTTTAATAATTGTTGGTTATTTGATATGCTTATATTTTCCATTAGAAAGTTATACAATTTCTTTAAAATTTTAGCTAGTTTTTTGTTAGATTTGTATAAACATCTTCAATGTTAGCATCGTCAGTTGAAATATCTAAAATATTAATATTTTTATTTGAAAAATAGGAGATAATTTCATCAATTTTAAGATTATTTTTCTCATAAGATAATGTCAATTTATCCTCTGTCTGGGATATTATTTTTAGGGATTTTAAAGGTATTTTATATATTTTTGTTTTTTGATTAACCGTGAATGTAACGGTTTTTGTTTGTATTTTATTTATTAAATTTTTAGTAGTATCAAGAGCAACTAAATTACCTTTACTTAAAATTCCTATACGGTCACACATTTGTTCTGCTTCAATTAAATAGTGGGTTGTTAGAATAATTGTTACACCTATTTTATTTAAAAGTTTGACATTTTCCCAAAGGTTTTTTCTAAGCTCAACATCCACACCTGCAGTTGGCTCATCCAGTATTAAAATTGGCGGTTTATTTACTAAAGCCTTAGCAATTAATAATCTTCTTTTCATACCCCCTGACAAGCTTCTAGCATAGCTTTCTGCGTTTTTTTCAAGAGAAACTAATCTTAAAATTTCATCTGTTATTCGGTCCTCTTTTTTTATTCCATACATACCAGCATGTAACTCCAAAAGTCTTCTTGGATTAAAAAATGGATCTAAATTTAATTCTTGTGGAACTATGCCCAATGAAGCTCTTACTTGTCTTGGGTCTTTATCAATATCGTAACCCCAAACATTTACACTGCCACTAGTTTTAATAACAATTCCACCTAAAATATTTATGAATGTCGATTTGCCAGCTCCATTTGGACCTAATAAACCAAAAATTTCTCCTTGTTTCACGTCTAAGTTTAAATTATTTAGTGCATTTATTGTTCCCGAATTGTTTTTAGAGTAAATTTTGCTTAAATTTTTTACAGATAGAACATCTTTTTTTTTCATAATGATTTGTACATTTATAACATTCGTATAAATTAAGTTAACATTTATTAATGAATAAAATTAAAAAAAACGATCATTTTTATTTAGTTGATGGTTCTGGATATATCTTTAGAGCATATTATGCTTTACCGCCTTTAAGTAGAAAAAGCGATGGGATGCCAACTGGAGCTGTAAATGGTTTTTGTAATATGTTGTTCAAGTTGCTTGAAGACTCAAAATCAAAAGAAAACCTTGAAAAACCAACACACTTTGCAGTTATTTTTGACTCAGCGAGAAAAAATTTTAGAAATGAAATATATAAAGATTATAAAGCAAATAGATCCGAAGCACCTGACGATCTAATCCCTCAATTTGATTTTATAAGAAAATCAGTAAATGCATTTAATCTACCATCTATAGAGTTAATAAATTATGAGGCGGATGATTTAATTGCTACCTATGTTGATCAAATTACAAAAATTGGAGCAAAAGTTACTATTGTTTCCTCTGATAAAGACTTAATGCAATTATATAATAAAAGTGTCAGAATTTACGATCCAATGAAAAATAAATTTCTAGGTGAAGATGACGTAATAAAAAAATTTGGTGTCAAATCTGATAAAGTAATAGATGTCCAAGCTCTTGCAGGAGATAGTAGCGATAATGTTCCAGGTGTACCTGGTATTGGAGTAAAAACTGCAGCAGAGTTAATAAATAAATATGGAAATTTAGAAAAACTTTTATCTAAAGCCCATGAAATTAAACAAAACAAAAGAAGAGAAACAATTTTAGAAAACAAAGATAAAGCCATCATAAGCAAAAAACTAGTAACACTTAAAAAAGATGTTCCTGTAAAAGCAAAGTTAAGTGATTTCATACTAAAAGATATTGAAAAAAATAAATTATATGAATTTTTAAGAGAAATGGAGTTTAATAGGCTTTTAAGTAGCGTAATTTCACAGTACGGGGAAACGAAATTTTCAGAAAATAACAACGTTTCGAAAAAGCAAGAAATTAATTTAAAAATAGATAGAAAAAAATATGAATTAGTTACTAATCTTGAAGATATAGACCGGTGGTTGTTAGACGCTGAGGAGAAAGGAGAATTATCAATTGATACAGAAACAACATCTTTAAACCCACATTTAGCTGAATTGGTGGGAATATCTCTTGCTACAGATATAGGTAAATCATGCTACATACCTTTAAAGCATATTAGCAAAGAAGTGCTTGATAGAAATAAAGTAATAAGAAAAATCAAACCTATCCTTGAGGATAAATCAATAAAGAAAATCGGACAAAATATTAAATATGATTACATAGTTTTTTATCATCAAGGAATAAGAATGAATTCTATGGAAGATACAATGCTTATCTCTTACGTCCTTGATGCTGGAAAAAACAGACATAACATGGATACACTTTCAGAAATTCATTTAGGACATAAAACTATCCAATATAAAGATTTAGTTGGCTCAGGAAAAAAACAACTTACATTTGATCAAGTAGAAATTCAAAAGGCCAAAGAATATGCTGCAGAAGATGCAGATGTAACATTAAGGTTATATAAAATTTTAAAGAAAAATCTAATAAATGAAAAACTTGAAAATATTTATGAATTATTTGAAAAACCATTAATTGAAATATTAGCAAATATGGAAATTCAAGGCGTGAAGATAGATAATAAATTTTTAAGTGTTTTATCAAAAAAATTTGAAAAAAAAATTTCATTAATCGAGGATAAAATTTACAAAATTTCAAAAAAAAAATTTAATATTGGTTCCACAAAACAGCTTGGAGAAATAATGTATGAGGATTTGAAGATAGCGTCACTTAAAAAAACCAAAAAAGGAAGCTATGCGACAAGTGCATCAGTTTTAGAGGACTTAGCTTTTAAAGGAAATCAATTTCCAAAACTTGTCTTAGAGTGGAGACAAATTTCTAAATTAAAAAATACATACTCAGACTCTTTACAAGAACATATTAACCCAAAAACAAAAAGAGTTCACACATCCTTTTTGTTAGCTGCAACAACAACAGGGAGATTGGCCTCAAGCGATCCAAATTTACAAAATATTCCAATTAAAACTGAGGATGGAAAAGATATTAGAAAATCATTTGTATCTGAAAAAGGAAATATTCTTATTTCGGCTGATTATAACCAAATTGAGATGAGAATTTTAGCTGATTTAGCGGATGTAAAAGAATTAAAAAAAGCATTTAACGACCAACAAGATATCCACTCACTTACTGCTAGCCAGGTATTTAATGTAGATATTAGCAAAATAAATTCTGATATGAGGAGGAAGGCAAAAGCAATTAATTTTGGAATTATTTACGGAATTTCTCAATACGGATTAGCAAAACAAATTATGGTATCAAATAACGAAGCTGCGGAATTTTTAAGTTCTTACTTTAACAAGTTTCCCGAAATAAAAGATTATATGAATGAAACTATTAAATTTTGTAGAAAAAGTGGATATGTGAACAATATATTCGGAAGACGAAGTCATATAACTGGAATAAATGATAAAAATTTTAATATTAGAAACTTTCAAGAGAGAGCAGCAATTAATGCTCCAATCCAAGGATCTGCTGCAGAAATAATGAGATTAGCAATGATAAGAATTTTTAAAAAGATGAATGATACCAAAGAGGAAAAATGTAAGATGTTACTCCAAATTCATGACGAGCTTATTTTTGAGGTTCCAAAGGAAAGGGAAAAAAAATTTACAAACTTAATCAAACACGAGATGACTAGTGTTAAAGATAGCGACCTCCATTCTTTTTCGACACCATTAACAGTAGATGTAAATAGTGGAGATAATTGGGGATTACTAAATTAATTTTTTCATAACCTTGCCCAATTAAGAACAATTTAGTATTTGTATAACTAGATATGAATCAAACAATCGCGTTAATTGATGATGATAGAAATATTCTAACTAGTATAAGTATAGCATTAGAAAAAGAGGGTTTTAAAGTTCAAACTTATTTGGATGGTGAAAGTGCACTAATAGGCTTAACAAGACAACCCCCCGATTTAGCAGTTATAGATATTAAAATGCCAAAAATGGATGGCGAAGAATTATTAAAAAAGTTAAGAAAGAAAACAACTTTACCAGTAATTTTTTTAACCTCCAAGGATGACGAAATTGATGAACTACTAGGGTTAAAGTTGGGTGCTGATGATTTTGTAAAAAAATCAGGAGGTTTTTCTATTAAGGTTTTAATTGAAAGAATAAGAGTTCAACTGAGAAAAAAAAATTTAAATTCTGTAGAAGAGACAAAAAATATTATTTCACATGGAAAGTTAAAACTAGACCCATCCCAATTGGAATGTGAATGGGATGGAAAACAATTGCCTGATAAATTAACTACTACTGAATTTCTAATTGTGCAAGAATTAGCAAAACGTCCTGGAATAATTAAGGAAAGGTCCCAACTAATGGATATAGCATATAGAGAAGATACTGATATAGAGGATAGAACTATAGATAGTCATGTGAAAAGAATAAGAAAAAAATTTAAAAGGGTTGATCAGAATTTTTCTGCTATAGAAACGAGATATGGTAGTGGATACAGATGGAATGTAAGTTAATTAATGAGTTCGTTGTTAAAGAATTTATCAATTTTAAGAAAATTTTTATTTATAAATCTAATTGTATTTATAATTATAGGTATTTTAACACTGGTATATTTAAAGTTCTCCATCCCTAATTTAATTTATAAAAAAACTTCTACCCACATTGAAGTTATAAATAATACAACCGACCATATAAAAAGATTGAAAATAGAATTTAATGAGGATGATCTAAGGAAATTTCTATTTTCAACTCGATTTTTATTTCAAAGTTTGGATAGAGTTTTATTTATAAATAAAAATTTTGATATAATTGCCGATACCGATACATTAGATTTAGATCCCAGATCATTTTCACAAAAAATTGAGCAAATCGAATTTGACGATATAGTTTCAAGTGACCAGGATAAAAAAAAAGATAATAAAAAAGAAAAAGAAGAAACCATTAAAGATATAGTTAAGGAATATTCTTTATCTAAAGACTACGGGAAACCATTTACTTATACAAAAGAAACTTACAATTTATTTATTCTTGGAACATTAAAAAACTTTATTATTAATGATGAAAATGTTGGTTACATTTTGGTAGTTGAAAAAGCAAACGAAGTGAAATCAGCTATAGATGAAAGAAAAAACTTTATTATACGGACTGCTTTATTAGTAACTTTAGTAATATTAGTATTTTCTTTTGTACTGAATAGGTATTTTTTAAAACCTATAAAAAATCTTGTTGATTATACAAAGATCATTAAAGAAAAAAGCAAAAAAAAAACAAATATTCAGTCTCTTAAAAGTAGAAATGACGAATTAGGAATTTTATCAAACTCATTAGATGATATGACTCATGAACTTCAAAAAAGAGCAAATAGTGCAGAAAATTTCTCTACTGATCTTGTGCATGAAATTAGAAACCCGTTAGCTTCCTTAAAAAGTGCTTCTGAGATTATTTCAGAGACAGAGGATAAAAATCAAAGGGATAAATTAGTTAAAATTTTAAGTCATGATGTTGAAAGAATAGAAAGACTCATCACAGATTATTCCCAAATGTTAAAAGATGAAGTGGCTTTAACAAAAGAAAAAATGAAAATAATTGACCTCAAACCGATTGTTAATTCTGTTGTAGATGATTTTAACAGTATTTATATGTCAAAACGAAATATAAAAATATCATTAGATGTAAATAATCAAAAAGATAAAATTGAAATTATTGGAATTGAAAATAGAATTGAACAAATTTTAGCAAACCTACTTGAAAATTCAATTTCCTTTAGTGAAGATAATAAAAATATTACTGTCAAACTTTACAAAGATAATAAAAAAGCGATGTTAGACGTAATTGATGAGGGATTAGGTTTTAAGGAGAAGGATACAAAGAAAATTTTCAATAGATTTTATAGCAATAGACCAGGAAAATTTGGAGAACATTCAGGCTTAGGCCTAAATATAGTGAAAAATTTGATAGATCTTCACGGTGGTACAATTAGCGCAAGTAACAATTCTATGGGAAAGGGAGCAAAAATTGAAATAATTTTCCCTTCAGCGTAATGAAAAGTTGATTATTTAAAATTATACTGTTACAAAATCGCTCTTATGCAAGATTATAAAGTAAAAGATCTATCTCAAGCAGAATTTGGAAGGAAAGAAATTTCTTTAGCTGAAACTGAAATGCCTGGATTAATGGCACTTAGAAAAGAATACAAAGGTAAATCTCCCTTAAAAGGAGCAAAAATATTAGGATGTTTACACATGACTATTCAGACCGCGGTGTTAATAGAAACATTAGTTGATCTTGGAGCAGAGGTAAGATGGTCTTCATGTAATATTTTTTCAACTCAAGACCATGCAGCTGCTGCCATAGCAAAAGCAGGTATTCCTGTATTTGCGTGGAAGGGCGAGACTGAGGAAGAGTATTGGTGGTGCGTAAGACAAACCATTGAAGGTAAAAAAGACTGGAAGGCAAATATGATATTAGACGATGGTGGAGATCTTACAGCACTTATGCATAAAGATTATAAGGAATTATTAAAAAACGTAAAAGGTTTGAGCGAAGAGACAACCACAGGTGTTTTAGCGTTAAAAAAAATGGAAGAGCAGGGAACACTTATGGTACCTGCAATTAACGTAAATGACTCAGTAACAAAATCGAAATTCGATAATTTGTATGGATGCAGAGAAAGTTTAGTTGATGGTATAAAGAGAGCAACTGACGTAATGATGTCAGGAAAAGTGGCAATTGTTGCTGGGTTTGGTGATGTCGGAAAAGGTAGCGCGGCATCTTTAAGACAAAGCGGCGCAAGAGTGATGATAACAGAAACAGATCCTATTTGTGCTCTTCAAGCAGCAATGGAGGGATATGAAGTTGTTCTTATGGATGAAATGATTTCTCAAGCAGATATTGTTGTTACTGCTACCGGTAATAAGGATATAGTTACAGCTGATCACATGAGAGCCATGAAAGACAGGTCAATTCTATGTAATATTGGACACTTTGATAATGAAATACAAGTTGAGGCATTAAAAAATTATAAGTGGGATGAAATAAAACCGCAAGTTCATGAGATTACTTTTCCAGATAATAAAAGGTTAATCTTGCTTGCTGAAGGAAGATTAGTAAATTTAGGATGTGCAACTGGCCACCCTAGTTTTGTTATGAGTGCTTCATTTACGAATCAAGTAACAGCTCAAATTGAATTATGGAATAATTCTGAAAAATATGAGAAAAAAGTTTATGTGTTACCAAAACATCTTGATGAAAAAGTTGCAAGATTACACTTAGA
This sequence comes from uncultured Pelagibacteraceae bacterium, assembly GCA_902585665.1. Classification (GTDB taxonomy): domain Bacteria; phylum Pseudomonadota; class Alphaproteobacteria; order Pelagibacterales; family Pelagibacteraceae; genus Pelagibacter. Next base: position 507 of record CACIEO010000011.1, on the reverse strand, counting down.
AAAAGTTGGGGCTAAACTAACACCACTATCAAAAGATCAAGCAGATTATATAAGTGTAAAACCAGAGGGTCCATACAAACCAGATGCGTATCGCTACTAACAGTAGCAAAATTGATATTTCTAAAGAAAAAAAAACTGCCTCTTTAGCTAAGATTTTTTCAAAACTTCTCAATAAAGGAGACGTGGTTTTCCTTTATGGAGAAATTGGGGCAGGAAAGACCACATTTGTAAGATATTTGATAAACCACCTCCAAAAAAGATCAAAAAAATCCTTGAGTGAAGTAACTAGTCCAACTTTTAATATTATGAACGAGTATGAGGTAAAAAATTTAACTATAAATCATTTTGACTTGTTTAGGATTGAAAAGGCAAAAGATCTAAAAAATACCGGATTGTATGAAGATTTAGAGAGTAAACTTACATTAATTGAATGGCCTGAAAAAATAATATCTAAACCTAAAAATAGGTATGAACTATTTTTTGAGTATAATAAAAATACAAATAAAA
>CACIEO010000010.1:0-12898 GCA_902585665.1 uncultured Pelagibacteraceae bacterium | reverse complement strand
CAATTGTTCTATTTTTATTTTTTTTTGTAAACCTCTATTTTTGTCGTATAACAATTTAAATTTAATTCTTTTATTTATTTTAACTTTTATAGTTTTTGCATTTCGAACCTCAATGTTGTCAGCAACTGCACTAATTGGTCGTTTTTTAATATTTAAATTTTTAATTGATACTAAAAGTTTTTCATTAATTATTTTCCCCTTCCATCTTCTTGGTCTAAATGGACTGATTGGGACGATTGATAGCTTTTTTGAATTTAAACTTAATATTGGTCCTCTTACAGACAAATTATAAGCTGTACTTCCTGCCGGAGTTGAAACAAGGGCTCCATCAGATATTAATTTTTTAATTATAACTCTTGAGCCCACACTAATCGACATAGATGCAGCTTGTCTACTTTGTCTCAAAATAGAAACTTCATTTATTGCTAAAAATTTTTTTATAATACCTTGTTTATTTGTGACCATCATTTCCAATGGTGATATAGTGATTAGATTAGCTTTTGTAATATTATTTACTATTTTTTCTCCAGAAAATTTATTCATAAGAAAACCATAATCTCCAGAATTAACTCCGTAAAAAAATTTTGGTGAAAATTTATTTTTCTTCAGAGTTTTAAGCATGAAACCATCACCACCAATTACTATGATTAAATTTTTTATTTTTATTTTATTTAATTTATTTTTTAATAAAGATTTAATCCTTTGTGATCTTTTATTTATATCTGATATTATTAAAGGATTTGACATATCAGTGGTGCCCTCGGCCAGACTCGAACTGGCACTCCCAAAAGGGCAAGGATTTTAAGTCCTTTGTGTCTACCAATTTCACCACGAGGGCATTAATGAATTTCATGAGTGTTTATGCTAATATTTATAATTGAACAAGATGAATAAGTAAATTTTTTTTATTTTATCTCCCTGGCTACTAGTCTGCTACTAGTTATCCTATAAAATCCTGGAATTATCTTCTGAAGAAATAGTACCAAATTAAAATTGCAATAATAATGAATGGAAGAATAAAAACTGTTAATTCATATGGTACACCCAAGTAATTATCTAATAATCCAGCAAAAGATTTTAAAATTTCACCCATTTAAAAACCATGTTCTCTCATACAATCTTTGTAAACTTTTTTTGCAATAGCATCAGCATATTCTTGAGATTTATCAGCACATGTAATAACAAAATCTCCTTTTTTTATGCCAGCTCTAAAATTACAAATTCTCTTTTTTGCCCAGCTACTCTCATTTAAACAGTTACAAGGTTGCTTATAATCTGTTTCAGAACACGGTGTTCGACTAGGTATGTAGACCGCATCAACTTTTTTTATTATTATTGGGCTAATATAAAAAACTAAAGTTAACAAGAATATTAATAAAATTTTTCTCATTTTAAATATTCAAATATAAAATTAATTAATCCCAAACCACCTAATACACAATATGCTTGGGTTAAAACTCCCCAAACGGTAGACTGTTTTTGTGCAGTCATATTTTTTTTATGAGTGTTTGCACATTGCCAGAGACCAGAGATAATGGTTAATGTAGCAACAATATATACAAATATAAAAAAGGACCCAACAGCTTCAGCTAAAAAACCACAAATTAATCCAACTATAACTGAACCAAATACACCATAACCCCAAAAAGCAGTAGCTAAATCTAATTTACCATCTAAAAATTTATCCCACGTTCCCCCTATTTTTTTATCACTTGATAAATTTTTACTATCATTAATGATACTTGTTTTGTCACTAGGTGATGTAGTTTCAACTTGGTTGGTATAATCTTCCACCTCTTGGTATGGTTTACCAGATTTCAAAATTACTTTTTGGAATTTTCCTGTGCCTTTATCTTTAGCAGAAACATTTAGCTTACCTTTTGTGTCTACCTGAAAATTAACCACAATTCTAGGAACTCCTCTAGGTGCAGAAGGTATTCCCGATAGTTCAAAATTACCTAATACTTTATTGTTTGAAGCTAATTCATCTTCTCCCTGCAAAACTCTTATTGATACTATTGGTTGATTGTCTTCAGCAGTAGAAAATTCTCGAATAACTTGAGTTGGTAATTTTGTATTCTTTTCAATTAATTTTGTAAACACGCCTCCCAGCGTTTCAATACCAATCGATGATCGCATCTTATTTTTTATACTTAATGTGGCATTTTTTTTTAATTGAGCTGGTTTAGGTGCACCACAGTGAGGACATGTATTTGCTAATGTTGATATTTTTTTTTTACATTCCCAACAAGGTTTTAAAGCCATTATGAAATGTTATCATAAATTAATGAAGCACTCTATCATAAACATCAATTTTTATAATTTGATAATCATCCTGAATATCAAATTCAATTTGCATATCGTCATCAGGATCTAAAGTTTTCCTGACCAAATTTACATATTTGTCTATTTTGTTATATGAAATTTTTCCTCTGAATATCTTCTGAAAAGTTTTCATTTAATTCTCCAAAATTTTTTTAGCCCTACCAACTGCAGCATCTATATAATTGTGAACTTTTTCCATATAAGCAAACTTTTCAGCTATTTCTTGATCTGACCAACCATTATCTTTCATTTGTTTAATCTTTTCTGGTGTTGCTTTTGGATGATTAATTGTATCAAGAATATTTTTCATTAATATAAATCTAATTTATGTTTTATTAATCCTTTATAAATACCAATCTTAAATCTTAAGTCTTCGAATAAAGAACGTTTAGGAAAATCAATTTTAATATTAGGACAGTTTTCTGAAAGTTCTTTAAGGTTTTTTAAATTTTTTTGAAGTTTTGAAATTAAAATTTCATTAAGCTTTCTAGTTCGCATTCTTCTATAATCTTTTTGATCCAAAGGTGTTCTTGATCCACAATGAGTGCATTTATCTAGCATTATATCAGTTCTTTGATTACATGATAAGCAATTGAAAAATTGATTGTAATGACCTTTATTCTTCATCTTTTTTTTTATTTCTTTTTATTACTCTATCCACATGTTGCGACCAATCTTTTCCCCACTCTCTCCTAATTGTAGCGTAAATCCATAAAATTCCGTATGTACATACGATAAACCAAAATAAATCCATTACTTCCCAATCTCTTGGATTTTTAGAATAAACTGTACCTTTGCAACTAGTTAAAGTTAAGAAAATGAAAAATGTCGAGAGAATTTTTCTCATAATCAAATTAAATTAGTTTATCTCCCTTACTACTAGTTTGCTACTAGTTTGCTACTAGTTTAGTAAAATTTATTATTCATATTTTCCAATAAAAATAATCTAATGATTTTAAAAGTTATAGGATTATAAGGGATTAAGACCATTACAGACTATTAGGGACTCTGAAATTCCTCTATTCGAACTATTTTAAGTCCTTTGTGTCTACCAATTTCACCACGAGGGCATGAGTTATTTTCATGAGTGTTTATGCCATTATTTATAATTGAACAAGATGAATAAGTAAATTTTTTTAATTTTATCAACTTATCATAAGTTTATTATATCTCTTTATTCGCTGTATAAATTTTGTATTTTTTTGAACTAACACAATCTTTCTGAATAATATCTATATCTTTTATATAAATATGGTTAAGCTTTTTATCTAAATTATTTTTGCTAAGTTTTATTTGTCTATTTTTTGGAAAATATTCAACACGAAAAAAATTAAATTCTGACAAAATTTTATGAACTAAATTATTATCAGCTGTTTGGTTATTTTCAATTATAATAGCTTTTAAATTCTTTTTTGTTAAAATATTTCTAGCACCCTCTAAAGCCTTAAATTCAAATCCCTCTAAGTCCATTTTAAGTATAAAGTTTTGAGCTAAATTCTCGAGTTCACTATCAAGGGTGGTCATTTGAACATCAATAAAATTCTCTAATTTTTTTTCGTTGTCTAATACTTTTCTTCTTAATGCGTCTTTATCATTGGAAAACCTAACTGAACCAATTCTATCACCTAAAGCCTTACTTATTATCTTAACTTTATCCTTTAAATCATTAATTTCTAATTGATCAAAAAGTTTTTTTACTGTGTCAGGGTGCGGTTCAAAAGAAATCGAATTTACTCCAATAACTTTACTGGCTAATATAGTGTATAAACCTAGATTAGCTCCACAATCAACAAACACTTCATCTTTCTTTAGTGCATGAATTAAAAAAGCCATTTCCTCATATTCGGCTAAGCCAAGATAGTAATTAAATTTAATTTGTCTTTGTGACAAATTATTAATTTTAGAATTATCAAAAATTAATTTTGCATCTTCAACCCAATTAAAAATTACTCGTTTTTTATTTGTTACTTTTTTTAAGTTGAAAGATAGAAACCTAAATAATGCTAATAATTTATTATTTGTGTTTAAGGGATGTTGGAATATTATATTTAGTAGTTTTAAAACATTTTTCATTTAAAATTATTTTTATCTATTCAATAACAAAATAATGATTTATTATATTAAATTATGTACAAAAATACTAAAATTTTTTGTGATATTGCTGAATTAAATACAATTAAGAAATTTAATAAAAAAAAAATTGTAAAAGGTTTTACAACTAATCCAAGCTTAATGAAAAAAGCCGGAGCAAAAGATTATAAAAACTATTCTAAAAAAATACTAAAAATTTGTAAAAACAAACCAGTCTCATTAGAGGTTTTTGCTGACGATTATAATGGAATGAAAAAACAAGCTCTTGAAATAAATACATGGGGAAAAAATGTATACGTTAAGATACCAGTTTCAAATTCAAGGGGACTTTTTATGGGTAAAATTGTAAAAGAATTAAATACTAACAAAGTAAAACTCAATATTACTGCTGTATATAATTTTCAACAGACAAAAAAAATTTTAAATTCAATTAATAAAAAAACAAAAGTAATTATATCTATTTTTGCTGGAAGAGCTGGTGATACAGGTAAAGATCCAATTCCTGAAATTAGAAAGAGTGTAATGGCAGCTAGAAAATTTAAAAATGTTGAAATATTATGGGCTAGTGTTAGAGAACCGTATAATTATATCCAGGCTAAACAGTGCGGGTGTCAGATTATTACCGTACCACCATCTATTATTGAAAAAATTGAAAAATTTGGAAAATCATATAAAGCCCTAACAAACGAAACTGTTAAAACTTTTTATAAAGATGCTAAAAGTGCTAAATTTAAAATTTAGTGATGTTTATGAAGCTATATGCTTAATTAAATAATAAAGAATACCAGTAATCACTGTTGCATAAACAAAGCCTTCACCAAAAAGTTTAAATATCATTTTATAACTTTTATAGTTATGCCTTAAATAAACATAAATGAGGGTATAAATTCCAACAATTGCTATGCTAAGTAATATGTCAGTAGGATTCATGATTAATATTGTATTTTATTTATTAATTAAAATAAATCCAAACTTTAATCAACGATAAGAGTATCTTTTGATCCACCACCTTGAGAACTATTTACAATAGTACTACCCTTCCTTAAAGCAACTCGTGTTAATCCACCAGTAGTAACATAGTTTGTTTTACCAGTTAATATAAATGGCCTTAAATCTAAATGACGTGGTTCTATATCATTTTCTGTAATTGTAGGTGCGGTAGATAAAATTTCTAAAGGTTGAGCAATAAATTCTCTAGGGTTTTTGTTAATCTTGCTGATTGTCTCCTCTATTTCTTTTTTAGGTGCCTTGGGTCCAATCATTATGCCATATCCTCCAGATGCATTTGCAGGTTTAACAACTAGTCTAGAAATATTTTCAATAACATATTTTCTTTCTGTTTCATTATGACATAGATAAGTTTCTACCTGATCTAAAATAGGCTGTTCGCCTAAATAATAAGTAATCATTTTATTTACATATGAATAAACAACTTTATCATCAGCAACACCTGTTCCAATAGCATTTATGATACCGACATTTTTTTTTAACCAGCATTTAAATAAACCTGGAACACCAATCATAGAGTCTTTATAAAAAGCTTTAGGATCCAAGAAATTGTCATCCAATCTTCTATATATACAATCAACTTTCAAAGGTCCTTTGACTGTTTTCATGTATACATTATCATTTTCAACAAAAAGATCTTTCCCCTCAACTAAAGCAATTCCCATTTGATCAGCTAAAAACTCATGTTCAAAATATGCTGAGTTATAAACTCCAGGAGTTAATAAAACCATATGAGGATTAGAAGTTTTTCTTGGTATGCACTCTAACATGCAGTTATAAAGTTTATTGGTATACTGATGTATAGAAGCTACTTTATATCTTGTAAATAATTCTGGGAATACGTCCCGCATTACCATTCTATTTTCTAACATGTAAGAGACACCTGATGGTACGCGTAAATTATCTTCTAAAACTAAATAATTACCTGCTTTATTTCTAATTAGATCAATACCTGAAATATTTGCCCAAGCTTTATATTTAGGAGAAAAACCCTCACACTCTTTTACATAATACGGAGATTTATAAATAATATCTTTTGGAACGATATTATCTTTAAAAATTTTCTTTTGATTATAAACATCATCTATAAATAAATTTAATGCTTTTGCTCTTTGTTTTAAACCTCTCGAAACTTTATTCCATTGTTTCTTAGGTATTATCCTTGGAATAATATCTAAAGGCCATCTTTTTTCTTCTGCCCTATTATTTGCCGCATAGACTCTAAAATTTATTCCTCTTGCATTTATTGTACTTTGACAATTTTTTTCAATTTCTTGAAGTTTTTTTTTGCCATGCCTTTCTAAGATATTAGAGATAATAGAAGCATGCTTCCTTAACTTGTTATCCTCTGTAAAATATCCATCATAGGCATCACTAGAATTATAGTTTTTCCAAAATTTAGAGACCATTTGTAAATGTTTAATAATTCGCAAAAACAATCAATTGCATTATAGATATATCAGATATGCTAATTTTAAATTGTATGATAAATAATAAATTAAATAATAATAATTATGACTTATTGCATAGGAATTAAAGCAAATGATGGTATTGTATTTGCGTCAGACTCAAGGACAAATGCAGGTTTAGACAATGTAAACATATATTCGAAAATGTTTACTTACGATGTGGGAGACAGATCGATTATTATAGTAACTTCCGGTAATCTTGGAACGTCGCAAGCCGTATATAAATCCATAGAAAATGATTTAAATGATACATCTGGAGTAATGAATTTAAACACATGTAAGAGTTTTGACCAAATAGCTTCTTACATTGGATCTTTAAATACTGAACACTCTTCACCAAAAGGCATTAATACAGACACTGTTCTTTTAGGATCAACATTTATAGTTGGAGGACAGATTAAAGGTCAACCCTTAGAATTATATTTAATATACCCTCAAGGAAATTATATTAAGCCCGCAGATAGCAAGCCATATTTGGTAATAGGTGAAGTAAAGTATGGTAAGCCAATTTTAGATAGAGTAATTAAACCTGATGTATCTGTAGGTGATGCGTCTCGATGTGCAATGATTTCCATGGACTCAACTTTAAAAAGTGACTTGACCGTTGGACCTCCGATAGATTTTGCAGTTTATAAAAAGGATGAATTAAAGATTGCTTCGAAAAAATGCTTGAATATTAATGATGATGAATACTCAAAAGTATGTAACCAGTGGTCAGATGGTATTTTTAAAATTTTTGACTCTTTTCCCAGATTTGATTGGGAAAAATAAATTTAGAAAATAAAAGCGTTAACCTTTTACACTTCCAGCTGTTAAACCACTTACTAAATATTTTTCAAAATAAATAAATATTACAAGCACAGGTAATGTAACAATTACTGATCCTGCCATTAAGTACTGCCTTGGTGTTTCAGCATCTCCAGTTAAATATTGAATGGCTCTTGAAAGTGTAAAAGATTTTGGATTATCTAAAAACATCAATGAAAACAAAAATTCATTCCAAGCTATCATAAACACATATAACGCAACAGATGCAATCGCAGGAAGACTCAATGGAATTATAATTTTTAAAATGATGCCAAACCAACTATGACCATCCATGATACCAGCATCTTCAATCTCTTTAGGAATACTTTTGAAATAACCTTGCAACATATAAATTGCTACAGGCAAAGTGGTTGCAGTATAAACAATTAAAAGACCCACAACTGAGTTTCTTAGACCAAGTTGGCTAAAGACTGTATACAAAGGAATTACAAGAACTATAGCAGGAAACATATAAATAATTAATATTGAGGATGATAAAAAAGTTTTACCAAAAAAGTTTAACCTAGCTACAGCATAAGCTGCAGGAATTGCAAACATTAAGGTTATAATTACTGTACCAATAGAAACAAATGAGCTTATAAGAATATATCTTCCAAAATTATAGGTATCAAAGATTACGAAATATGATTTGAATAAATCAGATAAATCTTTTTTAAAATCTAAACTGAAATCTAGAGGATTAACTAATAAGGCAATTTGGGTTTTAAAACTTGTCACAAGCATTATGTAAAATGGAAATAAAATAACAAACGCAAAAAATATAATTCCAAACAAAGTTATAAAATCAAAAATTATTTTTTCTGATACGAAATCTTCTTTTAAATAATTTAAATTATAATTTTTAACTTTGTGTGAAAAAAATAAGATAACTATAAATACACTAATATAATACCAAATTGGAGCACTCTCGTTAATATATAGATAAAAAATTGTAAATACTGATGTAAAAGAAAAAATCTTTATAAAATGATTTAATTTATTCCCAACAACTAACAACCCAAGAGATAAACATATTCCAAGAATGAAATTTTGACTAATGTTTAGATTAGTAAAATCTATGCCTTGTAAGGTAGACATTATTTTTAATATAGACAACAAGCATAATAAAAATATAGATGATGTTAATAAATATATAGATAATGATTTAAATTTCATTTGCCTTTCTTCCGATTAATTTAAAGTAAATAAACATAAAAATAATAAGTAATAAGACTATTACTATAGAGACAGCTGATCCCATGCCTATATCTGATATTGCAAAACCTTGTTGGTAAACATTTATTGGTAATGTCCTAGTTCCAGATGCGCCACCAGTTAATAAAAAAATATCCTCGAATTTATTAAAGTTCCAGATAAATCTAATCATAAATAAAATTGATATGATTGCTGTTATTTGTGGAAGAGTAATGTGTACAAACTTTTTAAGTGGCCCTGCTCCATCAACTTCTGCAGCTTCATATAAATCTTTAGGTACAGCTTGAAGCCTTGCAAGAATAAATAGAAAAGCTAAAGGAAAATATCGCCAAATCTCAAAAAATATAACTGTGGTTAATGCTAGTCTTAATTTTAACTCAAAGCCAAAAATGTTCATCACCATATATTTTTGACCCAGTAAATTAATAGGTTCATCAAAAATATTAAAATTCACCATCAAAGCATTGAAGGTTCCGCTATTTGGATCAAGTAATAAAGTCCAAGTGTAAGCTAAAGCTACCACAGGTCCAACATACGGAAAAAGCAAGATACTTCTCATAAATGATCTGCCATAAAAATTTTGATTTACAAGCTGCGCAGCTAAAATTCCAAAGAATATTGCTCCAATTGTACCAAAAAAAGTGAAGTAAAATGTAGTGAGAAGTAAATCAAGAAAATCATTTTCATAAAAAACTTTCTTGAAGTTCTTTAATGTAAAATTTGTAGTTAGAAGAATGTTGTCAGCTTTTCCACTTAAAGACGGTTTTTGAGATTTAATTATTTTTTTATCTATTTCATTATTATTTTCATCTTTAATTAATACCTCAAAATTTTCTCTATATTTAGCTTTCCATTCACCAAACTGACATTTAATTATCTTTGATTTAAATTCACATCTAGAATCTAGATCTACAGGTATTACATTGCTAGGAAGTTTATCCTTAAATTCAACATCTGAAATTTTTTGAATTAAAGAGCTATTTCTTAATTTATAAATAATTTTTAATTCAGAATTATTATCAGATATGCTTTTGACAATTTTTTTTGCCCTTGGTTCTGGAATTCTAATATCTTTTAAACTAACTTCTTTAAAGCTAATCCAAATATTTGCAAAAATAGGAAATAATATTATAGAAAAAACTAAAAAAACTGCTGGTAAAAGTAATGTATATGCAGTTCTTTTTTCTATTTTAGATAAAGTGTCACTCATAAGAAAAAAGCGGATAATAATACATTACCCGCTTTTTTTAAATCTTATTGACTAAAATTTAGCTAATTCAGCGTTAATTTTCTTAACTGCCTCATCAACTGAAATTTGATCATCAATGAATTCTCTTGTGATTCTATTTAAGAATTGAGAATTAATTATTTTTGATGCTCTTGAAAGCTCACCTTCTTTAACTCCCCATCTGCTCGCAGTATCTAATCCTGCAACAATGTTGTTAATAACATCTGATGAATAAAGATCTGTTAACGGAGCTTTTCTATCTACACCAACTGGAAGTTTACTCCAAGCTTTTGTATAAGCATTTGGATCACTTGAATTTCCTCTTCTAACAGGAAATTTTCCTTCAGGTGCAATACCTAGTGTTGCTGTATAACCTTCGTTCATTGAATACATAATGAATTTTTTAGCTTCATCCGTATCTGCATCTGCAGTTATTCCAAAATATCTAATATCAGCCCAAGCTGCTCCTTTTTTATTATTAGGACCACTGAAATTAGTGATGAAACCAGTTTTTTGAGCTAACTCATTAGAAGTTGGATCGACGTTAAATGTCGGTGGTGCTGAGTCTCTTAAACCAGCTAACTCATCCATTATAAATGGTGACCAAATTATCATTGGTGTTCTTCCAGCAAAATATAAAGCTCTTGATTGCTTCCAAAATAATTCACCTTTAGGACTAGCCTTAGCTAAAACTTTGTAAAACTCTAAAGAATTTTTTAAAGCTTTGCCTTGTTTCTTTGTTCCACCTTTTTTAACAAAATTTACTCCGTTTGCTAAAAGTACATGCTCTAAAACCTGACTCATAAAATTTTCATCAGTTTTTGTTGCTGCAACAAAGCCATACATGTTGTCATTTGATAGTGTATTAATTGCCTTAACAATATTTGCATAATTTGTTGGCGGTTCGAGACCTGCTTTTTGAAATAAGTCTTTTCTGTAAACAACCATTTGCGTCCAACCATCAACTGGAACAGCTGCAATCTTTGATCCAGACTTAGCCATATTTAATGCTCCAGGAGCAAAAGTATTTTTACCTAAATCTTTTACTACTGCATTATTTGCATCAACATCCAAAATACCAGCTTCTGCCCAAGGCAATACATATTGTAATGTATGATAAATTACATCTGGTAGATCACCAGCAGCTGCAGCTGCCGTTGCTCTTGTTCCAAGATCTTTTTCCTCTACAGGAATAACCTCAACCTTAATACCAGATTGAACTTCAAAAGCTTTTGCCATTTCCTGTTGTTTAGCCATTCTTGCTGGTTGGACTTCAGTCGTCCAAAATTTAATGTCAGCAAAACTAGCATTTGACATTAAAAATGCGAGAACAGCGAATTTGATTATTATTTTTTTTATCATAGTTTCCCCCTTATAATTTTCCCTATGAAATTTTTATTGCATAAATCTATCAGTGTAATAAATTTTTAACAACACTTAATGGTTTTTTAAAATCGCTATAAATTTAGCAAATGTCAGAAATTATAATTAAAAATCTAAACAAATCTTTTGGCAATAACAAAGTAATTAATGATTTTAATATAAAAATTACTGATGGTGAATTTATTGTATTAGTAGGACCATCTGGTTGTGGAAAATCTACGTTGTTAAGAATGATTTCAGGTCTTGAAAAAGTTGATGAAGGAGAAATTTTTTTAGATAACAAAGTAATCAACAATTTAATTCCTTCAAAGAGAGGAATAGCTATGGTCTTTCAATCATATGCTTTGTACCCGCATATGAATGTTTATGAAAATATGTCTTTTGGTCTTAAAATGGAAAAACATTCTAAAAGTGATATTGAAAAAAAAGTAAACGAGGCTGCTAAAACACTTCAAATCCAAGATTTGCTAGATAGGAAACCAAAAGAGCTTTCTGGAGGTCAAAGACAAAGAGTTGCAATAGGCAGAGCAATAACAAGAAATCCTAAACTTTTTTTATTTGATGAACCACTATCTAATTTAGATGCAGCATTACGATCAGAGATGAGAGTAGAAATTTCAAAACTTCATAAAAATATAAATTCTAATATTATTTATGTCACTCATGATCAGGTTGAAGCAATGACACTTGCTGACAGAATAGTGATTTTAAATAATGGAAATATAGAACAGTTTGGTACACCTAATGAAATTTATGCTGATCCAAATAATGTTTTTGTTGCAGAGTTTATTGGTTCACCGAAGATGAATATAATTAAATTAAATAAAGAGAATATAATTAATAACAATACAATAAATTTTTTTAATAATGAGATTGTGTTTGAAAATATCAATTTTAAAGATGAAATTTATTTAGGTATAAGGCCTGAGGACATAAGTGTAACAGATTCCCATCCAATAAAGATAGATGTTAAAATTGATCTTGTAGAAAATTTAGGATTTGAAAAAATCATCTATTCAACTGCTTCAAATAAAGAAATTAATGTAAAAACGTCAGATAATGTATCGGGTAAAACTTTAAAAATATCTTTCTCAAAAGATAAAATATATCTATTTGACAAAAATAGAAATAGGATAAGATAATCAATAAAGATAAACCCAAAAAATTATATAATGAATAAAAAACTTTCAGTAATTATTTTTACTGATTTAGATGGCACACTATTAAACAGAGATACTTTCAAATTCGATGAAATAAAAGATTATATTAAGAATCTTGTTAGCGAGGGAATAATCATAATTCCTAATACAAGTAAAACCCAAGTAGAGATTGAAGACTTTAATAAAAAAATAGATTTAAGTTTACCCTTTAT
>CACIEO010000009.1:0-17701 GCA_902585665.1 uncultured Pelagibacteraceae bacterium | reverse complement strand
ATGAAATATATCAATATCCGTTATTTGAAAAAAAAAATCAGCATATTATTTTAGCGGCACAAAATTTTCTTAAAGATACAATTGGTAAAAACGTTAACAGCGAACCTAAAATAGATGTAGATAAAAAAAGTATTTCTGAAACAGCAATAAAATTTAATATTAAAAAAGAGGAAAAAAATATAATTTTAGGTATCGGTGGATCTGGAAATACAAAACGAATACCATCAAAAATATTTTTAAAATTCATGGAAATGTGTGATAACGAATATAATTGTAGATTTTTTTTAGCTACAGGAATTAATAAAGAGGAGCAAAATATTTTAAAAGATATATTGAATTCGAAATATAATTCCAAATGCTTAGCTTTAGATAAAATGAGTTTATTTCAAACTTTTCCTATTATTGCTAATTGTGATATAGCAATTTGTAATGACTCTAGTTTTAGTCACTTATCTGCTGCAATTGGTATACAAACTATAGTTTTAATGGCGGACACGCCTTTATTATATGGGAGTTATAGTTCAAAAATGTTCCCGATAATACCTGACGGGGAAGTAACAGTTAGACATGATACTTTAGGAAAAGATAGAATTGATCCACAGAAAATATTTTATAAGTTTAAAGAATTAATCAACTAACATCTTTCAAAACTATTTCTTTAGCCTCATTTACTATTGCAGCTAACCTAGATAATTCTGGACTTACATCTGGGTGAATTTTTTTCATAATATTTTTATATGATTTCATAACTTCCTCTTTAGAATATTTTTTTTTTGAATTTAAATTGAGTATTCTATAAGCCTCATCTACTGATATAGACTGAGTGTTTGCGGCTGATCCCATATTATTAAAATTGAACCTTCCTGAATTTTTTAAAAATCTCAGAAGCCCCCAAATTCGTACAAATTGAAGTAAGGTCAAACCAGCTTTAGTCTTTATTAGTGGCAAAATCATAAGTAAAAATGGCAGGGAGAATATATACCTTCCAGCAAAGGCCATAATCACCGCAAGAACTATTGATAAAATAATAGTAAAAGATCTTATTCCTCTGGAAATTTTAGCACTTGATGTTTTAACAAACCAATTAAGTAATAAATACACTAGGACAAAAATAATTAGTGTTATGAAAAAAATATTCATGTAATAGATATTTAAGATGAAAGTACCACAATTAGAGAAAAAAAAAGAACTAAAATCTTGTCACAATGTGACTTGGGAGGATAACTATAGCTGGATACATCAAGACAATATTTTAGAAGTTTTAAAAGATAGCTCTAAACTCTTACCAGAAGTAAGAAAATATCTTGAGGATGAAAACAGTTATACAGAGGAGAATTTAAAAGATACAAAAGAATATCAAAAAAAACTTTTTGATGAAATTAAAGGTAGAATTAAGTTAGATGATGAATCTTTGAGATTCAAAGATACCAATTATGAGTATTGGACAAAAACAACAACAAAAGGAAATTATTCGATTAAATTACGAAAAAAAATTGGATCTGATGATGTTGAGGAAATTTGGAATGGAGATAGAGAAAAAGAAAAACTAAAAACTGAATATTTTGGGGTTGGTGATTTAGAAGTGAGCTACAACGATAAGTACTTAGCGTATTCATTAGATCTAAAAGGTTCTGAGTATTTTACCATTCACGTGAGGGATATAAAGACGAATGAAATAATTACAGATAAAATAGAAAATACCTCAGGTTCTGTGCTGTTTAGTTTAGATGATAAGTTTGTTTTTTATTCTAAGCTAGATGAAAATCACAGACCTAAGAAAATTTTTAGGCATGAAATTGGTAAATCAGTTGCGGATGATCTTTTAATATTTGAGGAAAAAACTCCTGCGTTTACAGTAAGCATAAATATCAGTGCAGATGAAAAATACTATTTTATTAATTCATCAGATCATAATACCTCAGAAAAATATTATTTTAAGACTAATGAAAAATTACCTAAACCAAAAATGGTTAGAAAAAGAGAAAAAGGAATTATTTATAGTGTGAGTTCTTGGGGTGATTACTTTTATATTCATACTAACAAAGATGCTGAGGATTTTAAAATTGAAAGATCAAAAAGTTTGGAGTCAAACGAGTGGAAAGTATTTATTCCATCAAAAGATGAAAGCATGATTGGTGGACTTACATTTTTGAATAATTGGATTATAAGATCTGAACTAACAAATGCCTTAGATAAGATTTTTGTAAGAGATATCAAATCAAATAAAGAGGAAGAGCTTATTTTTTCAGACGAGAAAGTTTATGATGCTAGTATTTCTCATACACAGAGAGATAGAAACACAGATTTAATTTATATCTCATATTCTACTCCAAAAACTCAATCTAGAACTTATTTATATAATTTAAAAACAAAAGAAAAAAAATTGGTAAAGGAACAAATTATTCCATCGGGTCATGATCCAAAAAATTATGTTGTAGAAAGAGTTGAGTGTAATTCTGATGATGGAAGAAAAGTACCCTTAACAATAACTAGACACAAAGATACACCTTTAGATGGATCTGCAAATCTTCTTTTATATGGATATGGTTCTTATGGTGCATCAATGTCGCCATCTTTTTCCTCCACTAGATTAAGTTTAATTGACAGAAATATTATTTGGGTAACTGCACATATACGCGGGGGAATGGAAAGAGGAATGAAATGGTGGAAAGAAGGTAAACTTCTTAATAAGAAAAATACTTTTAATGATTACATTGCTGCTGCAAATTTCTTGATAAATAAAAAGTTTACTTCGAAAGGAAAAATTATAGGAATGGGTGGATCTGCTGGAGGATTACTTATGGGAGCAGTTGTAAATAAAGCTCCAAATTTATTTTTAGGCATGATCATGGCTGTACCATTTGTTGATAGTTTAACAACTAATCTAGACCATTCTTTACCATTAACGATCGGAGAATTTGACGAATTTGGAAATGCAAAAGATAATAAAGATCACTTTGATTATATTTATTCTTATGCACCATATAATAATATAAAAAAAATGGATTACCCAAATATCTTAATTACAACAAGTTTAAGCGATAATAGAGTTTTATTTGATGAACCAGCAAAATTTACAGCAAAACTCAGAGATTACAAAACTGACAATAATCTTTTATTACTTAAGACAGAAATGAATGCGGGCCACGGAGGAAAATCAGGAAGAGATGGAGCTATTGAAGAAATTGCTTTTGACTATGCGTTCATTTTAAAGATTGCTGGAAAAATTTAATCGTTACTTGAAAAATTAATTTTAGTACCTATATAAATTTCTCTAAGTCGCCTTATTGGGGCTTAAAAACAACCTTGCTAACAAAGGAGGAAATATGACAAGTAAGGATCTATCTATATTTAACTCACTTAGACCATTTTCTATTGGTTTTGACGATATGTTTGATCAATTTGAAAATATGCTAGGTAATGGTGGTTTAACGATGCAATCAAATTACCCACCATACAACATCAGAAAAACTGGAAAGGACAAGTATTCAATTGAAGTAGCCCTTGCAGGTTTTTCAAAAAAAGATGTAGAGGTAGAGTTTGAGGATAATTTGTTAACAGTTCGGACTAAACAAGTTAACAAATCAGAAAATCAAAATAAAGATGGTGAAATCATTCATAAGGGTATTTCGCAAAGACAGTTCGCAAGATCATTTACAATAGCTGACGATGTTAAAGTAAATGGCGCTGAGCTTAAAGATGGTCTTTTGACAATAGCTTGTGAAAGAATTGTGCCTGATTATAAAAAGAAAAAACTTATTGAAATTAAATAAGTACTAGCCTTGCTTGTGGGGATATAACCCCACAAGTCAAAAACATCCTTTAGATATAAAACCAATAATCATATCATTATTACTTATTTCAAATTTTCTCTCACAAGGAATTCCATATTTCTTAGTTTTGTAGACAAAAACTTTTGTACCTGTGTTTGATTTTTCTTCTTTGTCAGGTAAGCCCATAACGATTTTTAATTCTGAAACAGGTTGTCCAATAAATTGACTTAATTTTTCATTTTCTTTTTTAACAATTTCGTCTGTTTTTGTTTGAACAGTTTTGCAACCAGTTAGATGAATAAGAAATATAAATAGTATAAAAAAAAGAATTTTTGATTGCACAATTTACTCTAACAGAACTATTTTAATAAAAAATTAAATTCTAAGTTGTAAAATGTTAATAAATCTTTCAATTCATGGGTGTTTTTAAAGAGAATCGTTTATTATACTAAATTAATTGGAGGAATTTAATGTTAGATAAATATTTTAATTACAAAAAACATAAGACAAATTTTAAAACCGAGGTAATTGCTGGAGTTACTACGTTCTTGACTATGGCATATATTATGTTTTTAAACCCCTTTATTCTATCTGGTGAATTTGCTGGACCTGAAAAAGGTTTTTTTGATTTCGGGGCAGTTTTTACAGCTACAATTTTAGCAACTTCTTTGGCATGCTTTATAATGGCCTTTTATGGAAAAACTTGGCCGATAGGTTTAGCACCTGGAATGGGAATAAACGCATTCGTTGCTTTTGGCGTTGTTGCGGGTATGGGTTACACACCTCAGGAAGCTTTAGGTGCTGTTTTAGTTGCAGGTGTATTATTTTTAATTATATCTTTAACACCAATTAGGTCATGGTTAATAAATTCAATACCAAGAAGTTTGAAACTTGGAATTGGAGCAGGTATAGGACTATTTTTAGCAATAATTGGATTAGAAATTATGGGAGTTGTTGGAGACCATCCAGTAACACTTGTTACTTTAGGAGATATAAAAAATCCATTAGTTCTTCTAGGATGCCTTACTTTTGTAGCCATTATTGTAATGGAAAAGTTAAAAATAAAGGGGAATATAATTATTGGTATAATTGCATTCAGTATTATCGCATGGGTAAGTGGATTAGCAAAATTTAACGGAGTTGTTGGAAGCATTCCTCCGATGACTTATTTGTTTGATTTTGATCTGTCAGCAGCTTTAACTGCAAGTATGTCTACCGTTATATTTACTCTACTATTTATAGATTTTTTTGATACTGCTGGAACATTAACTTCAGTTGCAAACGTTGCGGGCAAAGTTGATAACAAAGGAAGAGTCCAAGATATTAATAAAGCTATGATGGCTGATAGTGTTGGCACTGTAGCTGGAGCTTTTATGGGTACCACAACTGTAACAAGTTATGTTGAGTCAGGAGCAGGTGTAAAAGCAGGTGGAAGAACAGGAATGACATCTTTAGTGATTGGTGTACTTTTTCTTGCATGCCTATTTTTTGCTCCATTGGCAACAAGTTTACCAAAAGAAATAGATGGTGCTGCGTTGTTATATGTTGCGGTTTTATTTGTAAGAAATATTACCGATATCGAATGGGACGATATTGCTGAATCTGCACCTGCAGTACTTGCGATGATTGCTATGCCTCTAACTTACAGTATAAGTAATGGAATAGCTTTAGCTTTTATCTCATACGCTTTGATAAAGATATTTACGGGGAAATTTTCAACTACATCTCCTGCTATTTGGGTAATTGCAATTCTAAGTGCAATAAGTTTTGCAGTAGCGTAAAACTAAATTTTATAAGGCCAGATTTATTCTGGCCTTATTCATTTTTCTCAATTATTTTGTTTATCGACAACTCTTCATAATGCTCAGTTGGTTGAACTATCCAAGGATCATCATTCAATTTTATTGGACAAAAATCTGGATTAAATTTTGAGGATTTTTTTTTCCATAAACATGCTGTTCTTATATCTTTAATATAACCCTTAACTGGATCATAACTTTTAAGCCAATCAATGCTCTTATTTAAGGTAAGTCCGGTGTCTGATAAGTCGTCGACAAGTAAAACTCTTTCGAAATCTTTTTGTCTAGCTATTGAACTTATGTCTCTGGCAAATACTAGATCTCCTTGTTTATCCTCTAATCCCTTTCCTGAATAACTTTGGATTACAATATAAGCCGTGGGCAATTTAAAAATTCTTGATAAAATATCTATTATTGGTGCTGCACCTCGCATTATGCCAACAAGAACTGTTGGTTTAAATTTTTTATTTACATCTATAGCCAGTTTTTCAACTGTTTCCAAGTATTCGTCAAATTTAATAATTAATTTTTTTTCCATTTATAATTATTATTATAGTATTAAGTTGAATTAAATATATTTATGAAAATATTTGACTGTTTCATGTATTTTGATGAGGATATAGTTTTAGATTTAAGACTAAATCTACTAAATGATTTCGTTGACTACTTTGTAATTGTTGAAAGTAAATTTAATCATAAAGGTGAAAAAAGAAATTTAAAATTCAATATAAATCAATTTAAAGCGTTCAAGACTAAGATAATCTATTTAGTTTTTGATGAGGAGCCAAAAGATCTAGAAACGTTTAATAAAAATGACAGTAAAAATATCACAAATGGAAAATTTATTTTAAACGCAGGAAAAAGAGAGAATGGGCAAAGAAATTTTTTATTTAACGGATTAAAAGATGCTCAAAATGATGATGTAATTTTAATTTCTGATGTTGATGAAATACCTAATCTTAAAAAAGTCAATTTTTTAAATATAAAAGAAAAAATAATAATGTTCCAACAAGATATGTTTTATTATAAATTTAATTTAAAACTTCCAGAATATGTATGGGTTGGTACAAAAGGTTGTAGAAAAAAAGATTTAATTAGTCCTCAATGGTTAAGAAATATTAAAGATAAGAAGTATCCTTTTTATAGACTTGACACATTTTTTTCAAAAAATAAATACTCAAGTATTAGATTTATAAGTGATGGAGGATGGCATTTTACAAATATTAAATCTGCTAAAGAAATTCAATATAAGTTAAGATCCTATCTTCATCATCTTGAGTTTGATATAAATCCACTGACCGTGGAAGAAATTAAGGAAATTATGGATAATAAACATGCAATATATAATTTGAATGTTGATCAAAGAGCAACAAAGTTTGGGAAAGGACCTAAGCTTTTAAAATTTGAATTTGATAGATTGCCAGAATATATAAAAAAAAATAAAAAAAAATTTGAAAGGTGGTTAGATTAAATATGAAAGGATATTGGGTATGTATATACGAAAAAATTGAAAATTCAGAAAAATTAAAAGAGTATGCTGCTAAAGCAAAACCTGCAGTAGAAAAATTTGCTGGAAAATTTCTTGTAAGGGGTGGAAAAAATAGAACTACTGACGGGATAAAATCTCCTCGAACCGTTGTTGTTGAATTTCCTGATTATAACTCGGCTATGCAATGCTATGACTCGAAGGAATACCAAGAGGCGCATGATATTCTTAGCGGCCATGTTATAAGGCATCACCAAATAGTGGAAGGTGCTTAATACTGAATTGGTTCATCATCAATAGATCTCCACAAATACCAAGTAGCAACCGAACAATACGGTGAAAATTTTCTCTGTAGCTTACTAACAAAAATTTTTGGTGGTAAATATTTTTTTCTATAGTTATTAGAGATTGCTCTTAAAAGACCTATATCTTGTAAAGGCCAGATATTTTGCCTATTAAATGTAAAAAGTAAAATCATTTCAGCTGACCATCTGCCAATTTGTCTAAGTGTTGAAAGATATACTATCGCATCCTCATCATTCATTTTTTTTATTAAATTTGGATTAAAACTTTTATGATAAAATTTATAAGCTAGTTCTTTAATACCCTTAACTTTCTGTCGACTTAATCCACATTTTTTTAATTGTTGTGAACTTAATTTATTTACAGTCTTAGGTTCTATTTTATTTTTACAAAGCTTTTTAAACTTTATAAATACTGAATTTGCTGCAGCCACACTGATCTGTTGACCTATAATACTTTTGCATAGCGAAAAAAAAATATCTCTTCTGGTTGTTAAAAATGTATCATCATATTTTTTTATAAGATTTCTCATAATTCTATCTTTTGATGATAAATAACTTATTGCTTTCTTCCAATATTTCGGTGGTTTAGTCATGTCTTGTAGTTGAAATTTGTTTTTTTAATAAAATTTCTCGTCTGAATATAATTATTGATGAAACAATCACCAAAGTTGCACCTACTAAAGTTTTTATTGTTGGTATTTCATCCCAAATCAAATAACCGAAAATAATTGCAAAAACTAAAGCTAAATATTTTAATGGTGTAACCAGTGAAACCTCTGAAAATTTATATGATTGGCTAAGCCATAAATTTGCAACACCTCCAAAAATTCCTATAAAAGACAAGAGTATTAGGTCTTTTAAATTTGGCATTAACCAACCGTAAGGTATCGTAAATAAACCCGCTAATGTGATTGCTGCTGAAAAATATAGCGATATGAGCCAAACCGGTTCAGTTGACGACAATTGTCTTATTGAAATAGCAACATAAGACATTCCTAATACGAAAATGACTGGGAATACATAATAAACATTTAACGAACTTAGGCCAGGCTCAGATATAATTATAATTCCAACAAAACCGACAAGCACTGCTAGCCATCTAAAATAACCTACTTTTTCACTTAAAAAAAAAATTGAAAATATTGTTGTAAAAATTGGAGCAGCAAATGAAATACTTACAACGGTTGCCAATGGAAGATTTCTCAGTGCTGTGAAAATAGATAGTAATGCCATCAGTCCAAAAAAGCATCTTGAGCAATGTAACATTGGCCTTTTTGTTACGTAAAAATCTTTAAGTCTTTCCTTTGGGATCACAAAATAGTAAAGAACTAGGCCAAAAAAACCTCTAAAAAAAATTACTTGGCCTAGAGGATAATTATCTGACCATTTTACAATAAGATCCATCACTGAAAATGCACAGACAGACAATAACATGTACAAAAAACCTAATTGATTTTTAGAGAGCATAAGTTAACTTTAGTTTAATAAACTTAATAATCAATGGAAATAGCAGTTTTAGCTTGTGGATGTTTTTGGGGGCCTGAAATAAAGTTCAGCAGATTGGACGGGGTTTATAAAACTGAAGTAGGTTATTGCGGAGGTAATACTAGCAAAACCAGCTATCAAGAAGTTTGTGAAGGGGATACGAACCATGCTGAGGTTGTTAAATTGGACTTTGATCCAAAAATAATTTCATATGAAAAAATTTTAGATTACTTTTTTGAAATACATGATCCTACAACCTTAAATTCTCAAGGACCAGACTTTGGCACACAGTATAGAAGTGAAATTTTTTATCTTAATGACGAGCAAAAAGATATTGCAAAAAAAATAATAGAAAAATATAACAAAAAACTTTCTGGAAAAGTGGTCACTAAAATTTCACAAATTAAAAATTATTGTATTGCAGAGGAATATCATCAAAAATATCTAGAAAAAAGATAAATGTCTTTAGTAGAAACAGATTGGCTTGAAAATAATTTGAGCAAAGTAAAATTAATTGATTGTTCTTGGCATCTCCCTAAAACTTCAAGAAATCCACATCAAGAATATTTAAATCAACATATACCAAATGCATTATTTTTTGATTTAGATAAAAATTCTGACGAAAATTCAGAGTTACCACACATGTTGCCTTCTAGTAAAAAGTGGGATGAAATTGTTTCAGATTTAGGAATAGAAAATAAAGATAGAGTTATAGTTTATGATAATTCTGATTTGGTTAGCTCTTGTAGATTATGGTACACATTTATCTATTTTGGACATGACCCTAAACTAGTAAGTGTTCTAAATGGTGGATTTGAAAAATGGCAATCGGAAAAAAGACAGACAACAAAAGAATTAAAATTTGCGTCCCAGTCAAAATATATATCAAAAGAAAAAAAAGATTTGGTAAAATCAAAGAGACAAATTGAACAAAATATTTTTAATCAGGAATTTAAAATTTTAGATGCAAGAAGTAAGGAAAGATTCG
The DNA here is from genome assembly GCA_902585665.1 of uncultured Pelagibacteraceae bacterium. Taxonomy (GTDB): domain Bacteria; phylum Pseudomonadota; class Alphaproteobacteria; order Pelagibacterales; family Pelagibacteraceae; genus Pelagibacter. The sequence continues at coordinate 7,865 of CACIEO010000009.1, read as the reverse complement.
AAGGGAAAGTAAAAGAGCCAAGAAGTGGTTTAAGAAGTGGATCTATACCAAATTCTATTTGCTTGCCATTCAATCAACTATTACAAAAGAATAAAACATTCAAATCAAAGGAGGAATTGGTAAAAATTTTTAATTCAGTTTTAAAAGAAGGTTTTTCCTCAAAAGTTGTGTTTTCTTGTGGCTCTGGAGTTACAGCCACAGTTTTAGCACTTGCATATTCCTTAATTGATAATAAATATAAGCCTGTCATTTATGATGGTTCATGGTCAGAGTATGGCAGAATATAATTTATGAAAACCTCAAAAAAAGTTTTAATTGGTGTTGTAATTTTTTTCATAATAATTGCGATCGTTGTAATTGGAAGAACAATGATTGGAAACCATTTCAAAAAAAAATTTAGCAAAAGACCGCCGCCTGGAATAATTGTAAAATTAGTATCTGAAAAAGTTTTTTCAGAGAAAATTGAGAGTTTTGGCACAGCAATTTCAAAAAAAACTAAATCATATCGAATTCAAAAAAGTGACTTAATTTCTGAATTGAAATTAGACAATTATGTAGAGAAAGGATCTTTAATAGTAAAATTAAAAGATAAGGATATTATTGCACCTTTTAGCGGTATACTAGGTTACAGAGGTATTACAGAAGACGTTCTTGGGTCTGACAACTCCTTAATAATAACTTTAGACGATAGTTCAGTGATATACGCTGATTTAAAAATACCTGAGTCTTTTGCACCAGTTATTAAGAAAAATTTACCTGTCGATGTAAAGTTTTCAGGATTAAAAAATAAAATCTTTTCAGGAAAAGTGGAAGGTTACTCGAGTAGAATAAGTGCAGATACAAGGAGTTTGCTGACAAGAATAAAAATAAATAACAAAGATTATGAGCTTATACCAGGATCGCTACTTGAAGTAAGTGTAAAATTCAATGAAAGAAGTTCTCTGTCTGTACCTGATACTAGTGTAATGTTAGAAGGAGAAAATGCTTATATTTATAGAGTGCTTGAGGATAATAGTTTAGATAAAATCCAAATCCAAATAGGAAACAGAGACGAGGGATTTATAGAAGTAATTACAGGATTAAATGAGGGAGATGTTATAGTTGCTGAGGGTCTTAAAAAAGTAAATCCAAAAGGAAAAATTAAACCAATTAAAAAATAAATGTTTATAACTGATTTAAGTATACGAAGACCAGTAGTTTCTTGGGTAATGTCTCTTATATTAGTTTTATTTGGTTTATTTGTATTTTGGAAGTTGCCTGTTAGAGAACTACCATCAGGACTTCAGCCACCAGTTGTTCAAGTAAAAGTGGATTATAAATCTGCATCAGCACCCATAATTGATCAAGAGGTTACACAAGTTTTAGAAGATGTGATTGGTGGAGCTGAAGGAATTAAAAATATTGATTCTGTCTCTGAAAATGGAAGAAGCACAATTAATATAGAGTTTGATACAGAGATGGATTTAGATAATGCTGCAAATGATATAAGAGAAAGAGTAGCTAGAGTTGCCGATAATTTGCCCGCTGAGGCCGAACCTCCACAAATTTTGAAACAGGCCGCGGGTTTCACAACTACTATGTGGATAGCACTTTCTTCTCCCACATGGAGTGACTTAGAATTAGGAGATTATGCGGAGAGATATTTGGTTGATAGATTTTCAAGTATTAAAAATGTTGGCAGAATTTTGGTTGGTGGACTTAGAGAGTTAAGTGTTAGAATTTGGATAGACCCAATAAAATTAGCAGCTAATGATCTAACCATACAAGAATTAGAAAATGCACTTAGAAGTGAAAACGTAAGTCTTCCTGCTGGAACTTTAGAAGCAACTAATGTTGATCTTACTCTTAATCTTGACAAATCTTATACAACTATTGATCAATTAAAAAGCTTACCATTAAAAAAAAATAAAGAAAACATAGTAAAATTATCTGATGTTGCTGAAGTTCAATTTGGTCCAGTTTCGGAAAAAACCTTATTCAAAGCACAAAGAAAAGATAATCTTGACTTAAAAACCGTAGGTATAGGAATTTATGCCAGAAGTGGTGCATCAACTGTTGAGTTATCAAGGGATATTAAAAGAAAGCTAAAAGAAGTAAGAGAATCTTTACCCGATGGATTAAATATAGAGGTTGCTTTTAATAGAGCAAACTACGTAGGAGCTGCTATAAACGAAGTATACAAAACACTTTTCATAGCTTTTATCTTAGTTGTGATTATTATTTATTTGTTTCTTGGAAACTTAAAAGCGGTGATAGTTCCAGCTGTTGCTCTTCCAGTCAGTTTAGTTGCATCTTTTTTGGGAATATATATTTTTGATCTGTCCATAAATATTTTTGTTCTATTATCTTTTATTTTAGCAATTGGGATAATTACAGATGATTCTGTAATTATGACTGACGCAATTTATAGAAGAATTGAAAAAGGGGAAAAACCACTTGTGGCAGCTTATAAGGGATCAAAGCAAATTACATTTGCGATTATTGCTACTACTCTAATATTAGTTGCTGTATTCTTGCCACTGATTTTTATAAAAGGGATTTCTGGAACTTTATTCAGAGAAACTGCAATTGCATTATCTTTTTCTGTAGTTGTTTCATCTTTTGTTGCTCTAACATTATCACCAATGCTTGGGAGCAGATTTTTAACACTAAAGACTAAGCAAAATAAAATTATAACTAAATTTAATGATTTTTTTAAATCATTTTTAAAATTTTATAAAGAAAGTCTTACTTACTTTCTTGATAAACAAAGATTAATAATTACCTTTATGATAATAGTAATTGTTTCTTCAGTATTATTGTTTAATTTTTCCAAAAAGGAACTACTTCCTCTTGAAGATAGGGGTGCATATTTAATAATTGGAATGACTGATGAAGGAAGCTCATTTGAGTACACACAAGAAAGGGCTCAAGAAATAGAGTCTAAGTTAATTCCTCTGTTACAAGAAGAAAACAGCCCATATAGAAGATTTATAATGCGAGTACCTGGTTTTGGCAGATCAAGTAACTCTTTTAACACATTTATTATAATAGCATTATTAAATCATTGGGACGATAGAGGTAAAAATACACAATCAGTTATGAGAGAAGCTATTGGAAAAATAGTGACTAATCCACAAGCAATTGCTTTTCCTATTTCACCACAATCAATAAGAGTCTCGAATTATAATAAACCAATACAAATGGTAATTTTAGGATCATCTTACGATGAGCTTGAGCAAATACAGAATAATTTAATATCTGAATTAAGGAAAAATAAAAATTTGTCAAGAATTGAGTCAGACTATTCTAAAAATAAACCAGAAGTAAAATTGATTATTAACAAAAATAAAGCAAAAGATTTAGGGGTATCGACAGATCAAATAGGTAAGACTCTAGAAACTCTTTATGGTGGAAAAACTGTTACAACATTTAATAAACTTGGAAAAGAATATCCAATTATTGTACAAAAATATTTATCAGATAGAAGAAGTAAAGAAAGTTTAGCAAAAATTTTTGTAAGATCTGAGAATAATTCAAAACTTATATCATTAGCAAATTTAGTTGATTTTAAGGAAGAAGGATCAGCTAAAATACTTTCGAGATATAACAGACAAAGAGCAGTAACTATATCTGCCAATATTAATGAAGGATACTCATTAAGTGAAGCAATAAAATATTTAGAAAAAACAATGGAAAATGTCTCGCCTCAGAATCAAATTTCTTGGAAAGGGAAATCTGAAGAATTAAAAGAAACTTCTAATGAATTGTTCATTATATTTGCTTTAGCATTAATAACTGCTTATTTAGTTATGGCAGCCACTTTTAATTCGTTCATTCATCCATTTATAATAATAATGACTGTCCCATTAGCTGTATTTGGTGGATTGGTTTTCATCCTTTTTTTAAATAGTTCAATCAATATTTTTTCACAAATAGCACTTGTTATTCTGATTGGTATATCTACAAAAAATAGTATCTTGATAGTAGATTTTGCAAATCAACTTAGAGCATCTGGAAAAAGCATAGATAATGCAATAAAAGAAGCATGTGATATGAGATTTAGACCTATTATAATGACATCTCTAAGTACCATGATAGCAATGGTCCCATTAGTAATTGGAAATATTGGACCTGGGGCTGGAGAAGGTTCTAGGCTTGCTGTCGGATCTACTATTTTAGGTGGAATGATTATTTCTACTTTTTTTACACTATATGTGACTCCAACAATGTACTTAATGTTAGCGAAAAATACTAAACGAATTGATGCCGTTGATATTGAGTTAAAAAAGCAACTGAATTAGAAAATAATATATTTTCTTGTTTTTAAAGAATTTTGGCAACTTAACAATTGTGATTTATATTTTTTAGATTGTGTTTGTACTTTCTTGGCTAGTGATATTACTTTAGGATTCTTTTTATAATTTTTATAGTTCCCCCATCCTTCGTGATATGCAATATATTGTCTAAATGCATCTTTTTTTGAAATTTTGAGAATTCTTTCTGTTTTAGTAGTGTACCATCCTATAAAATCAACACTATCTTTGAACCTAGTTCGTGTTGCTAGTGGATTATTGGTTTCTTTTTTATATTGCTTCCATGTTCCTTTAACTGCTTGAGAATATCCAAAGGATGAGGATGGTCTTTTATATGGTATCACTTTAAAAATTTTATTTCTTTTTGGTTTTGCAAGCCAATCAAAATCAGATTCCATTTTAATTATAGCAAGTTGCAAGTATATTGGGGTCCCCCATTTTCTCTCGGTATTTTTTGCATGTTTATACCAAAGATATCTTTCAGAAAATATAGAGCAACCATCCGCGGTATTTTTCGGAATAGATGAACAAGAAAAAAGTAGCAAACTAAAAAACAAAAATAGTATATTATTTTTTTTTTTCATTTTTTCTCCAATCCCATGGCTTTTCGAATGTACCCTTCCATAAACCTAATTTATCTCTTTCAGCCTCTTTTTCTTGTAAAATATATTTCTTGGAGTATTTAATATAAGCCAAAGCATATCCATTCCTTACAAGCCAAGAGTTAATATTTAATTTATTCTTATAACATGTTGCAAGTTTCCTTTTATATCTATCCATATTTTCAATTTTACATAATATCATTTCATTATTTAATAATTTTTTTAATTTATTTTTTGATATTTTTCCACACGGGTATTTTTTATTTAGAGAAAAAAACTGAATACTAATAAAAATCTTATTACATTCTTGCTTTACTTCTGGCGCATCAATACCAGATAACCTAATTTTATTATTATTGATTTTAATTGTATCACCATCAATCACAAAAGCTTTACCTTCAATTACTTCAGCGTAAACATAATTTTGAACTAAAAAAAATAAAATTAAAAAAGCTTTAAAATTTTTTTTTAACATATGAAAAAAATAAAAATAATATTAAAGATATTAATATACCTAATATATTTCCGTATAAATCGGAAATCTGAAAACCTCTGTTTGGTATATAAATATGTAGTAATTCATAGAAAATAGATATCGAAAAAAAATAAGTAAGAATGATTTTCTTTTTTTTTTCATAAAAAAGTAAAAAGCCAAGAAATGAAAGGATTAAAAAAGCAAAAACATGATTAGACGAAAAATTAAATAATAAAAAATTAAAGTCTTCTGTTAGTTGAGGTTGCTTATTAAAATTTTTATACAATAAATAACCCAATATACTTCCAGGAAATAAGTAGAAAATTGCAAATATTGTATTTATTAAATAAAATATTGATTTAAACATGATACAACTTTCTTATATTTAAATTTTTTATATGAGTCATTTATTTTTAGTAAGACATGGGCAAAGTGAGTGGAATTTACAAAAAAAATTTACTGGATGGGTTGATGTTGATCTCGCACCACAAGGGAAATTGGAGGCCTGTAAGGCCGGAGAAGTTATAAAATCAACTAATGTTAAAATTGACTTATTTTTCAGCTCTTATCAATTAAGAGCAATAAATACATTAAAGTTAATAAAAAATACTTTAAGAAATAATTCAGAATTTACAAAAGCGTGGGAGCTTAATGAAAGACATTATGGATCGCTCACAGGTCTAAATAAAGAAGAAATGAAAAATAAACTTGGAGAGAAAAAAATACAGGAGTTTAGAAGATCTTGGGACGTTAGACCTGATCCTTTAAACCAAAATAGCCCCTATCATCCTATAAATATTGAAATTTATAAAAATATCCCAAAAGAAAATATTCCAGATACAGAATCTCTGAAAGATACCTATGATAGAGTTGTTAAGTATTTTACTAAAAATATTAATAGTGAAATAAAAAATAACAAGAATATTCTTATATCAGCGCATGGAAATTCAGTGAGAGCACTTTGTAAATTTTTATTTAAGTTAAATGAAAAACAAATACCTAAACTTGAGATACCTACTGGAAATCCACTACATATTGAATTAGATAAAAAATTAAAGATTACTAAATGTAGATATCTTGATCAAGAGAGAGCTCAAGATTTATTGGTTTTTTAATATTTTGTTATAAATCTCTAAATCAGTTACATGCAAAAATTCAATATTGCTTTCATATGCAAAAAGTCGAGACTCTTTTAATTGACGATTCCATATTTCGTTCATTGAAAATTTTTTTTTAGTAATTTTTGAAAAAATATTTTTATTAATTATTTGACATCCAGTATAAATAAAATTTTTATTGTTATCTTTTGTAAGCTTCTCATTAATTAAGTTAAAATCACCCTTCAATCTTTTATCAAAACTCAAATCTTTAGGAACAACTAGTAGAATATTATTAATCTGTTTTCTAAAATATAAATCAACCATTTTAGATATATTTTTATCATAATTCTCATTCCATAAAGTATCTGGGTTAAAAACTAAAAAATTTTCCTCGCTAGAATCTTTTATCATATTAAAAATACCACCCCCAGTATCGAGAATCTCATTACCATCTTCAATTAACTGGATATCTAAATTTGTATTTGATTGATCCACAAATTTTTTGATCTCTTTTGAGAGGTAAAAAGTATTAATTTTTATTTTTTTTATTTGAAGTTTTTCTATTAATTTTATTGTCCTTTCTAATAATGTGATTTGCCCAATTTTTAATAAAGGTTTTGGCGTGCTTTGGGTTAAAGGGAGCAGTCTTTTTCCAAAGCCTGCACACAATATAAGTGCCGTATTAATTTGCATAATTTTTCCTTAGTTCAGAGGAAAAGTTTTGATTTAGAAAAAATTTTAGATCTTTAAAAATATCTTTATTCTTAATTCGATTTTCAATTAGTTTCCAAGCATGTGGTATTAACTTCAAATACTCATTTTTTTGATCTCTAACAGAGAGTCGCGTAAAAATTCCAATAATTTTCAAATTTCGGAGTACAGATAAAATATAAAAATCATTTATAAACTCTATCTTATTTATTTTATTTTGATTTTTCTTAATATAATAATTTAGAAGGTTTGATTTAAGTTTTTCACTAGTTTGGAATCTTACATCATCTATTAATGAAGCTAAATCATAAGCTTTATTACCTATAACAGCATCCTGCGAGTCTAAGATTCCATAAGAATTTTTATGTAAAACTATATTAGATATATGGAAATCTCTATGAACGAATGTATCACTTTTTAACTTAATATTTCTGAGTAAAGATTTAATTATTTTTTTTAAATTTAAATTAATTATTTTTGTCTCTTTTTTATTTTTATTAGAAGTTACGTACCAATCACAAAAGAGTTTTGCTTCATTAAAAATTTTCATTTTTGTATACTTGGGAATTTTATAATGATTTCCTATAAAATTTTTTACTTTAAATGGTTTAATTCTTTGAATTTTGATTAAATTTAAAATTATGTTTTTATAAATTTTGAAAGTTTTATTGTTTTTTTTATT
>CACIEO010000008.1:0-20093 GCA_902585665.1 uncultured Pelagibacteraceae bacterium | reverse complement strand
TTTGAACTGGTAAACTTGCAGCAGGATCCATAGGTGATCCAGGTATCGTGTTAACAAAAGCAACCATTCCAATTAAAATGAGGGGTGCGGTTTCTCCTAAAGCTTGAGCTAAACCAATTATTGTTCCTGATAACGTACCAGGCATAGAAAGAGGAACTGTATGATGCATTGTGGTTTGCATTCGACTTGCTCCCATAGCAAGTGCTGCCTCTCTTATACTTGGTGGAACCGCTTTTAATGATGCTCTAGCAGCTATAATTATTGTTGGTAAGGTCATTAAGGACAAAGTGATACCTCCAACTAATGGTGTAGATCTTGGTAATTGAAATATAGCCAATAAAACTCCTAACCCTAATAGACCAAAAACTATAGATGGAACTGCTGCTAAGTTATTTATATTTACTTCAATAAAATCAGTAAATCTATTTTTAGGGGCAAATTCTTCAAGATAGATTGCAGCTAGAACCGCAACAGGAAAAGCTATCATTAAACAAACAAGTATAGAAAAAATTGAGCCCATAAATGAACTAGCTATACCAGCTAGTTCAGCTTCTCTTGAGTCTGCATTTGTAAAAAAACTAATATTAAATTTACTTTCAACCTTACCATTTACAACAAGTTGATCAAAAATTTTTAATTGATAATCGCTTACTCTTCTTTGGTCTTCAGGTAAATCTCTTGGATAATTTCCTTTAAAGACTTGGTCTAAATCATCTGAAGCAGTTAGATAAACTTCTTTTGTTTTTCCTATTAAATTAGGGTCATTTAAAAGCTCATTTTTAATTTCTTTTTCGAAGAAATAAGACACCATTCTCTTCAATTCATTTTCTTGATCCTCATTGGCATTTAGATCTAAATCAGCCATTGATTTTAATGCTATATCGTAATAATCGGCATCTTGTATATCTTCTTTAGAAGGGTTTTGTTCTAACATCATTAGTTCGGGATCAAAAGTTACTGGAACAATGAGCCAAGTTTTTTGAAAAGCTGAATAGCCAGTTGAAAAAATTTTGAAAATAAAAATTGTTAAAAATAAAAGTGCCATAAAAATTGCACTTTGACCGTATAAGCGAAATCTCTGCTCAGCCTTGTATCTTTTATTTAATAATTGTTCTTTATTTTTATTCATATTTCTCTCTATATTTTTTAACAACTCTTAAGGCCACAATGTTTAAACAAAGCGTTACTAAAAATAATGACATACCTAAAGCAAAAGCAGCTTGCGTTTTTGGGTCACCAAAAGCTTGGTCACCAATTAGAATAACTACAATTTGAGCTGTAATTGTTGAAGTAGATTCTAATGGATTTAAAGTTAAATTAGCAGCTAAACCAGAGGCCATAACAACTATCATTGTTTCTCCAATAGCTCTTGAAACACCAAGCAAAATAGATCCAACTATCCCCGGCAATGCTGCAGGAAAAATAACTCTCTTGATTGTTTCTGATTTAGTTGCTCCCATAGCATAACTTCCATCTCTTAAACTTTGAGGTACACTTGTAATTACATCGTCACTTAAACTTGAAATAAATGGTATGATCATAATGCCCATTACCCCTCCTGCTGCTAAAGCACTTTCAGCTGAAACTTCGAGACCCATTGAGGTTCCTAATTCTTTTAAAAATGGGCCAACAGTTAGGGCAGCAAAAAAACCATAAACAACTGTTGGTATACCAGCTAAAATTTCAATTAATGGTTTTGCATATTGTCTAACTTTAGCTGATGCATATTCAGCTAAATAAATTCCACTCATTAATCCAATTGGTATAGCAACACACATAGCAATAAATGCAATAAAAAAAGTACCTGCAAAAATAGGAACTGCTCCAAAAGTATCTGAATACATTGTCGGATCTAAAGCCTCAGAAGAATCTCTAACAAAAGCTTTTGCTGGATACCAGTGAGTTCCAAAGACAAAATCAAATAATGGAATTACTTTAAAAAAATCTATAGTTTGAAATATAAGTGAGAAAACTATTCCAACAGTAGTTAATATTGCAGCTAAAGAAGCTGTAAATAAAACTGCGTTCAAAAATTTTTCAACTGGTTCTCTTGTTCTAGAATTAGATGAAATTCTTTTATACGCATAAGCAACAGAGGCAATAATTGCAGATAATACTATAACAACTTTTGAACTTTGTGCTATTGATCGAAGACTTAAATATTTTTCAGCAGAAGCATCAATGAAAGGTGTAATTTCTCCGGTGAATTGACCTCGAGATAATGCTTTTGTCTTTTCGTATATTAAATTTAATTCATCATCAAGATAACCTTGATTTGAATAATCACTTAATATTAATAGTTTTACAATTGTGGGCTCAAAAATTGCCCATAAAGAAAAAATTATAAAGGCTGGTATTGCACACCAAATTGCAAGATAATAACCATAAAATTGTGGTAATGCAGTTAATCTTTTTTTTGTAGATTGAATTGTATATGCTTTTTTGCGTCCAAAATAATAACTTGTGAAACCTAGAAGAACAATAAATATAAATAATATTAAGTTCAAAGAATCTCCTTTATTGAGGACTGTACTCTTAATTTAAAAAAAAGGGGTCTAAAAAAGACCCCTTTTTTAATCATTTGTTAACTGAGGAATAATTAATTACCCATAGCAACTAGTTTGGTAGCATTAGTTCTAGTTGTTTTATACAACTTAGAGTCTAATGGCACTAAACCAATGTCTGCTAGGTAACCACCTTTTCCAATAGCTTTCTTCGTTGTGAATTCTTTCACAAACTCATGTAAGCCTGGAATTACTCCAACGTGAGCTTTTTTCACGTAGAAGAATAAAGGTCTAGCAACAGCATAACTGTAGTCTTGAATAGACTTCAATGATGGTTGTCCACCATCAATACTTGCTGCTTGCAATTTATCTTTTGCAGCTAAGAAATAACTGAAACCAAAGAAACCAAACATATCTTTATCTTGAGTTAACTTTTGGATGATTAAACTATCATTTTCTCCAACTTCAATAGCAGCACCATCTTCTCTGTAAAGTTTTTGAGGTTTTTTGTATTTTTTATTTCCAGCTTCAAAACCAGCTTTATAAAGAGCTTTAGCTTCTTTGGTCATACCTTTTTTCATAACTAAAGAATTCCAAGCATCTCTAGTTCCTGATGTTCCTGGTGGGATCATCACTGAAATTTTTTGTTTTGGTAAGCTAGGGTCAATTTGGTCCCAAGTTTTATAAATATTTGGAACTAATTTACCGTCAACAACTGTATGAGCAGCTAGTGCTAAATACAACTGTTCTTTGGTAAAGTTTACTGGTTTTGCATCTTTGCTGTAAGCTAATGTAATACCATCGTTACCAATTACGATCTCAACGATTTCATTTACACCATTTTTCTTACAAAGAGCTTTTTCTTTATCTTTCATAGCTCTTGATGCATTTGTAATATCAGGATGTTGTTCACCTACACCAGCACAGAATAGTTTAGCTCCACCACCAGTACCAGTAGATTCGATTACAGGAGTTTTAAATCCTGAACCACCAAATCTTTCAGCAACAACTGTTGCGTAAGGGAATACCGTAGAAGAACCAACTATCTTAATTTGATCTCTTGCTTGAGCAACAGTTGCTATTGATAAAGCAACTAATGAAGCAATTACTATAGTTAGTTTTTTCATTATCTTTAATCCTTTCTTTATTTTTTATTTAAAAGATTGCTGACAAGTATAAATTTATTGAATCTTTAATATTACAGAATTGTTACACTTTTGTTAAAAAGGTAACTTTTTAGTTGTATTTTTTTGATATAATTATCTGATCAATATCACTTTCTAGGCCACCAATACATGAAACAGGGTTTACCTGTTCATTAAGAGCTAGTTCATTGCTTGGACGTAAAGTTATTTCTAGTTTTACTAAGTTTACTAATTCTTCTCTAATTTCTTCATCATATCTCCAGCTTGGCCATGAACTTGGGGTTGAAAATATAGAGGTTAAATAACTTGTAGCCATAGTATATCTGTAATTACTCAAATTTTCATTCCTCAATAAAAAATCTCTTACAGAATTAAAAATATTTTTACATCTAAAAGAATCTGAAAAATAATTTTCCTTCTTGAGATTTTCATTCATAGGAACAGAAACAATTAAATCAATTGAATTTTTAGAATACGAGGTAACTACGTCTGTATAAAATTCATCTTCAGTAACTTCTAAATGATCTTTTATAGAAGGATATGAGGTTTTTAAATCTGCTTCTAATCTAAAAATTCCAATATCAAAAACTGTAAGTTGCTGATTTCTCAATAATGTTGTGATATCTTTTGAAAAAACACTTGTTGTTATAGAACTTAACAAAAAAGCAAAAATCAAAATATTTTTGAATATTTTAACCATATAAAAAATTAATTAAAAGATTAACATTAATCAAGTAAAGAATTGTTAAAAAAACCTTCTAAAACTATTACAATATAATACTTTTTAAATTTAAGTTTTCGCTGGTAAATAAATTTGAATTTCAGTTCCTTGGTTTTCCTCACTTAGAATCTCATAGTGTCCACGATGTTGAGTAACTATATGTTTAACAATAGCTAATCCTAAACCAGTTCCACCAACCTTATTACTTTGTTCAAGATCTACTCTAAAAAATCTTTCTGTAATTCTAGAAATATATCTTTGAGGAATGCCAACACCTTCGTCTTTAACACTGATCATAAAATTTTTTTCTAACAATTTACCATCACTAATTTCACTTGATATAAAAATAGACTTATTTTCCTTTGAATACTTAATTGCATTATCTAAAAGATTAGAAAAAACAGTTTGTAATTTTTTTTCATCTCCAATAACAATTGTTGGATTTGTGAGAGATAAATTAATATTTAATTTCTTTTTTTTTAAAACAATCTCAAAATTACTGATGATTGTTTTGAAAAGATCATTTATATTAACTAAAGAGTTTGGCCTTATGTGTTCTTCTAATTCAATTCTTGTGAGTATTAAAAGATCATTAATTAAATTTTCCATTCTATTTGATTGATCAGTCATTATTTTCATAAATTTTTTTTTTGCTTTATCGTCTTCTGCCGCTGGACCTTCAATAGTTTCTAAAGATCCTTTGATAGCCATCAAGGGTGTTCTTAATTCATGGCTTACATTGGCGACAAAATCAGTTTTAAATTTTTGTGCTTTTGTAATTTCAGTAAAGTCTTTTAAAAATAACACAACAGAATCTGGTTCAGTAAATAAATGAGTTGGACCAGGAATAATATAAATTTTATAAAATTGATATGATGGCAAGCCTATTTCAATATCAATATTTTTTGTTTTATTTTCAACTATAGCTTTTTCAATATTTTCTATTAATTCTGGTTTTCGAATTACAGATGATATGTTTTTATCAATTAAACTACTACCAAATCTTTTTAATGCACTTGGATTAGCATATTTAATTATGTTAAATTTATTTAATGCAAAAAACTGATCCTCAAGCTCATCGATAATTACTCTTTTTGTTTTTTCTTCTCTTTTGTTAATTATTGTGGCGGTATTTATTGGTTTGTTTTTTTTTTGATTAAGTAGATATAGAAGATAAATTATAACAACTATAAGTAGAATGACGAAATATTCCATAAATTTAGATAGGTTAATTTTGCATCATTACACTTTTTAATGCAAACAAATTAAGAAAAATTAGCTAACGATTTGGTGAAATATTATTAAAAAATATTTTTGCTGTTTCTTCCCATGTGAATTTTTTTGCAAATTCAAGACAATCATTTCGATCAACTTTTAAAGCTTTATAAGCTGAAACTTTAAGATCATTATCTAGACAATCTATTTTGGAGCCTTCAAAAATATCTTTAGGACCTGGAACGGGATACGCAGCAACAGGCGTACCGCAATTTAAAGCCTCAGTAACTACAATTCCAAATGTATCTGTTTTACTTGGGAATACAAAAACATCAGAAGATGCAAAATATGATGCAAGTACACCATTTGTTTTTTCTCCTAAAAATATATCTCTAGGGAATTCTTCTTTTAATTTTTTTAAATCGGGTCCTTTTCCTATTATTATTTTTGTACCTTCTAAATCACATTCTAAAAAAGCTCTTATATTTTTCTCAACAGCAACTCTTCCAACATAAATCCAAATTGGTCTTTTGTGGGGTAAATTAATTTTTTGAGGTTTTTTAAAAGCTCCGTGATTTCCTCCTCTGGTCCAAGTAATCATTTTATTATTATCTATATTTATATCGATTAATTCTTTTCTCATAGATTCTGTTGTTACTAAAATTCTCTCAGCCTTATTATGAAAGTTTGCTAAGAATTTTTCAGCCCATTTTGCAGGTATAATTGGAAAGTATAGTTTAAGATATTTATCAAACCTTGTATGAAAACTCGTAGTAAATTTTAGATTATTTTTTAAACAATATCTTCTTGCCATAATCCCAATGGGACCTTCGGTAGCGATATGAATTGCATCAGGTTTGATTTTCTTTATTAAACTACCAACTCTTGGCCATACATTTATAGATAACCTTATTTCATTATATTTAGGCATCGGAAAGGTTAAAAATAAATTTGGAGTAATATATTCTATAGTATGACCTTGTTCTTTTAAGATATTACCTGTTTCATGCAAGGTTCTTACGACACCATTTACTTGTGGAAAATATGCATCTGTAGCAATTAAAATTTTCATTAACTATGAAGCTTTTTTTAAGTCTTCAGTTTTAATAGGTTTAATTATATCTTTAGTGTCTAAATATTGTTCTCTTATTTTATCCCAATATAATATTTCAAAACTACCATCATAATTTTCAGCTAATGCAGTACAAGATTCAACCCAGTCTCCACAATTTAAATAATTGACACCATTAAAATCTCTATCCTCAGCATGATGGATGTGACCACAAATTATTCCATCAAACTTTTTTCTTTTTGCATAATCTGAAACTGTTTTTTCATATTCACCAATATATTTGACTGCGTTTTTGACTTTATACTTTAAAAATTTTGCAAGGGACCAATATTCTTTTCCTCTCAACCTTCTAAAAAAGTTAATTATTACATTAAATTGTAACAATAAATTATATGCTATTGATCCAATTTTAGATAACCATTTAGCATGTTTCATTACTCCATCCCAAGCATCACCATGGACAACAACATATTTTTTTCCATTATTTGTTTCATGAATTACTCTATTTAACATATGAATATCACCAAAATGCATTGGAATAAATTTCCTTAACATCTCGTCATGATTACCCATTATGTAGAACACTTTAGTCCCATGTCTTGCTTTTCTTAAAATTTTTTGGATTACATCATTATGTTCTTGAGGCCAAAAAAAACTTTTTTGCATTGCCCAGATATCAATAATGTCTCCTACAAGATAAAGATTTTCAGATCTTGAATTTTTAAAAAACTCTAAAATTTTATTCGCCTGACAACCTTTGGTACCTAAATGCAAATCAGAAATAAATATACTCTTATATTTTAATATATTAGGCATTTAAAAATCTTTTTTTTAACACAACTGTAACACGAATCATGTAATTCTTATCTCATTCAAATGTTACAAATTTGTTAAAAATTATTTAAGAAATAATTATGTTATATTGTTTAATTTATAATCTAAACTCTTCTTCAGGAAGAAAATCACAATTCATAAATAGAGTTTTATCTAAGTTAAAAGAAAATAATTCTGTAGACTACTTTGAGACAAAAACAACAAATCAAGCTAAAGAAATTTTTAGAAATTTTAATCAAAAAAAATACGATCGACTAATAATAGCTGGTGGCGATGGATCGGTATCTTTTGCAATTAATGAACTAATTAAAAATGATTTTAACTTTAAACACGATTTTGCCATAGGTTATATACCCGCTGGTACAGCAAATTTACTTCAAGCTGAATTATCAATGAATAAAAAAGTTGATGATATAGTTAATGTATTGATTTCAAACAATTATAAAACCTCTAATCTTGTAAAAATTAACGAAAGTTATTTCTTTTTAATGGCTGGTATAGGATGGGATGCAAAAATTGTTCATTCAATTAATTCAAAAATTAAAAAGATTCTTGGTAAAATTATATTCGGCATCAAGGGTTTTCAGTATTTCTTATTTATGAATAATAAAAAATTAAATGTTACTTTTGATGGACAATTTTATCAAGCAGACTGGATATTATCCTCAAATACCAAATATTACGCTGGCCATCATAAAATAAATAAAACAAATATTTTTGAAGATAAATTAGTTACTTATATATTTAAGGATTTGACTAGAATCAATTTATTATATTCCATATTTTTAATAATCCTTAATGGCGACTTAAGTAAAAACAAAAATGTTATTACTACTTATTCTCAAAATATCACTATTGAAGGAAATGATTTAATACCTGTTCAAATTGACGGGGATAATTTTGGTTCATATAAAAAAATTCATTTAAATCAGTCAAATAAAAAAATGAATTTTCTTGTAAAATAATTATTTTATTCTCCCATAAATATCTTGGTATCTCACAATATCGGTTTCCTTTAATATTGAACCAAGTTGCGCTTCAATAATTTTAACAGGCTTTTTAAAAGGATTTTCAATTCTATGAATGGCCCCTAGTGGAATGAATGTAGCTTCATTTACTTTTTTATAAAATACCTTTTTATTTAATGTTATTTTAGGTTTTCCTTGAGTAACTAGCCAGTGTTCTGATCTATGAAAATGCTTTTGAAGACTTAAGATACCTTTAGATTTAACATACAATTCCTTTATTAAAAAATTTTTACCATTATATAAATTTGTATAACTACCCCATGGTCTATAAAAAACATTTTTCTTTTTAAAATATTTAGATTTGTTTTTTCCATACATTTTACAGATTTCTTTCCAGCTACCTAAATCAGACCATGGAATATCCAATTTAATCGCATTTATATTTTTTGTTTTTTCTAAAATTGCATAATCAAAAGATTTTTCAATTGACTTAATGAATGAAGATTTATTTAGATAATATATGTTATTTCGATATTTTGACTTATGAACTGATGCTAAACAATTTTTGTAAGTTTTTGGTTGAAACTTTTTAAAATTATTAATGATTGAGTCTTTTCTTAAAAAAAACATGCCAGAATTCCAGTATCCCTTTTTTTTAATAACTTGCTTTGCTTTTGTAGGCTTTGGTTTTTCAATAAATCTTGTAACTTTATTGATATTTCTTTTATCTTTTTTGGTTAAAAAATATCCGTATTCGCTAGATGGGTTAGTTGGTTTAATACCAAAAATAAATACATTTTTATTATCAAGATTAGATTTATTTTTGTTTATTTCTTTATTTAATTTATTTGGATTTTCAATTAAGTGATCTGCAGTAAAATACATTAAAGGCTGACTATTTGGGATGTCTTTTATTAGTGCCGAAGTTAATATAGCTGGGGCTGTATTTTTTTTTGCCGGTTCTAAAACAATCTTAAATTTTTTTATTTTACTTTTTTTTAAAGCCTTTTTAACTTCTTTAATATACTTAGCATTTGTGCTGATGATGGGATAATCGTAGATATTTTTTTTAATTCTCTCAAAGGTTTTGTTAATTAGTGTCCAACCGCCAAAATCGATAAATTGTTTTGCTTGATGTTTTGATCCTTTGGGCCAGAGCCTAGTACCAGCTCCACCACATAAAATTACAGGTCTTATTTTCATTAAATATCTGCGTATGTCCTGACTTCTTCTTTTGCACCTGGATGTGTAGGCGCCCCGAGATATGCTGGTCCAACAGTTTGTGCGTACTTCCAAAGTGTTCCATTACCAAAATTAATTTTCTTTGGTTTCCATTTTTTTCGTCTTTTTGCTAATTCTTTTTTAGACAAACGAACATTTATTGTTCCTTTCTTAGCATCAAGATCAATAATATCTCCATTTCTTAATAAAGCTATTGGTCCACCAACTGATGCTTCTGGCCCAACGTGACCAATACAAAATCCTCTTGTAGCTCCTGAAAATCTTCCATCCGTAATTAGTGCAACTTTTTCACCCTTCCCTTGTCCGTATATTGCTCCTGTAGTTTGAAGCATTTCTCTCATACCTGGACCACCTTTAGGACCTTCATATCTAATTATAATGATATCACCATCTTTATACTTTTTATTTTTAACAGCTTTGTAAGCAGCTTCTTCTGTATCAAAACATCTTGCCTTACCAGTAAATTGTAATCTTTTTAAACCAGCTACTTTAACAATAGCTCCATCGGGTGCTAAATTTCCTTTTAAACCGACTACACCACCATCTGGAGATAATGGTTGATTATATGTCCTCATAACTTTTTGATTTTTGTTAAATTTAACATTTTTTAAATTCTGTCTCATAGTTTTACCTGTAACAGTCATACAATCACCATGGATGTATCCACCATCTAAAAGTGTTTTTAATAACATTGGAACACCACCTGCCTTCCACATATCTTTTGCTACATACTTTCCACCAGGTTTAAGATCAGCTAGATAAGGTGTTTTTTTAAAAATTCTTGCAACATCCATTAAATCAAATTTAATTCCAGCTTCATTTGCAAGTGCTGGTAAATGCAGTGCTGCATTTGTGGATCCGCCAGTTGCAGCAACGATAGTGGCTGCATTTTCCAGAGATTTTTTTGTAACAATATCTCTTGGTCTAATTTTTTTTTCTAATAAACTCATAACTGCTTTTCCACTTTTTAAAGCGTAAGAGTCTCTTTGCGTATATGGTGCTGGAGTTCCTGCTGAATAAGGTAAAGCTAAACCAATTGCCTCTGAAACACATGCCATAGTATTTGCTGTAAATTGACCACCGCAAGCACCTGCACTTGGACAAGCTTTAAGTTCTAATTTTCTTAATGCATTTGCAGACATTTTTCCTGATGAGTACTTTCCAACACCTTCAAACACATCAACCACAGTTACATCTTTACCGTTAAATCTTCCTGGCAATATAGATCCACCATAAATAAATACACTTGGTACATTCAAACGAACCATGGCCATCATCAAACCAGGTAATGACTTGTCACAACCAGCTACGCCGACTAGTGCATCGTAACAATGTCCTCTAACGGTTAATTCAGTTGAATCAGCAATTACATCTCTAGATATCAATGAAGACTTCATCCCCTCGTGCCCCATTGCTATACCGTCTGTTACAGTGATTGTACAAAATTCTCTTGGTGTTCCACCAGCTTGATGAACGCCTTTTTTAACAGACTGTGCTTGTCTCATCAAAGCAATGTTACAAGGAGCTGCCTCGTTCCATGTTGAAACAACACCGACAAAAGGTTTTGCAACATCTTTTTCGGTTAAATCCATTGCATAATAAAACGATCTTTGTGGTGCTTTGTCGGGACCTACTGATGTATGACGACTAGGTAATTTTTTTTTATTAAATTTTGGCATTATAAACTTTTTACTGTAGCTGATAATTTTTTTATATCATTTCCTAAATTATTATAATTACTTTTTTCTTGGTCAACAATATGTTTTGGAGCACGCTTTACAAAATCTTTATTCTTTAATCTAGAGGAAATTTTATCCATTTCTGCTTGATATTTTGACTGTTTGCTTAGAAGGTTTTCTTTAATTACATTTAAATCAACATTTTCTTCAAAATAAAGTTTAAAAACATTTCCTTTAATTACTAATGATGCAGATGGCTTATTCTTATCTTTATCAATAAAATTTGTTATTCTTCCTAGCCTTTTAATTATCGTGTCGTTCTTAGTAAAAAAAGCTTTATTCTTTTTGTTAATTCCACCAAGTGAAATATCAACGTATGAGCCTGGGCTAATGCTTAGTTCATTCTTAAATGATCTAATTGCTGTGATAAAATCTATAATATTTTCAACATCGGTAAATTTTTCTTTTTTAAATTTATCTGTAATCCAATTAGAATACATTAAATAATTTTTATTCAAATTGTCCAATTTATTTTTAAGCCATATCTCTTCAGTGATAAAAGGTATGAATGGATGAAGCAAAACCAAAATTTCTTTAAAAACAAAACTAGCAATTTCTTTAGTTTCTTTAATATCATTTTTATTATTTGAATTTAAAATTGTTTTACTTAATTCTAAATACCAATCACAATACGAATGCCATACAAATTGGTATATATTACGAGCCGCTTCATCAAATCGATAGTCTTTAATATTCTTTTCTACAACAATTTTTGTTTGAACCAATTCTGAATATATCCATTTATTAATATTTATTTTTGCTTTGGGAGATTTTTTAGAATTTTTGATATTACATTTATTATGAATTAAAAAATTATTTACATTCCATAATTTATTAAGAAAATTCCTATTACCTTTTACTCTGTCCTCTGATAACTTCACATCTCTTCCTGGTGAAGCCATCGATAAAAGAGTAAACCTCAGTGCATCAGCGCTATACTTTTCTATTAAATCTAAAGGATCAATGACATTACCTTTTGATTTCGACATTTTTTGACCTTTTTCATCTCTAACTAAAGCGTGGACATAAATATCTTTAAAAGGTTCTTTTTTAATAAATTCCATTCCAAACATAATCATTCTCGCAACCCAGAAAAATATAATATCAAAGCCAGTAACCAACACAGACGTTGGATAAAATTTTTTAAGATAAGGATCTTTGGTATTCCAACCTAATGTAGCAAATGGCCATAAACCAGATGAAAACCAAGTATCTAAAACATCCGGATCTCTTTTTAATTTAACATCTTTTTTATAAAATTTTTTAGCATTTTGTTTTGCTTCTTTTTCATTAAGAGCAACAAAGATTTTTTTATCAGGACCATACCATGCTGGTATTTGATGGCCCCACCATAGTTGTCTTGAAATACACCAAGGTTCAATATTATTCATCCATTGAAAATATATCTTCGACCAATTTTCAGGAAAAAAATTTGTTTTTTTAGATTTAACAATTTTTTTTGCTTTTATAGAAAGTTTTTTTGCATCAGCAAACCATTGTTCAGTTAAGTAAGGTTCAATTATAGAATTTGATCTATCGCCATATGGAACTTTATTTTTAATGCTTTCTTCTTTAACAAATAAGTTAAGATTTTTTAAATCCTCTAATATAATTTTTCTAGCCTCAAATCTATCTAACCCTTGATATTTTTCAGGACAATTATCGTTAATTTTTCCGTCATCTGTAAAAACATTTATCGTTTTAAGTTTATTTCTTTGGCCAACATCGTAATCATTAAAATCGTGAGCTGGGGTTATTTTAACAGCACCTGTGCCTTGTTCTGGATCAGCATAATTATCAAAAATAATTTTTATTTTTCTTCCTACTAAAGGTAAATTTACATCTTTATTTTTATATTTTTTAAACCTTTTATCTTTAGGATTTACTGCGACAGCAGTATCTCCAAGCATTGTTTCAGGTCTAGTTGTGGCAATAGTTATAAATTCATTAGTGCCATCAATAGGATATTTTATATAGTATAATTTTGAGTTTACCTCTCTTTGGTCAACCTCTAGGTCTGAAATAGCAGTTTTTAATACAGTATCCCAATTAACCAATTTTTTGGATTTATAGATAATTTTTTTTTTATGAAGCTCTACAAATACTCGAATAACACTATTGGATAAATTATCATCCATAGTAAATGCGTTCCTTGACCAATCACATGAGCAACCCAATTTTTTTAATTGGTTTAAAATAATATCACCATATTGATTTTTCCATTCCCAGACTTTGTTTATAAAATTTTCTCTTCCCAGATTTTTTTTTGATATACCCGCTTTTTCTAATTTTTTTTCTACTAAAGCTTGAGTGGCAATTCCTGCATGATCAGTTCCTGGTTGCCATAAAGTTTCATAATTGTTCATTCTATGGAATCTGGTTAAAAGGTCTTGAATAGAATTATTCAGAGCATGTCCCATATGTAAACTTCCAGTTACATTTGGAGGAGGTATTACAATTGAGAATTTTTTCTTATTTTTTTTTGGTTTGAATAACTCGTTTTTAACCCAATATGAATAAATACGATTTTCTACTTCATTATGATTATATTTATCTGAACTCATATACCTTTTTGTTTATAAATTAATCGTTCGAATAAACAATAATCAATTTTAAGTGGAAATTTATAGACTAATTGTAAAAATCAATTATATAAACATATATTAAATTGATTTATTATCCTTTTAAATGGTAACGTGGCGGAATGGTTACGCAGAGGATTGCAAATCCTTGTATCCCGGTTCGATTCCGGGCGTTACCTCCAAAAAAAGAGTTGTTTTAAATTTAAAAAAAAGTAAGTTTTGATTTTATATTCCTCGGTAGCTCAGTTGGTAGAGCAGTTGACTGTTAATCAATTGGTCGCAGGTTCGAGTCCTGCCCGAGGAGCCAAAACTAACCCGTTTTAGAAATTCCTACTTGTGCAACTTGCAAATTTTTACTGAATTTTACTTTCTGATCCTGCGTTAACTCAGAATATAGTTTAATTAAAAAATTATAGTTAACAGTCATGTGATTTTCTTTTATTTTATCAGCATTAATTGCATATTCAGAAAAATCCTCGAAAAAATAGTTTATTGGAACTTTAAGATAATTTGATAATTGAAGTAATCTTATAGAACTTACTCCATTTGTTCCTTTTTCATATTTTTGTATTTGTTGAAATGTAACATTAATAGCTTTTGCTACTTTAGTTTGTGTTAAGCCAAGTGCCAATCTTCTTAGCTTAAGCTTATTGCCTAAGTGTTTATTAAAATTTTCTTCCATTAAGACCCCTCTTAAAAAGAAAGATTGAACTCTAATCTGAGAGTTTATGCAAGCCCTAAATTTTTTTTTTTTAGCCTATTTATTGGCTTGACATAAGGATAAAAAGCCTAAATTGCTTTTACAAAATAAAGTAAACTTATTTAGACTAATTATAAAATTTGACTTAAAAATAGCTTAGTTCTATCGCTTTTTGGATTTGCAAAAAATTCTTTAGTCTCAGCTTTTTCTACAATCATTCCTTCATCCATAAATATAACTTCGTCAGCTACTTCTTTTGCAAAACCCATTTCATGCGTAACAACAATCATTGTCATTCCGCCTTTTGCAAGGTTAACCATTGCATCTAAAACTTCTTTTATCATTTCTGGATCTAATGCAGACGTAGGTTCATCAAAAAGCATTATTTTTGGTTGCATGCATAAAGCACGTGCTATAGCTGATCTTTGTTGTTGACCGCCAGATAATTGACCTGGAAACTTATTTGCTTGATCTGCAATTTGAACTTGTTCCAATTGTTTCATTGCAAGCTCTTGAGCTTCTTTTTTTGGCATTTTTTTTACCCAAATTGGTGCAAGCGTACAATTATCTAGTATAGATAAATGCGGAAATAAATTGAATTGTTGAAAAACCATTCCCACTTCTGCTCTTACTTGTTCAATATTTTTTGTATTTTCAGAAAGTTCAGTACCATCAACTATTATTGTACCTTTTTGATGTTCCTCCAGTCTATTTATACATCTAATTAATGTTGATTTACCAGATCCTGATGGACCACAGACAACAATTTTTTGTTTAGCAGAAACATCAAGATTTATGTCTTTTAAAACCTGAAAATCTCCAAACCATTTGTTTACATTTTCAATTTTAATTATTGGTTCAGACATTTTATCTTTCAGTTTTATATTTTGCTTCTAGGTTATAACTATATTTGCTCATAGCATAACAAATTATCCAGAAAATTATAGCAGCAAATATATATCCTTCCATTGCAAATCCTAGCCATTTTGGATTTGTTTTTGCTAAAGCTAACATTCCAGCCAATTCTGCTAATCCAACTACAAAAATTAATGGTGTATCTTTAACAAGTGCCAAAAATGTATTGCATATTCCAGGAATTACTAATTTTAAAGCTTGGGGTAAAATTACGAATATATGCATTTTCCAATATCCCATTCCCAAAGATTTTGCAGCATCATACTGTCCTCTTGGAAGTGCTTGTAAACCACCTCTTATAACTTCAGCGCAATAAGCTCCTTCGAAAAGTGTAATAGCTATAATTACTCTTACAAGTTTATCCATAAAGAAGTCCTCTGGTAAAAACATAGGAAACATGACAGATGACATAAATAATACGGTAATAAGGGGAACGCCTCTCCAAAACTCAATATAACCAATTGATATATATCTTATCATTGGAAGACTTGATCGCCTACCTAAGGCTAAAACCATACCTAAAGGGAAACAGAAAATTAAACAGAAAAAAGAAACAATAAATGTTAAAGATAAACCTCCCCACGCACCTGTTTCGACCCAAACTAAACCGAATGCACCACCAGAGATTAGATAATAAATTACTAAAAATGCAATTATTGGATAAATAATTACGTAATATAGTGCTAAATATTTTTTTAAATTATCTCTTAAGAAAAAGCCAAAAAATCCTAAAGCAATAACAAGAATAAATGCTAAATTGATCCTCCAATGTAGGTCATTTGGGTACATTCCATACATGAAACGTCTAAACCAAACTTTAACATAAGTCCAACAAGCACCAGTTCCTGTGCAAGCTTCTTTAGTATCTCCAGAAATATTTGCATCAAATATCATCCAACTTAAAGATGGAGGAGTTGCTTTAATAATCGCAAAAATAATAAGAAGTGTAAGTATTGCATTAAAATTATTAGTATTAATATTTTTATTAATTATATCTAAACTTTTAATTCCAGAATATTCGGTTCTAATAAAATTCAATCCTACAAAACCAAGAATTAAAGGAAGAAAGATACTTAATATTCCAGGTAAAAATGATGTAATATTTATTTTTAAAAATGCGTTTATTGCTACATCTAATATACTTATAGAAAATAAGAAAAGACCTAAATATAGAAAATAATAGAAATTCTGCTTATTTGATTTTAGAAAATTTAAACTATTCATTATTTTTCCTTAATTTCTATTTTTTTGTTATACCAATTCATTATTGCTGCAATTGCTAAACTTATAGATAAATAAGTAAGCATTGTTATAGATACTATTTCAATTGCCTTTCCTGTCTGCATTAATGCTGTACCAGCAAAAACTAATACTAAATCTGGATAGGCTATAGCAGCTGCTAAGGATGAATTTTTTGTTAAATTAAGATATTGATTGGTAGTAGGTGGAATTATAATTCTTAAAGCTTGTGGCATAACTACTAATTTTAATATTTGATTAGGTGTTAAACCTACAGATGCAGCAGCCTCTTTTTGACCTTTACCGATACCTTGAATACCAGCTCTAACACATTCAGCAACAAAAGTTGAAGTGTATAATGATAAAGCTAAAACTAAAGCAATTAGTTCCGGTGGTAAACCTATACCTCCATCAAATACGTAAGAAGTTTTTGATAATTGTTTTAAGGCAGGAATTTCAAAATCTAAAGATACGCCTCCTATAAAAAACGTTAAAGCGGGTAGTAAGAATATTAATCCCAAGGAAATAAAAAAAACTGGGATTTGTTTTCCTTCATTCTCCTGAAGTTTTTTTGCATAAGTTGAAATTATAATAATAGAAATAATAACTGCTAAAATTGAATATAAGAAAATGTCTAAATTTGTCCAAATAAAAGACGGTATATAATATCCCTTGATAGTCATGTAAGTAACACCAAACCATGGTCCAGCTTTTTCTGGAACAGGAAGTGCTCTTAAAGCTGCATAATACCAAAAGAAAATTTGAAGCAATAAAGGAATATTTCTGAAAAACTCTACATACCAAGCTGCAGAATTTCTAATTAGATAATTCGAAGATAATCTTGCTACTCCAAATATTACACCCAATATTGTACAAAAAATTATACTTATAAAAGATACTAATAATGTATTAAGTAATCCTACAAGATAAGCTCTAGCGTATGAGTGTGAACCACTATATTCAATAAGAGAAAATTGTACATCAAATGAAGACTCTTGGGTTAAAAAACCAAAACCAAAATCAATTCCTCGATTATCCATATTGATTTGAGCATTGAAGGTAAAAAAACCAAATATGCCTAAAACAAACAAAACTGTTATGATTTGAGGTAGAATTTTTTTGATTTTGTTGTTCATTAGACCGCGAATATAAAAAAAAGGGCTAGAAAAATCTAGCCCTTTTTAAACTATTTAAATCAAGAATTATCTTGCTGGTGGTACGTATAAAATTCCACCTTTAGTCCAAAGTTGATTTGGACCTCTGTCAGGTAGGATACCTGGGTCTGCTATATTTCTTTTATAGCTTTCACCGTAGTTTCCTACTTGTTTAATAATTCTTAAACTCCAGTCATTATCTAGACCAAAAGCTGCTCCTAATTCACCTTCAGCTCCTACAAGTCTTTTAATTGCAGGGTTATCTGAAGTTTTCATAGAATCAGCATTTGAAGAAGTAATTCCATACTCTTCAGCTTCGATCATAGTGTTTAATGACCAACGAACAATATCTTCCCAAACAGCATCACCTTGTCTTACAACTGGTCCTAAAGGTTCTTTAGAAATAGTTTCAGGTAATACAATATGTTCATCTGGGTTTTTCATTTTTGTTCTTTGAGCTGCTAATCCAGATTTATCAGTCGTATAAGTATCACATCTACCCGCATCATAAGCAGCAACAACTTCGTCAGCTTTTTCAAAAGCTACCGGCTCATACGAAATTCCTCTTGAATTAAAGAAGTCTCTCATATTTAGCTCTGTTGTAGTACCAATGTTAGTACAAGCAGAAATACCATTTTTAAATTGGTTTACTGAAGTTATGCCAGAGTTTTTTCTTACCATGAAACCTTGTCCATCGTAGAAGTTAACACCAACAAATGTAAGACCAATATCAGCATCTCTAGAAAGTGTCCAAGTAGTATTTCTTGATAAGATATCAATCTCACCAGAAGTTAGAGCAGTAAATCTTTCTTTAGCACTTAATGGAGTGAACTTAACTTTGTTCGCATCTCCAAGTACTGCAGCAGCAACAGCTCTACATACATCAACGTCAACACCAGTCCAATTTCCAGACGCATCAGCATTTGAAAATCCTGGAAGACCTTGAGAAACACCGCATCTTACGAAACCTTTCTTCTGTGTGTTTTTAAGAGTTTTTGATTTCTTTGCCATAGCTTCTGTTGAAAATGCAAATAGCACTGCAAACATAGCCATAAAAGAAGTCAATTTTTTTATAACTTTAAACATATATTCTTCCTCTTGTTTTTAAGTTTATTTGTTAACAAATAATTCAAAAATGTTTTTGAATTTATATAAGTAAAGCATGATATATATGAGTCATCAATATTAAAAATTGACTGTTTTATCTTGAAAATTATCTAATTAAGCCCAAATTGGCGCGCCCTGAAGGATTCGAACCTCCGACCCACGGTTTAGAAAACCGTTGCTCTATCCAGCTGAGCTAAGGGCGCAAAATACAATTTATAACTGTTTATATATATAAATCAGTTTTTAAAAAAGAATTTTTTAAAAATAATTAAGATTGATAATAATTCAACTCTACCGATAATCATGAATAAAATTATTGATTGTTTAGCAAAATAATTTAGTTCACTAAAATTAAACACTGACAAACCGGTTAAGGAGGAATTAGTAGTGTTCATTAGTGTTAAAACTGAAATTTTAAAAGACTCTTCAAGATTTAAACCATAAATAGATAATACAGATGTGAGTATTATTAGTGAAATAATAAAAACTAAAATTGTTAAAAAATACTTGTAAAAATCGGAAGTATCCATAATTTTTTCAGAAAATGACAATTTATTAATAAATATATTTTTTGGTTTAGCATTTGAAATAATTTGATTAATCGAAAATTTAAATAGTGCTACTAATTTCAAAAATCTAAGACCAGAACTTGTTGAAAAAAAAGAGCCACCAATAATTATTAATATTATAAATATAAAACTAAGGTGTTGAGGAGTATTATCTAACGATATACCCATATTTGAAACACTGCTTGATATACCAAGAAAAATTATTCCAAAATTAATGTCTTTATCTATAAAAAGGAAAAAGGTAAAAACTACTAAAATTAAATAAAATACAAGATATAAATCTTCTTGAATAAACTTAATTCCCTTTTTTTTATAAACCATCAAATTATATACAAAAAATAAACTAAAAAAAGATACAAGCATCAAAGTTGAAAAAGTTAGAAGTTG
>CACIEO010000007.1:0-21589 GCA_902585665.1 uncultured Pelagibacteraceae bacterium | reverse complement strand
ATTTTCTCTGATGGCACTTCAGATATGTACGAGTCAAACCTTATGCGACGATTAACTGGTTTGCTTTATTTAGATAATAAAATAGTTGGAGATATAAAAAACAGAATTAAAAATGAAATTAATAAATGACTTACTTAGTAAATGATAAATGCATTAAATGTAAACTAACTGATTGTGTAGATGTGTGTCCGGTTGATTGTTTTTACGAAGGAAAAAATATGCTTGTAATTAAGCCGGATGAGTGTATAGATTGTGGCGTTTGTGAACCGGAATGTCCAATAAATGCGATTGTCCCAGATACAAACAATGATGTAGAAAAATGGTTGGAAATAAATACAAAATATTCAGAGATATGGCCAAACATAAACAAAAAGAAAGATCCTCTAGAAGATCATAAAAAGTACGAAGATGAAGAAAATAAATTTGAAAAGTATTTTAAAGAAAACCTTTAAAAATAAACCAAAGGTTAAAAAATCAAAAAAAGTAAAAAAAATAAAAAAAGAAAAAAAAATTCCATTAAAAAAAATAAAAAAAACTATTAAGGTAAAAAAGGAAAAAATTAAAAATCTCGAAAAAACCAATAACGCAAATTTAAAAGCCGTAAAACCAACCGATCAAAAACCCGAGATAAAGAAAATAAAAAAACAAGATACAGAAAAAAAAGATTATAAAATTAAAGATTATGTTGTTTATCCAAAACACGGGGTTGGACAAATTTTATCTATAAACACTAAAACTATAGGTGGTATTGAAGTTCAGTGTTATGACATTAAATTTGAAAAAGACAAAGCGATGGGATTACTACCTATAAATAAACAATCACACTTAAGACCACTTTCAACAATAAACCAAATTAATAAATCAATATCAATTTTGAAGGGGAAGCCTAAAATTAAAAGATCAATGTGGAGTAGAAGAGCTCAAGAATACGAGCAAAAAATAACCTCTGGAAAAATTTATGATTTAGCGGAAGTTGTCAGAGATTTAAATAAGGGTGATGACCTAATGGTAGATCAGTCTTATAGCGAAAGGCAACTTTTTGAAAAAGCATATGAAAGAATACTTTCTGAATTTCAAATCGTTCTTAATTTGTCTCATGAAGATATTCAAAAAAAATTAAATAAAGCATTAAAAAGAAATTTAGAGAATCAAACTGGATCAGCAACCACTCAAAGTAAAAAAGTTCAGGTTGAGCAAACAGAAGATAATGTCGAGGGTGGGACAGATGATTTAGTGGAAGAAAATCCAGTGTAAAAAAAAACGCTTCTCACACAAGCGTTATGAGAAGCGTTTTAATTCAAGAAAAAACTATCTTCTTTTTTTTCTTCTTTTTTTAGCTTTTTTCTTCTTAGCTTTTTTTCTTCTTTTAGCCATCTTTAGCTCCCTTGTTATTTAACGAATCATTTGATTCGCTGTTTGTTACAATTTATTTTTTTAATTAAGTTATGTCAAACATTTAATTGATAACAAAAAAATTTGATGTTGAAAAAAAAATTAATAATTTTTTTTAATTCTTTAATTGTTAAAAATGTAAGAGTTTATGCGAATAATAATCAAATGTTTTTAATTAATTTAGTAAAGATTTTCTAAATCTTTTTTATAATTTTCTAAGATTATTTTTCTTTTTAACTTTAAAGTTGGCGTCAACATTCTATTTTCAATTGTAAATTCATCATAAATAACTAAAAACTTTTTAATTTTTTCAATTAAAGATAGTTTTGTATTAATATTTTCAATAAATTTTTTAATTTCTTGCTCATTTGTATTTTTTTCAGTAACAATTAGAGCAACAAGGTAATTTTTTTTATCACCATAAACAAAACTTTGTTTAATGTTTTCACTTAAACATAATAAATTTTCTATTTTTGTTGGCGAAATATTATCTCCACCTAGGTTAACAATTAATTCTTTCTTTCTATCTGTTATTTTTAAATTTCCCTCTTCATTTATTTCACCTATATCACCAGTATATAGCCAACCATCTTTAATGATATCATCGGTTTCTTTTTTTTTATTTAGATAGCCTAACATTACATTTTCTCCTTTAATCAAAATTTCTCCGTCTTCAGCAATTTTAACTAAATTAGTTTTAAAAGGCGGTCCTACGGTTTCAACTTGAATTTTGCCAGGTATATTACAACTAACCACTGGTGAGGCTTCGGTTAAACCATAGCCTTGAAGTGTTGGAAGACCTATGGAATTTAAAAATTCTCCAATTTTTTGATCAAGTGCACCACCTCCAGAGACAAAAGCTTGAAGATTTCCTCCAAATTGTTGTTTAACTTTTTTTCTGACCAATTTCTCACAGAAAAAGTCTATTATTTTTTCATAATATTTAAGTTTATTTTTTTTTAATTTTTTTGTTCCAATTTCAATTGTTAAATTTATCAATTTTTTTTTAAATCCTTTTTGTTTATTAAAGTTTACATTAATTTTGTTGAATAAGTTTTGATAAAATCTAGGGACAGCGGTCATTATAGTTGGTTTTGCCTCTGACATATTAGTCAACAGTTTTTCCAAACTTTCAGCATAGAATATTTTAGCACCAATTAAAATCTGTACAAATTGTACGGTATGTTCATAGGAATGTGATAATGGTAACCATGTGAGAAACACTGGCGAAGTTTTTTTGATTAATGGCAATAGTAAATCAAAGGCACCTTCGCAATTTGCTAGAATTCCGCCGTGACTTAAAATTACCCCTTTTGGATTGCCAGATGTCCCGGATGTATAAATGATACATGCAGGCATATTTCTTTTTAAATTATTATTAATTATTTTATCGTATGAAATTTCGTTAAATATATCTTCTATCAAATGACTTTTAGTATCTATTTTTTCAAAAGAAATTATTTCAATTGATTTATCATTTACAAATTCTTTTATTTTTTTGAATTGAATATTATTTGAAACAATTACTAAAGTTGGATTACAGTCCTCAAGTATAAATTTATAGTCATTAGCTGAGTAAGTAGTAAAAATAGGTACTGAAATCCCACCAGCATTCATAATTGCAATATCAGAAATAAACCAATTTGGATTATTTTCTGAAAGAATTAAACATTTATCACCAGATTTTATTAATTTTTTTATTTTACTTGATAGTTTAAATATTCGTTCAGATATATCGCTCCAGTTATAAGTTTTTTTTCCAGATTTTAACGAGTTAAGAAGTGGTCTTTTGTTATCCACTTCCTCCAATTTTTTAAAAAATAATTCAACAAGACTATTTACTTTTGATACTTCCATAGTTTGGTGGGCGAAGAGAGAATCGAACTCTCACTTCTTGCGAAACACGATTTTGAGTCGTGCGCGTCTACCAGTTCCGCCATTCGCCCTGTATTTAAATAATTAATTTTATTTAAATAAATAGTATAAAAAGTTATTTTGTAATAAAACCAAAAAATGTTCAAAAAATTTTACGATAAATCAATAGAATTAGCGTCAAACAAGAGATCAAATCTTTACTTGGGCATTGTATCTTTCATTGAAAGTTCCTTTTTCCCAATTCCACCAGATGTAATGATTGTTCCGATGGTGCTTGCAAAAAAATCTTCGTATTTAAAAATTTTTTTGATTGCAACAATATTTTCTGTATTAGGAGGTATTTTTGGATATCTGATCGGCTATTTATTTATAGATTTAGCAATGTATGTAATTGAATTCTATAATTATGAAAATAAAGTTCTCAAGTTAAAAATGGATCTTTCTCAGGGAAGTGGAATGGTCATTTGGCTTGGTACTTTATTTCTAGCGGGTTTTACGCCTTTACCATATAAAGTTTTTACAATCACTAGTGGTTTAATAGGATTTGATATACTTGCGTTTATAATTATTAGTCTAATATCAAGAGGTCTAAGGTTTTTTTTAGTTTCATTTCTTACATTTAAATTTGGTGAAAAATTTGTAAGCTTTGTTGAGCAAAAAGGCGCAGTGTGGTCTTCGGTTATTGGTATTATAATAATTTTTATATTAGCTTTTATTTACTTA
Source organism: uncultured Pelagibacteraceae bacterium (assembly GCA_902585665.1). Lineage (GTDB taxonomy): Bacteria > Pseudomonadota > Alphaproteobacteria > Pelagibacterales > Pelagibacteraceae > Pelagibacter. The sequence continues at coordinate 17,599 of CACIEO010000007.1, read as the reverse complement.
ACCTTAATTAAATAATGATAAGTTCTCTAAAGTATAAAACTGAATTAAATTTATTATTAATTTTCTCAACTTTTGTGATTTTATTCGCATTTTTTGTAGAATACGTTTTAGGACATAAACCATGTAATCTCTGTTTGTTGCAAAGAGTACCTTATATCCTAACAATTGTAATGATTATTTTAGTAATTATATTGAAAAATTTAGAAAAATTATCCTTTTTGTTATTGGGGATAATTTTTTTATCGGGGACAGTGCTTTCAATATACCATGTTGGTATTGAGCAAGGTTTAATTGCTGAGTCCTTTGTTTGTGGTAATAACATAGACACAACTATAATTGATAAAACTGAAATTTTAAAACAGTTAAAGAATAAACCTATAAGCTGTAAAGATGTTACTTTTTCAATATTTGGGGTATCGCTTGCTACAATAAATACTTTTATTTCTGCCCTTATAATGATTATAACACTTACCATATTTATTAAATATGAAAAAAAGTGATAAAAAAAAAATTGAAGAATTTATTAGAGTTGATCATGCGGGTGAAAGAGGGGCAATAAAAATATACGAAGGTCAACTATTAGCCTTAAACACTTTTGTTAAAGACGACGAACTTAAAAAAACAATAGAAGAAATGAAAGAACATGAACGTGAGCATGCAAATTATTTTGAGCAAGAAATTAGAAGAAGAAGAATCAGGCCAACAAAATTTTTACCATTATGGGATCTTTTAGGTGTTGGTTTAGGATTTGGGTCAACTTTACTTGGTAAAAAAGCAGCAATGCTTTGTACAGCATCAGTTGAAGAGGTGATAGACGAACATTATCAAAATCAAATTGATCAAATCGAATCTGATGAAAAAGAACTTAAAGAAAAAATTATAAAATTTAGAGAAGACGAACTACATCATAAAGATATCGCATACGAGAAAGGTGCATCAAAGGAAGGTGTTTATTCTATATTTGATAAAATTGTTAAAACTGGATCAAAAATTGCAATTCGTGTGTCTGAAAAAATTTAATTAAGGTTCAAGTTCAACATCCCAATATAAATAATCTACCCAAGTTTTGTGAAGGAAGTTTGGTGGAAAATGTTTTCCATTCCGATGAAGATCTTCAGTTGATGGTTGATAAGGCATCTGATTTAGACTCATACCAGACTTATTTAATAATCTTCCTCCTTTTTTGACATTGCAACTTGAACACGCTGTAACAACATTGTCCCAATCAGTTTTACCACCCTTAGATCTCGGCAAAAGATGATCAAATGTGAGTTCTTTTTTACTACCGCAGTATTGACAACTGAATTTGTCTCTTAAAAATACATTAAATCTTGTAAAATTAGGATTTGAAATTGGTTTAATGTAACTCTTTAATGCAATTACACTTGGGAGTTTCATACTAAATGATGGACTATGCACTATTTTATCATAATAGTTTACAATAGAAACTCTATCTAAAAAAACTGACTTAACAGAATCTTGCCAACTCCAAAGAGACAAAGGATAATAACTTAGAGGTCTATAGTCTGCATTTAAAACTAAAGCAGGGCAGTTATCTAAAGATGTATTTTTATCAATAAATGTCATGTAAATATGTTTAGAATAACTTATTAATTTTTAATAATCAATATTATGAATCAAATTATTAAAAATTTTTTTATATTATTTTTTTAATATATTTTAACGCTAAACTAAGTGCTTCAACAGGTATGTGATGAGCACAATTTTTTATCATATTAACTTCTACTTTTATTTTGTTTCTCTCAAGAAAATCTTTTGCTTCTAGTAAACTTGATGGTGGGACAACTTCATCTGCGTCACCATGAAACAGTAATACATCTGTTTTTGAATTCATTCTTTCCTGTAAGTCAATTTTATTTATTATTTTTCCAGAAAATCCAATAACAGATTTAAATTTTTCATTACTTGTAAGACCTAAATTAATTGACATCATGCATCCTTGACTAAATCCTGCTAAAATAATTTGGGAATTGTTTAATTTAAATTTTTCCTTAATTTGATCGACGTATTCAATTAAAATCTTTTCAGTTTTTCTAACTTCGGCAATAATATAATTTTGGTCATCTATACTTAAATCAAACCACTGAAAACCAATTGGATTTAATTTACAAGTTTGCGGTCCATCAGGACAAAAGAAAATTGTATTATCTATAAAACGTCTCCATGTATACGCAATTGAACTTATATCTGCGCCATCACCTCCATATCCATGTAGAAGAATTATGGCATATTTTATTTTATCTTTATTTTCAGACTCGATAATTTTTGAGTTTAAAACGAATTCCATAATCTAATTATAATTCAATAACCATTTAATAAAGTTTTGATCTCCAAAGTCAACGGACCCTATAATCCGTGCAAATTCATCACCGTCTTTATCTATAAAAATTGTAGTTGGAAGACCTATCAATGAGAAAGTGTTGGCAAGTTTAACTGAATCGTCATAATAAAGTTTAAGATTTTTTATTTGTAAGTCATTAAAAAATTTTTTTGCTTTTTCCTTATTTTCTTTACCAACATTAATTGGCAAAACAATTAAATCCTGGAAATTTTTATTTGATTGAAGGATATCTAAAGATGGCATCTCCTCTCTACATGGAGCACACCAGGTTGCCCAAAAATTTATAACAACTAATTTACCTTTAAAATCATCAAGAAAAATAGTTGTATCCTCTGAATTCTTGAACATAATATCATTTACTTTCTTTGGTTCTTTGTGGATTTTAAGATTTTTAATATCTAGCTTTTGATCAGCGCTAGTAATCGATGGAAATAATAAATATATAAATAACAAAAATAATTTTAAGCTTAATAATCTCATTCTAAAATGTATAGTTACATATCATGAGTAAAAATAAAAACAATAAACCAGTTTGGAGCACCAGAATTAGAAAAAATAGCTCAAGTTTATTTGCAAAAGTTGGAAGCTCAATAAATATTGATAAAAGACTTTATAAGCAGGATATTTATGCTTCCTCCGTTCATGTAGAAATGCTTTTTAAAAAAAAGATTATCTCCTTACAAATTAAAAATAAAATTATCTGGGGACTTAAAAAAATATTTAATGAAATAAATAAAAAGAAATTTACTTTTAACAATCAAAGTGAAGATATTCACATGAGTATTGAAAAAAGGCTTTTTGATTTAATAGGTGAGGATGCTGGATTTATTCATACAGCAAGATCAAGAAATGACCAAGTAATTGTAGATTTTAAACTTTGGATGATAGATGCCACTAATGACATTGTTAAAGAAATTGATATTACAATAAAGTCAATAATTAAAATTGCTGAAAAAAATATATATACAATAATGCCTAGCTTTACCCATTTAAAAAACGCACAACCTATCTCATTTGCACATTATATCCTGGCCTATGTAGAAATGTTTAATAGAGATAAAAAGAGATTTTTATATAATAAGGAATCATTATTAGAAAATCCCTTAGGTGTTGCTGCAATTGCAGGAACCAGTTTTGATATAGATAGAGAATTTACTACAAAAAAATTAAAGTTTAAAAAACCAACTAAAAATTCTATCGATACTGTTTCGGATAGGGATTTTGTTTTAGATTTTCTATATTCAATCTCAGTCTGCTCAAATCACATATCTAGATTTGCTGAGGAATTTATTTTATGGAATTCAGATGCTTTTGATTTAATTAAATTAAAGGATAAAGTCGTGACAGGTTCTTCAATAATGCCTCAAAAGAAAAATCCGGATACTCTTGAGTATTTAAGAGGAAAAACTGGACATGCCTATGGAAATTTATTTTCGATGCTGACAATACTTAAAGGTTTACCACTATCATACTTTAAAGATTTGCAGGATGATAAAGAGCTAGCTTTTAAATCGTTTGATCAAATAAAAATATCTTTACAAATTATGAGAGAAGTTTTGAATAATTTTATTGTTAATAAAAAAAAAATGATACAATTAGTAGAAACTGGTTATACTACTGCTACAGACCTTGCTGACTATATTGTAAGAGAACACAAATATCCATTTCGAAAAGCATACTTGGTAACTTCAAAAATTGTTAATTTAGCAGAACAAAAGGGTAAAAAATTGAATGAGTTAACAGTCCCTGAAATAAAAAGTATTGACAAAAATCTTAATGAAAGTGCATTGAAATTATTTAATCTTGAAAATTCAGTAAAATCAAAAAAATCTTATGGTGGAACTTCTTTTGAAAATATAAAGAAAATGATAAAAAATTATAAAAAACATGCTTAAAAAAATATTTTTAATTTTATTTTGTGCAATAATTTTTTTTTCTTGTGGAAAAAAAGGTGATCCAGAATATCAGGGTCAAAAAAATCAATTAAAAGTAATTAAATTAATTTAATGTATTTTAAAAAAAATAAACTTTTTATTGAGGAAGTTGATGCTTTAAAAATAGTTAGAAAATATGGAACTCCAACTTATTGCTACTCACTAAATAGATTGCGAAATAATATTCACAATTTTCAGAAAAGTTTTAAATCAATAAGGCCTTTGATATGCTTTTCTGTAAAATCAAATAATAATCGTCAAATTTTAAAAGAAATTAAAAAGGCTGGAGTGGGCGCTGATGTTGTTTCAAAAGGAGAAATGTTGCAAGCTCTAAAGGCAGGCATATTACCAAAAAAAATTGTTTTTTCCGGTGTAGGAAAAAAAACAGAGGAACTAAAATTTGCGATAGAAAAAAAAATTTTACTTATAAATACAGAGTCCGAGAGTGAAATATTTGAAATAGAAAGATTAGCCAAGCTAAAAAAAAAAATTGTAAATATTGGAATAAGGTTAAACCCAAACATTGATGCTAAAACCTTAAAAAAAATTTCTACTGGCAAACACGAGGATAAATTTGGCCTAACAGAAAAAGCTTTCTTAAAAATATTAAATAAATTCGAAAATTCCAAGTATGTAAAAGTAAAATGCTTAAGTGTTCATATTGGTAGCCAGATAACTGACTACAAACCATATCTTAAAATGCTTAATGTTTTAGATCTAATTATTAAAAAATCTAAATATATTTTTGAATATGTAGATTTAGGTGGGGGAATGGGTATTCAATATGACAGAAAAACAAAAGAATTTAATTATAAAAAATATAATAAAATAATAAAAAAATTTTTAAAAAAACATAATGTTAAAATTATTTTTGAACCTGGTAGATCTATAATTGCAAATACAGCAGTTTTATTTTCACAAATTATTTATATAAAAAATACAAATAAAAAAAAATTTATTATTTTAGATGCAGCAATGAATGATCTAATGAGACCTGCTTTGTACGGATCATATCACAGTATTATTCCGTTATTAAAGACAAGTAAAAAAAATAAAAAAATACATGATTTCGTTGGTCCGGTGTGTGAAACCACTGATAAATTTTTATCTGTAAAAAGTTTTCAGCATCTAAAAGAAAAAGAATTTGTAGCAATTTCAGACGTTGGTGCATATGGAATGTCTTTATCTTCAAATTATAATTTAAGACCTAAACCTTTAGAAATAATGATAAATAATAAATTGATGAAAGTAGTCCTCAAAAGGCAGAAGCTAATCAACATCATTTAGTAAAAATTTTAATTTATGACTAAGAAACTTTTTTCGATTTTTTTTTATAGTGGGGTTATTTTAGTTTGTATTATATTTTTACCATCATTATTTATGCCAAAAAATATTGCAATCTTTGGTGGAAAAATATTAGGACATTGGTCAAAGTTTTGTTTAAAACTATTTCTCTCTACTAAAATTGAAATTATTGGTAAGGAAAATATTTTGAATAGCGAAAAATTTTTTATCGCTTGTACTCATCAATCAGCCTTTGAAACGTTTTACCTGCAAGCAATATTTAAAGGACCTAAGTTTATATTAAAAAAAGAGTTAATCAAAATTCCAATTTTTGGATGGTATTTAAAAAAAATTGGATCAATACCAGTTGAAAGAAATAAAATATCAAAAGAAAAAATTAATTTTGTAGATTCGATAAAAATCTCATCCCAAGATAATAGACCAATAGTTATCTTTCCACAGGGAACAAGGACCAATCCTAATGATAGACCTGATTTCAAAAAAGGTGTCGCTAGAATATACCAGGAATTAAACATCAGTTGTTTGCCTGTCACAATTAATTCAGGTGAAGTATGGCCTAAAAATGGAAATCTTAGTAAAAATAAAAAAATAACTATAACAATACTTAGACCAATAAAACCAGGACTTGAGGGTAAACTATTCTTGAATTCACTGCAAAATACTATGTATGATGTTTTAAATAAGACTTCTAGCCCTTCATAGGCATAACAACATAAATACTATCAAAATCAGAAGGGTCCTTAATTAATGCCGGTGAGCCTGTCTCGTTTAGGTATATTTCAATTTTATCACCATCTAATTGTGATGCTATGTCAATAAGATATCTAGAATTAAAACTAATATCAAGTTCATGATCGAAATTTACGCTAAGAGTTTCATTTCCGTCTCCACTACTTGTGTTGTTAACTGATAAATCAAGTTTATCTTTTGTTAACTTAAATTTAACGCTATCTTTTTTATCCATTGAGACCGATGCAACTCTATCTACAGAATTTAAAAATGGTTTTAATTCAACTTCTAGTCTTTTTTTATTACTTTTCGGTACTACCTGTATATAGTTAGGGAACTTTCCATCAATGAGTTTTGATATTAATACACTATCTTCCATTTCAAATTTTATTTTAGATTTAATATTTGATATTTTAACTTCCCCATCATAATCTTCTAATAAATTCACCAATTGAAATATTGTTTTTTTTGGAAGAATTATTGGTTCAAAATTAATTTTTTGGCTTAATTGCACTTTTGAAATTGACATTCTATGACTATCAGTAGCCACCGCATTTAAGTAAATTTTATCATCTAACTCAGTTTGATGAAAATAAATCCCACTTAGGTAATGTCTAGTTTCATCGTTTGAAACCGAAAACTTGCATTTATTCAATAGCTTAAGAAGCTGCTTAGATTTAATGTTAAATTCATTCTGATTGAAATTTTCATCTGTAACCGGAAACTCAGAAGCAGAAATACAATTTAGATTGAAAATTGATTTTTCAGACTCAAGTTTTACTTTATTTTCTCCTGACAAATTAAAATTTATTTTTTTTCCTGAGCTAAATTTTCTTATAATATCATACATTGTCGAGGATGTAGTTGTGGTTTTACCCTCTTCTAAAATTTCAACATTTTTAATCTCATTAATAAATATCAAATCTAGATCTGTTGCAGTGATTTTTAATTTTGATCCGCCTGCATCTAATAAAATGTTAGAAAGTATTGGCAGCGTGCTTCTTTTTTCTATAACCCCTTGACAGTATCCTAAAGATTTTTGAAGATCATTTTGATTAACATTAAATTTCATTTTTCTGATTGTTGTATAAAATTTGATTTTTTAAAGTATCAATATTGTTACATAGCTCATTGTCATTTTTCTTTAAATTTTCAATCGTTTTTATAGAGTGTATGACAGTAGTATGATCTCTATTTGAAAAATCTCTACCTATTTCTGGTAATGATTTTGTAGTTAAAAGTTTAGTGAGATAGATTGCTGTTTGTCTAGGTCTAACTAAATATCTTGATCGTCTAGAAGATAGCATCTCAGTTTTAGATATTTTAAAAAATTTACATACCAAAGATTGTATTAAATCAACTGTAACTTTATTTTCCGAGTAATTGAGCAAATCTTTTAAAATAATTTTTATTTCAGAAATGTTAGGTGTTTTATTATAGATTCTTGAAAATGAGACAATTCTATTTAAAGCCCCAACTAATTCTCTAATACTATTTTTAATTTCTTTGCTTAAAAAAAGTTGAATCTCATCAGATATGTTTATTTGGTTTGCGTAATATTTAATTAATTCTTCTGACTTAAACTTGATAATTTTCTTTCTTAACTCTAAATCAGGCTGCAGAATATCAATTACTAATCCTCCAGAAAACCTTGATTTTATTCGTTCTTGTATTCTAGAAAGTTTATTTGGAGGTCTGTCTCCAGAAATTATTATTTGTGATCCTTTATCAAGTAGAGCATTAAAAGTGTGAAAAAACTCCTCTTGCATAGCCTCTTTTCCATTCATAAATTGAATGTCATCTATTAAAAATACATCAGCATTTCTAAAATAATCTTTAAATTTAACCATATCATTTGATTTTATAGCTTTTACAAATTGATACATAAATCTCTCGGCAGAAATAAGCATTACTTTATTTTCTTTTTTAAGTTTAAGTCCTATAGCATTTAACAAGTGAGTTTTGCCCATTCCAACACCCGCATAAATGTACAACGGATTATAGTGAGAGATCTTTTCAGAAACTTTTCTGGAAGCTTCAAAAGCTAACTTGTTGCTTTCTCCAGTAATAAAAGTCTCAAAACTTTTATTTGGGTCAATTCTGTTATATTGAAATACAAAATCTTTTATGAATGAAATGTTACTACTTGGTTTTTCAATTTTATCTACATCTTTTGGTTCAAATTTTTCTTTAGCTAAACTCGAATTTAAAGATAGCTCTATTCTGCTTATTTCCGACTTATGAGATTTTACTGTTTGTAAGATTTGGTCAAGATACCTTGATGTAATCCAATCTCTTATAAATGGTGTTGTAACTGATAATAATATATAATTATTAAACTCTTCTTCAAAAGTAATTTTTCGAAGCCAGCTGTCATAAATATCATTTCCAAACTTATATTTCAAATCTGTTTGAATTTTTTCCCAAGAGAGCGGTGCTTGAGAGTTGGAATTGAGTGTAATTTTGTTATTCATGAGATATTTGTAAGAGTTTCATTTACAGACTTTTAAAAAATTTTATCAACAAAAATTTTTAAAAATTAAAAAAAAAATAAAATCTGTAAGTGTATTCCAAAATTAAAAATTAAATCTGCAATAGAATAAAAAATTAAATCTATAATAGAAATTTTTTAAACTTAAGGTGGTAATTTTTATTAAAAAAAAAATAAAAAGAAAAATTTTTAACCGATTAAATAAATCTATATTTAGTATTTAAAAAAAAAAGTTTAAGATATTTAGTGTAAACCGAAAGTTGAAGATACTGATGTCGCTTATGGGTTGTTAAAGAGCGTTTATTTTTTTTGTAATTCTTGACAAATTTCTAGAGGCGTTTCCCTTTTTAATAATACCAGTTTTGGCAATTTTCATGATTTCTGAGTTCAATTTTGGTAAATAAGTTAAAGCTTCTTTTTTATTTTTCTTTTCAATCAAAACGTTCATTTTTTTTATAGCATTTTTGAACCTGCTTTTTCTAAGCTTGTTCACTTTTGTTTCCCTAGATATTCTTCTAGTAGTTTTAATTGCGGATTTTGTATTTGCCATAACGCGAGGAGATATAGCTGCTCAAATTGGCACGGTCAACTGCTTATTTTTATTTTTTTGACAATTATTACAATAGAAAGTGGATCTATTCGAAATTACTATACGCACAATCTTACCATCACAATTAATTTTAGGACAGTTTTTACCCTCTCTTTCATAAACTTTAAAATATTTTTGAAAACTGCCAATATCACCTGATGTATTTACAAAATTTCTTATACTTGAACCACCCCTTTTAATTGAATTTCTTAAAACAATTTTTGAATATTTCACCATATTTTTCAATTCATCTTCCGAAAGATTGCATGATTTTTTTTTAGGATTTATTTTACTTTCAAACAAAATTTCTGATGCATAAATATTTCCAATACCTGAAACAAATTTTTGATCTAAAAGATAATTTTTAATATTTTTTTTCTTATTTTTTAGTTTGCTTTTAACATAACTGTAATTAAACTTTTTATTAAAAGGTTCAATACCGTAATTTTTAATAAAATTTTTTAATTTTAAATGATCGTTCAAAATTTTGAAATATCCAAATCTTCTTGGATCGTTATAAATAAGTCTCAATTTATTAAATATAAATTCAACATGATTATGTTTTTTGGGTAAAAATGGTGAGTGATAAAAACTTGAATTTGTAACGAAGTTTCTTTTTTTTTCTTTAATAATATGTATCGTTCCAGACATTCCTAAATGTAAAATGCAATATGATTTATTTGAAAGTTCAATAATTATATATTTAGAAAACCTTCTTATATTAATAATTTTTTTATTTTGAAGAATGCTCTTAAAATTTTTTGGTATTCTAAATCTTAGATTTCTGTTTCTTACTATTACTTTTAGAATTTTTTGAGATTTAATGTTTTTTATAAGTGACTGTTTGACAATTTCTACTTCTGGCAATTCTGGCATTAAGTACTATATTATCAGAATATAAAAAAAAATAATGAAACAAATTTTACAAAATAATAAAGGGCTTGTTCAGAAAGTCTTCAATAAAGTATCAAACAAGTACGATTTGATGAATGACTTTATGTCTCTTGGAATTCACAGACTTTGGAAAAGGGATTTAATAAATATGATGTCTCCATCTAAAAATACAAAGTTAATAGATGTAGCATGTGGCACTGGTGATATCGGAAAGTTATTCCTGGAATCAACTAATTATAATGGTTTAGTTTACAATGTTGATCCAAATAAAAACATGATTAACGAAGGGAAAAAAAAATTCAAGAATATTGAAAATATTAAATGGTATGTAAATTCTGCTGAAAATTTAAAATTTAAAAATGATTATTTTGATTTTTATACTATTAGTTTCGGGTTAAGAAATACTAAAAATATCGATAAGTCTATAAAAGAAGCCTATAGAGTCCTTAAACCAGGTGGAAAATTTTTATGCCTTGAATTTTCAAAAGTTCGGAATGAAAATTTAAGAAAAATTTACGAGGGATACTCAAAATTGATACCAAAAATTGGTGATTTTGTTGTTGGAGATAAACAGCCATATGAGTATCTAGTTGAGAGTATAAATAAATTTATAAATCAAGAAGAATTAATCGATTGCATGAAAAGTAATAAATTTACAAATTGCAAATATAGAAATTTTAATGGTGGAATAGTAGCAATACATTCTGGCTGGAAAGTTTAATGCTAAAAAAAATTTTTATTTTACTCAGGATTGCAAGAAGATTGGCCAAATCCGATGCTGTAGAAATAATCTCGAGAATACATAAGCCCCCAATAATTATTAAAATTTTATTAAATATTTTTGCCTTTTCATTTTCTAAACAAAAAGATCCATTTAATAATAAATCTGATGAAGATAAACTATGCGAGTCTATTCAGGGTATGGGAACGACATTTATCAAGTTAGGTCAATTTTTAGCAACTAGACCAGATATAATTGGCGAGGAAGTTTCAAAAAAATTAGAGAAACTTCAAGATAGATTACCTCCATTTAGAATGTCAGAAGCTAAAAATATTTTACAAGAGAGTTTGGGCTTAGATAATTATAATTCTATTTTAAATCTAAGTGAGCCGGTAGCTGCAGCATCCATAGCGCAAGTCCACAAAGCACAAATCAATGAAAATGGAACCGTAAAAGATGTAGCAATTAAAATATTAAGACCCGAAATCAAAAAAGTTTTTAATGAAGAGATTGATGCATTGATGCTTTTAGCATACATAATTCAAAGTACAGTAACAAAAACTAAAAGACTTAAACTGGTAGAGGTAGTTTTTCTTCTAAAGGAAATTACTAATCATGAAATGGACTTAAGGTTTGAAGCAGCGGCCGCCAATGAATTTGCCGAAAATACAAAGAACGACTCTGGTTTTTTCGTGCCTAAAATATACTGGAATTATACTAGTGAAAAAGTTTTGACTTTAGATTGGGTTGATGGAGTTTCCATTAGAGAAAGAGATTTAATCAATGAAAGAAATATAGATGCAAAAAATATTGCATCAAATATTATACAACATTTTTTAAGACACGCAGTAAGAGATGGGTTTTTTCATGCTGATATGCATCAGGGTAATTTATTTATAAATGAAAGCGGACAAATAGTGCCGATTGATTTTGGTATAATGGGTCGAATAGATAAACTAAACAGAAGATATTTAGCAGAGATTTTATTTGGTTTTATTCAAAGAGATTATAAAAAAGTTGCTGAAGTTCATCTCGTAGCAGGCTTAGTTCCAAATAATGTAAATGTTGATGAACTCGCTCAAGCTTTGAGATCAATAGGTGAACCAATTTTTGGTCAATCAGTTAAAGATATTTCAGGTGGTAGATTACTTAAACAATTGTTTGATATTACAGAGAAATTTAATATGCCAACTCAACCTCAGTTACTTTTGTTACAGAAAACAATGGTAGTAGTAGAGGGAGTCGCAAGGAAACTTAATCCAGAAACCAATATATGGGAGACTTCGAGACCAGTTTTAGAAAAATGGTTAAGAGAAACAAAAGATCCAATTAATAATTTTACAGAAACTTTAAAGGATTCTGCAGAAGTTTTAAAAAAACTTCCTGAATTACCACAAATGATGGAAAAAGCTAATCAAGCACTGACGTTCCTTGCGAGTGGTCAAATTCCACAAAATACAAATTCTTACTCAGCAATGAAAAATAAAGAACTTGAAATGAAATCCTTTAGAAATCAGAGTATTATTGGTTTATTACTGCTTGTATTTATAGGTTTCATGGTATTTTAATCCAAAGATGAGTGAATTAAAAAATAAAAAAGTATTATTAGTTATAACAGGAGGAATTGCAGCTTATAAAGCTTTAGAATTAATTAGACTTCTAAAGAAAAAAGGAAGCTTAGTTAAAACTATACTTTCCAAGAATGCTAATAAATTTGTAACACCTCTTTCTGTTACTGCTTTATCTCAAGAAAAAGTTTACACAGATTTATTTGATCCAAGTTCTGAAGCTGAGATGGATCATATAACACTATCTAGATGGGCAGATATAATATTAATTGCGCCAGCAACTGCAAATACATTATCAAAAATTTCAAATGCTAATGCAGATGACTTAGCATCAACTGTATTGTTAGCTGCAGATAAAGAATTTTATATTGCTCCAGCTATGAATGTTAGAATGTGGGAAAATAAATCTAATCAAAACAACGTAAATATTATAAAAAACATGGGTCATGAATTTATAGGTCCAGATATCGGCGATATGGCATGTGGGGAATATGGCGAAGGTAAAATGACCGAACCACTAGAAATAATTAATTATTTGGAAAAAAAATCAAAAGAATTAAAAAAAAATAACGGCCTCAAAGCACTTGTAACTGCCGGACCTACCAAAGAATTTATTGATCCAGTAAGATATATAACTAACAAATCAAGCGGAAAACAAGGTTACGAGATAGCAAATGCACTTAAAAGAAGTGGGTTTCATACAACCCTTATATCGGGTCCTACGCAACTTGATCCAGTTAGAGGTGTAAAAATAATCAATATTAGTTCAGCAAAAGAAATGTTTGATGCCGTAATCGAAAATCTGCCAGTAGATGTAGCAATTTTTTCTGCTGCTGTCGCAGATTTCAAAGTCAAAGACTTATCCGAAGCTAAAATTAAAAATAAAGAAAGTTTTAGCCTTAGTTTAGAAAAGAATATTGATATTTTAAAACATGTCTCAAACCATAATTCCTTGAGACCTAAGTTAGTTCTAGGTTTTTCTGCTGAAACCAATGATATAATTGAAAATTCACAAAAAAAAATAAATGAAAAAAATTGCGATTGGTTAATTGCTAACGATGTGTCAAACAAAGAGATAGGCTTTGACTCAGACTTCAATGAAGTAAGCATCTTGTATAAAAATGGGGAAATTGAAAATATTTCTAAAGACAAAAAATCTGCAATTGCTAACAAAATCGTAAAAAAAAATTGTTTCAAATTTGGAATAATTAATGGTTAAAGTTTTAGTAAAAAGGCTTGATCCAAAAGTAAAGTTGCCAAAATATAAAACTAGCGGCTCATCAGGAATGGATTTAATGGCATTTATTGAAAACCCAATTAAAATCAAACCTGGAGCTTCAGCTTTAATTCCAACTGGAATCTCAATAGCTTTTCCTGAGGAATTTGAAGTTCAAATAAGACCAAGATCTGGATTAGCGGCTAAACAAAGCATTAGTGTTCTTAACACTCCAGGAACTATTGACAGCGATTATCGAGGTGAACTTAAAGTAATAATCTTTAATCATGGTGAAAGTCAATTTGTGGTAAATTGCGATGATAGAATAGCACAAATGATTCTCACACCAGTATTAAAAATCGAATTTGAAGAGGTAAATGAACTTCCTGAGACAATTAGAGGAAGTGGAGGTTTTGGTTCTACTGGTAAATGAGGAATAATCTATCCGCAAAGCAAATTGAAAAATATTCAAGACAGATAGTTCTCAAAAATGTTGGAACGATTGGTCAAAAAAAAATACTTAGTTCAAATGTTTTAATTGTAGGAGCGGGTGGTCTTGGGTGCCCAATAGTTGATTATTTATCTAGAGCAGGAATAGGAAAAATAGGTATAGTTGATTATGATAAAGTCGATATTTCTAACATTCATCGTCAATCAATTTATACATTAAAGGATGTGGGAAAATATAAAGTTGAAGTATTAAAAAAGAAAATAATTGATATTAATCCTGACGTTAAAACTAAAATTTATAAAAATAAAATAACAAAAAAAAACGCTTATAAGATATTAAATCAATTCGATATTATTGTAGATGGTTCAGATAATTTTAAGACAAAATTTTTATTGAATCAATTTGCAAATAAATTAAAAAAAATATTTATAGCCGGTGCCATAAGTAAATACGATGGTCATATATTTTCTTTTAATTTTAAAAGAAAAGATGAGGCATGTTTAAAATGTTTCTATCAATCTGAAGTTAACGAAGAAGTTTTAAACTGCGAAACCGATGGAATTTTAGGTCCAGTTGCAGGTATCGTGGGTAACATACAGGCAAATGAAGTTCTTAAATATATATTAGGTTTAAAAAACGAATTATCAAATAAAATCTTGATAATAAATCTTTTAAATTTAACTTTTAGGCAAACGAGATTTTCAAAAAAAAAGAATTGTATATGTGGAAAAAAATAATTTTTTTTATTTTAATTTTTTTTTGTACTACTGCATTAAGTAATGAAAATTACTATTTAATGCTCAAAAATTCTAAAGTAAATGTAAGAATGGGTCCTGGTTTAGATTATCCTGTAAAATTTATTTATAAAAAAAAATACTTACCAGTCAAAGTCATTGATAAAAAAGAAAACTTTCGAAAAATAATTGACCATAAAAAAAATAGTGGGTGGATACACATCTCTCAATTGAAAAAAGTAAATTCCATAATTGTTTTATCAAATAGAATTCTATTTAAAAAACCCAGTTTTAATTCAAGACCTATTGCAAATATTGATAGTGGTAGATTACTTGTCTTAAAAAAATGCAAAAAAGATTGGTGCGAAGTTAGCAGTCAAAATTACAAAGGATGGATTAATATGGATGATGTATGGGGTAGAAACTAATTATTTTTTCTTACCTAGTTTGCTTGTCCAGAGTTTATCTAAAACAAAGTACCATACTGCATTAGCTAAAGGCTCAACTATTGCATCTGTTAAAGCAATCATAAAGGATACATCGGCTATTAACATTAAAACTGTAATAGCAATTACAAAATGTCCAATCGTATAAATTAAAGTTCTTAATAAAGAACCCTTATTGTTATCATAAAATGATTTACTTGTTTGAAATATGCCTCTAGTTAACTCAGTCATACAATGATTATAACCTAGTTAAGTTTTAAATCAAATCTATCTGAATTCATTACTTTTGTCCAAGCTGCAATAAAATCAATTACAAATTTTTTCTCTCCATCTTCACAAGCATAAACCTCAGCAATAGCTCTTAATTGGGAATTCGAACCAAATATTAAATCTACTCTTGTGCCTTTCCATTTAACCTTATTTGTATTTCTATCTTTTCCAATAAATAACTGTTCTTTTTTATCGACCTCTTTCCAAGTAGTGTTCATATCCAGTAAATTTTTAAAATAATCATTTGATAATGAACCAGGTTTTTTTGTAAACACACCATTTTCTGATCCATCATAATTAGCATCTAACACTCTCATACCTCCAACTAAAACCGTCATCTCGGGTGCAGTTAATCTCATAAGCTGTGCTTTATCTACTAAAAGTTCCTCTGCTGAAATATTTGTGTCTGAATTCAAGTAATTTCTAAATCCATCTGCTTTTGGTTCTAATAAACCAAATGAATTTATATCTGTTTGATCTTGCGATGCATCTCCTCTACCTGAAGAAAAAGGAACATCAATTTTATGACCAGCTTTTTTAGCGGCTTTTTCGATAGCAACACAACCACCTAGAACTATCAAGTCAGCAATTGAAACATTTCTCTTTTTGCCATCAAATTGTTTCTTAATTTTTTCCAATACTTTAATAACCTTGTCTGTTTTTGACACTTTATTTACTTCCCAATTTTTTTGGGGTTCAAGTCTTAATCTTGCTCCGTTTGCTCCACCTCTTTTATCAGACCCTCTAAAAGTTGATGCAGATGCCCAAGCAGTTGATACTAGCTCTGAAACTTTAAGACCTGATTTCATTATTTGAGCTTTAAGGTTATTTATTTCACTTTTTTTGATTTTATATTTTTGCTTAGGGACAGGATCTTGCCAAATTAACTGCTCTTTTGGAACATCTGGACCTAAATAGCATGCTCTTGGGCCCATATCTCTGTGTGTAAGCTTAAACCATGCTCTAGCAAAAGCATCATGGAATTCTTTTGGATTTTTATGAAAATGTCTTGTTATTGGTCCATAACTTGGATCAACTTTTAATGAAATATCGGTAGTTTGCATCATTGGAGGATGTTTTTTTCCTCTCTCATGTGCGTCAGGAACCATTTTGATTTCTTGACCATTTTTTTTTGGGGTCCATTGATGTGCGCCTGCAGGACTCTTACTTAATTCCCACTCGTGACCATACAAACAATCTAAATATCCCATATCCCACTTAATTGGATTTTGAGTCCATGCACCTTCTATTCCAGAGCTGATAGTATCAACACCTTTTCCACTTTTATAATTACTATTCCAACCAGTCGCTTGTTCGTGAATTTTTGATCCTTCTGGTTCTGGGCCCTTGTGAGACTCTGGGGCTGCTCCGTGAGACTTACCAAAAGTATGTCCGCCTGCAACTAAGGCTGCGGTTTCGTAATCATTCATTGCCATTCTGCCGAATGTTTCTCTGATATCATGTGCTGCCAATAATGGATCAGGATTAGCATCAGGACCTTGAGGGTTAACATAAATTAATCCCATGTGAGAAGCTCCCAATGGCTGTTCTAAATCTCTTTTTCCACTGTATCTATTTACACCTAACCATTCTTTTTCTGATCCCCAATAAATATCTTCCTCTGGTTCCCAAATATCTTCACGACCAGCACCAAAACCAAAAGTTTTGAAACCCATAGAGTCGAGTGCAACATTCCCAACTAAAATAAATAAATCTGCCCAAGAAATTCTTTTTCCGTATTTTTTCTTTATAGGCCAGAGTAATAATCTTGCTTTATCTAAGTTAACATTATCCGGCCAACTGTTGAGTGGAGCGAAACGCTGATTACCCGTACCAGCACCTCCTCTTCCATCGCCAGTTCTGTACGTACCTGCCGCGTGCCAAGCAAG
>CACIEO010000006.1:0-71774 GCA_902585665.1 uncultured Pelagibacteraceae bacterium | reverse complement strand
AATATTTTTAATTTTTTGATTGGATATTCAGAAAATATTGAAGTTGATATATCTGAAAAAAGTTTATTAGAATTCCACTTAACATATTTGGCAAATGAAAATTTTTCATTCGAACCAAATAAAAAAACAAAAAAAATTATTTGGCAGTATTTGTCGTCTAATAATTTATTAACAAAAGTAAATGATGTTGATTTAGATGATAGAGAAAAAATAAGATCATTTGAAAATGCTACAAATAATGGAAGTTATAAGGAGTCTGATTTATTAGATTTGTATACTAGATTTCAGTTTAATATTTATCAGTTAGTTTCTGTATTTGACGCATACAAACTTTTACCAAGCTATGAGGCAAGAGCACTTTTATATCAGGCCTTTCTAGTCTCTAAAGAACCTCAAAATCAAATGTTATTATTAGAACTTCTTAAAAAAGAGTTTGATGACGATAATCTCAATAATGCTTTTGATAAAGAATTAATCAAATTAATTGGAAATATTAATAAGGATGATTTGACAAACCAAACCTTAGATTTTTACAACATACAAATGGCAAGGGTCAAAGATGAAAACCAAAAAATAAAGTATAATAACAAAATTTTACACCAATCCAGATTAATCAATTACTTTGACGGCAAAATCTCTAAAGACAAAGTAGAAAAAGATTTAAATAAAAGATTTAAAAAATTAAAGAAAAATAAAAAATATTATTTTTCAACTAAAGATAACATAGTTATTGAGTCCTTAATTTCTGATGGGATTGAAATTCCTGAAAAGTATGAGAGTATTTTAGATTTAGATAAATCAAATATTCCGACTGATATTGAAGTTATGATTAACGACGGCGAGACAGCAATGATTTTACTGAGATTAGTTGAAATTATTGGAGAGGATGATTTAAAAAATCTTGGGACAGAAACATTATATTTCATCATAAGTACATTAAATAAACTTAATATTGATAAAATTAGAAATGATATCATTCTTCAAGTTATTCCTGTAAAAGCATAAAAGAATAAGTTTTATGACCATTAAAAAATTAATTACTGTGCCAGACGAAGTTTTACGTAAAAAATCTCAACCAATTGAAAAAATAACAAACGATGAAAAGAAACTGGTGAATGATATGTTTGAGACAATGTATCATCATAAAGGAATCGGTTTAGCATCAATCCAAGTTGGAATACCAAAAAGGATAATTGTTTTAGATGTTTCACAAAAAGAGGAAAAAAAAACACCATTATGTTTTATTAATCCAATAGTGCGCAAAATGAGTAGTGAAAAATCTGTATACGAGGAAGGTTGTTTATCAATACCTGACACATTTATTAAAATTGAGAGACCTAAGACCTGTCTAATTGAATACATAGATATAAAAGGAAAACAAAACTTGATGGAATGTGATAATCTCTTATCTACTTGTATTCAACATGAAATAAATCATTTAGACGGTAAACTTATAATTGATTATTTATCAAAATTAAAAAAAGATTTAATTATTAAAAAATTATCTAAAGCGAGAAAAAATCCAGATAGAATAGTTGTATAGAATGCTTAAAAAAATTATTTTTATGGGAACACCAATTTTTGCTGTACCCATATTAAAATCGTTATATCAAAATGGATATCCGGTTTCTGTTGTTTATTCTCAACCTCCTAAAAAATCAAGTAGAGGAATGAAAACCCAAAAATCTCCCGTTCATCTTATGGCTGAGACCTTAAATATTGAAGCTAGAACTCCAGATGTCCTAAAAGGAAATTCTATAGAAGAAAACTTTCTTAAAAAACTTGATGCCGATCTTGCAATAGTAGTCGCTTATGGAAAATTATTGCCTGAAAGTTTTTTAAATCTAACAAAAAAAGGATTTATAAATATTCATGCATCAATTTTGCCAAGTTGGAGAGGGGCTGCGCCAATACAAAGAGCAATAATTAATTTAGATAAAAAAACTGGAATTAGTGTAATGAAAATTAATAATAAACTAGATTCTGGTCCAGTATGCAATAAATATGAAATTGAAATTAAAAAACAGGATAATTCTGAGACAATATCTGAAAAACTTTCGTTAATCGCATCAGAAAAAATACTTGATGAAATAGATAATATTATAGATGGCAAAGCAAATTTTATAGAGCAAGAACATGATAAAGCAACTTATGCAAATAAAATTGAAAAGACTGAAGGTAAAATAAATTGGAATATCAAGGCAGAGGAAATACTAGGATTAATAAATGGATTATTTCCATCACCTGGAGCATGGTTTACCTTTAAAGGAGAAAGATATAAAATACTTAAAGCAGAGGTAGGAAACTCAAAAGGTGAGCCAGGAATTGTTTTAGGCCAAAATCTAGAGATAGGATGTAAGGAAGGATCCTTAAAAATAACTGAAATTCAAAGAGAGGGAAAGAAAGTTCAAAAAATAGGTGAATTTTTACTTGGATCAAGGATAAAAAAAGGTTCAAACCTAAATAATGTTTAGATATCAGATTCTTATAGAATATGTTGGAACAGGTTTTATTGGTTGGCAATCTCAACCAAAAGGGAAATCAGTTCAGAAAACCATTGAAAAATCACTAGAAAAAATCTTGAAAGAAAAAATATCATTAGTTGGTCAAGGAAGATTAGATGCAGGTGTCCATGCAATTTCACAGTCTGCTCATTTTGATACTAAAATTAAAATTTTGGATATTAATAGATTTCTAAACAGATTAAATTTTTTGCTTAATAGAAGTATGATTTCAATATTAAATATAAAGAAAAGAAATGAAAAGTTTCATTCTAGATATTCAGCCAAAGCTAGAATATATCAATATATAATCTTAAATCGAGAAAGTGTTCCAACAATTAATAAAAATAGAGTTTGGCATATAAGAAAAAAAATCAATTTAGAAAATATTAAAAGAGGTGCAAAATTTCTGGTTGGAAAAAAAGATTTTTCAACCTTTAGAGCTTCTTCATGTTCTGCCAAGACTCCCATAAGAACTTTAGAAAAAGTAAAAATATCAAAAAACAAAAATCAAATATTCATTGAATTTAGATCCAGGTCATTTCTTCAAACACAAGTTAGATCAATGGTAGGTTGTCTTAAATATCTAGGAGAGGGAAAATGGGATTTGAACAAGTTTAAAAATGTAACTTTATCAAAAAAAAGAATATTTTGTGCACCTCCAGCACCACCTAGTGGTTTATTTCTTAAAAAAGTTATTTATTAATTCTAGAGCTTTTTCTAAATTTTTTATTTATTCTCCATCGACTTTCTGATCTTACTATATAACCACAACAATTTTTTGCGCGGCACTTACATGGAAACTGTTTATAATCCTCATCATATGAAAATCCATAATCATATGTTAGCTCTTCATTTTTTTTAATATTTTTTATTGCTGTTACATAAATTTTATATCCAGTACCATCGACTTCGCAGTTCGGATCACAACTATGATTTATATTTTTAGCTATATTCCACGAGTAATCGCCGTCTAGCGAATATCTTTTATTAATATCAAATAAGTATATATCTTTGTCATTATCATATTTGGGGTTACGCTCAACTTCACTATTAGTTATAATTTTCCCTTTATATTGAATTATTCTAGTGCCAGCCTTAATATTTTTTGTAGCGTAAAGACCTTTTTTATCGATATTTGATTTTTTTATTTTATATAATTTCATGTTTGATTTTCAGTTAGAGCGTTTACATGATTGAAAGCACTTTGAGCAAGAGCATTAAGGTCATACCCACCTTCTAATACTGATATAACTTTACCTTTTGTAAACTCATTAGTTGCTTTAAGTGTCCTTTTTGTAATTTCATAAAAATCCTCAGATTGTAATTCAAATTGAGCAAGTGGATCAGCTATATTTGCATCAAAACCCATACTAAAAATCAAAAATTCTGGCCTAAATTTTGCTAATTTATCTAAAACTTTATCTAATGCGCTTAAATATTCCTCGGTATTAGTTCCTGCTGGTAGTGGTACATTGAAAATATTATCATGATTTCCTTTTTCTTTATCGCTTCCAGTTCCAGGATAAAATGGATATTGATGGGTTGATAGGTATAAAACATTTTTGTTATCATAAAAAATATCCTGGGTCCCATTTCCATGATGAACATCAGGATCAAATATAGCTACTCTTTTATAATTAAATTTATCAATAAGATAATGTGCTGCAACTGCACAATTATTATAAATACAAAATCCCATCGCTTTATCTTTCTCAGCATGATGACCAGGTGGGCGTACTGCACAAAATGCATTTTTAAATTTTCTATTTTCAACCCCGTCAATTGCTTTAATTACAGAACCAACTGCATCAATTGTAGCATCTTTGCTACCAGGGGAGATAATAGTGTCTCCATCTAAAAATTTTATTCCTTCATTTGGAAAACTTTTTTTAACCATATCAATATAATTTTCATTATGCACTTTTTTTAAAATATCATGATCAAAAGTACTTGGCTTATCCCAAATTAAATTTTTGTTTTTTTTTAATTTTTCAGTGACTGCTATTACTCTTTTTGGTTGTTCCGGGTGACCATCACCTGTTAAGTGATTAATTGAGGTATCCGAAGAAATTATTGCAGTTTTCACGAAAAATAATTATCTAAGATTAAAGAATAAATTTTTGTTAATTTTTTCAAATCACTTAAAGATACTGCCTCGTCAACTTTATGCATAGTTTTTCCAACTAATCCAAATTCTAAACATGGACATATATTTTTTATGAACCTTGCATCAGAAGTTCCTCCAGTTGTAGAGAGCTTTGGCCGTATTTTTGTTATTTTTTTTATA
Source organism: uncultured Pelagibacteraceae bacterium (assembly GCA_902585665.1). Taxonomy (GTDB): domain Bacteria; phylum Pseudomonadota; class Alphaproteobacteria; order Pelagibacterales; family Pelagibacteraceae; genus Pelagibacter. The sequence goes on along the minus strand of CACIEO010000006.1, from coordinate 66,983 downwards.
ATATTTTGTATCATAAATGTCGTTTCATTTGGTTTTGTTAAAAATGCTTCTCCAGATACTCTATATTCTATTTTAAATTTAGATTTATTTTTTTTACAAATTTGTTTAATTATTTTATTAAGTTTTTTTTTTAAAGAACTTGATGAATGTTTGTCACTATATCGAATGTTAAAAGTTGCTTCAGCAGATTTTGGAATAACATTATCTGCATTATTATCTATATTAATTTTTGTGACTTCTAAATTTGATGGTTGGAAGTTTTTTGTTCCTTTGTCAAACCTAAAATTTTTCAAAACGTCTAAAATTTTTATTAATGCTGTTGAGGGATTTACAGCTTTTTGTGGATAAGCAACATGCCCTTGAACACCAAGTATTGTCAGTTTCCCAGTCAAACTGCCCCTTCGACCAATTTTAATCATTTCACCTAATCTATTTGGATTAGTAGGCTCACCCACTAAACAAAAATTAATCTTTTCCTTTTTCTTTTTGAGGTATTTAACAACTTTTTTAGTTCCATTGATTGCATCACCTTCTTCATCTCCAGTAATTAAAAAACTAATAGATCCTTTAAATTTTTTGTTATTATTTAAAAAAATGCTTACAGCTGAAACAAAAGCTGCAATAGAACTTTTCATATCATTTGCGCCTCTACCAATTAGATGACCTTTTTTTACTGACGGTCTAAAAGGATTGACTGTCCAATCTTTAACATTTCCGGGGGGCACAATATCTAAATGGCCAGCATAACAGAAATTAGGATTTTTATTTCCTAACCTTGCATACAAATTTTTAACTGGCTTATAATTTTTTTCTTTAAACTCTAACATTTTTGTCTTGAAACCAAGTTTTTTTAATTTTTTCTCTAAAAATTTCATTATGCCAGCATCAACTGGTGTTACTGATGGATACCTGATTAGCTCTTTAGCTAATTGAAGCTCATTAATTTTTTGCATTTTTACTCTCTTAAAAGATCGTTAATCGATGTTTTTGATCTTGTTTTTTCATCAACTTGTTTAATTATTACTGCACAACTTAGCGAGGGTGCTGATGGGTTTTTTTTGTCAGGAAGAGAGCCAGGAACGATTACTGAGTAGGGAGGAATTTTTCCATAAGATATATCCCCAGTTTTTCTATTCACAATTTTCGTTGATTGGCCTATATACATACCCATACTTAATACTGAGCCCTCTCCAACAATTACACCTTCAACGACCTCAGACATTGCTCCAACAAAAACATTATCTTCGATTATGGTTGGAAGTGCTTGAGCTGGTTCTAAAACTCCACCAATTCCAGATCCAGCGGATATATGACAATTTTCACCAATTTGGCAGCAGCTACCTGCACGACTGAAGGTATCCATCATTGTTCCAGCTCCAATGTAAGCACCAATGTTTACATAGCAAGGCATGAGAACAGCATTTTTTCCGATAAAAGACCCAGGACGCACAGGACTATTGGGCGTCATCCTAAATCCAGCTGCTTCATGTTGTTCTTTTGTCCAGCCAGCTGTTTTACCTTTTAATAAATGAGCTTTATCATACCAACTACTATATGGACCATTTAAATTTTCCATAGGATAAATCCTAAAACTTAACATAATTGCTTTTTTTAGATGTTGATGAGTTTTCCACTCACCATTAATCTTCTCTGCAACACGAGATTTACCGCTATCTAGATCATTTATAACCTGGTTAATTGCATCTTTTAATGATTGATCCGAATTCTGATTTACTTGATCCTTATTTTCCCAAGCTTCATTTATAATTTTTTCAACAGTCATAATTTATTTACTTTTTAATAACCTTATTTCTTTTAAAAATAAAGATAGATTTTCAATTTTATAATCAATGTAATCTTTATCGGACTCCATTTTGCCCCACTGCTCATCATTTATTAACCAAACAGTTGTGCAACCCCTTTGTTTGCCTATTGATAAATTTTTAGCAATATCTTCTATATAAATTGTGTTATTTGGATCTATACCAAATTTTTTTACCATTAAATCAAATGCTTTTGGTTCTGGCTTAGGTCTGTACTCAGCATCGCTGATATCAAATATCCCCTCAAATAAATCTTCAATACCTAAATGACTAAGAACATTCTTTGCATGATCAGTACTTCCATTTGTAAAAATTAATTTTCTCATATCTAAATTCTCTAATTGTTCCCTTAAAACTGCATCTTTCTTCATAAAGGAAAGATCTATATTATGAACATACTTTAGGAATTCTTTTGGTGGAATATCATGATGTATCATTAATCCATTGAGACTAGTATTATATTTATAAAAATAATTGGTTTGTAATTCTTTGGCCTTAATTAAATCTATATTTAATTTTTCAGAAATATATTTTGTCATTAATCTAGAAACTTGTCCAAAAACAGCTTCCAAGTCTTGATAAACAGTTCCATCTAAATCTAATAATAAATTTTTTTTAGTTTTAAGTTCTTTCATTTTATATAATTACCTTATTAAAGTCCCCGAACCTTTATCTGAGAAAATTTCAAATAGTACAGAATGCTTCTTTCTCCCATCTATGATAGCAACAGCAGTAACACCGTTGTTTATTGCATCTAAACAAGTATTAATTTTAGGTATCATTCCTTCTGTGATGGTACCATTTTTAACCATGTCTAAGATTTCTGATATAGATATTTCTTGTATTAGTTTTTTATTTTTATCTAATACACCCTCAACATTTGTCATTAGTAATAATCTTCTACACTTCAGAGACTTGGCTATAGCTCCAGCTGCAATGTCACCATTAATATTAAATGCTTGATTATTACTTCCAAGCCCAAGAGGAGATATAATTGGTATTAATTTATTTCCAATTTTATGCTTAATAGTATCGACGTTAATTCTGTTTGGTATTCCAACAAACCCTAACTCTTTAGATTCTGGTATTACTTCAATTACACAGTCTTGCTTAGTATTTAAAGATATGGCCTTAACACCTTTTTCTTTTAAGGAAGAAACTATGTCTTCATTAAATTCAATTAGTACTTTTTCAACAATATTTATAACTTTTGCATCTGTCACTCGTAATCCTCTTATGAACTTTGAAACGATATTTGATTTATCTAGCTCTCTTTTTATTCTAGGTCCTCCACCATGAATTACGACAATTGACAGACCCAGTTTATTTAAAATACTTATATCTTCTATAAAGTTATTAAAAATGTTTCTATCAATAAAAACATTTCCTCCATATTTAACAACTATTAATTCATTTTTATATTTTTCTATATATTTTTTAACTTGATCTATAGGTGGACCATCTTTAGGCAAAATTTTATTTAGATCCATTAAATTCTAAGTAGTTTTTACTTTAGTTTGTCTCATTATCACAAGTTGTTGAGCCATAGTTAAAACGTTATTTATTGTCCAATATATAACTAAGCCTGATGGAAATGGTGCCAATATAATTGTTAAAAATAAAGGAAAGAACATAAAAATTTTTTGTTGTATAGGATCTGGAGGAGTAGGATTTAACTTTTGTTGCAAATACATCGTTAAGCCCATGAGACAAGGCCACACTCCTATAATAAGAAATGATGGAGGGTCCCATGGAATTAAGCCGAATAGGTTGAAAATTGAAGTTGGGTCTCTCTCAGACAAATCTTTTATCCAACCATAAAATGGCTGATGTCTCATTTCTAAAGTAACAAAAAGAACTTTATATATTGCAAAAAAGAAAGGAATCTGAATAAAAATTGGTAAACAACCTGATACGGGATTTACTTTTTCTTTTTTATATAAAGCCATCATTTCTTGCTGTAGTTTCATTTTATCGTCCTTATGTAACTCTTTAAGTCTTGTCATTTCTGGTTGCAGAACCTTCATTTTGGCCATAGATTTAAATGAATAATTTGCCAAAGGATAAAATAATATTCTTATACAAATTGTAATTAATACTATCGCTATTCCAAAGTTACCTGTGAGTTTAAAGAAATAATCAATTGCGAAAAAGAAATTTTTTGTGAAAAAATAAAACCATCCCCAATCAATTGCTAGATCAAACTTAGATATATTGGATTTTTCTGCATAATTATCTATAACATCTACCTCTTTTGCAGCCACGATTACTCTTACATTGCTTGAAACAGTCCCCTTTGATTCCAATTCCATGGGCTTAGTCTCAATGAAATTTGCTCTGAATTTATTTTTAAAATTGAAGTCTGCCCTAAATTCCTTATTTTTTTCGGGAATTAACGTAGTAATCCAATATTTATCAGTTATACCTAGCCACCCAGCCTGTGCTTTTTGTGAAAAATCTTTTTCTTCAATATCATCATAATCTTTTTCTACGAGCTGGTCATTAAAAACACCAATTAAACCCTCATGCAAAATATAAAAATTTGTTACTTCTGGAGATTTATTTCTTATTATTTGACCGTATGCATAAAAGTCATAAGATTTTTCCGATTGATTTGTAATTATTTGGTCTATTGAGAATAAAAATTTTTCGTCAATTTTAATTTTTTTTTTAAAACTTATGCCTTGATTGTTATTCCAAACTAAAGTCACTGGATTGCCAGGTGAAAGTTTATTGTTTCCTTCTACCTTCCAACTTGTATTAGAACTTGGTAAATCAATATTTTTACTACTAGATACCCAGCCAGTTTCTACAAAATATCCTTCACTATATTTTTTTGGGCTTAATAAAGTTATTTTATTTTTACCATCAAGAGTTTCAGTATAATTTTTAAAAATTAAATCATCAATTGTTCCACCAATCAAAGAAATCGATCCTTTAATGTTTTGATTTTCGAATTCAACTCTATTACTTTCTTTTAACGCTTGATCTCTAGATAATTCAACTATTTTTTCGGACTCTTCCAATTTAGGGGCCTCGGAACTCAGAGATGATTTTTGCTCGTCTATTTTTTTTAATTCATTCGGACTTGGGGCAAAAAATAAACTGTAAAGAATTATTACAGCTGCACTCAATGATATTGCTGCTATTACATTCTTTGTATCCATTATTGTTTACCTTTTCTTTTAATTACAGGATCATAGCCACCACCACCACCAAGAGTTTTAATTGGGTGGCATGTTAAAATTCTTTTGATCCCTTTTATACAACCTTTAATAACTCCAAATTCATTTAGACAATCAATAAAATATTCTGAACACGTAGGTAGATATCTACAATTATTGCCTATGTATGGAGATAGTAAATATTTATAAGTTTTTATAATGAATATTAGAACAATTTTCATTTTATTTTATTTTTTTAAAATTAAGAAATAACTCTTTCTTTATATCTTCAAATCTGTGATTAAAAACAATTTTTTTTGCAATAACCAAATAAGAGTATTTACAATTAATATTAATATTTTTCGTTATATCTCTCATTATATTTTTTAATCTTCTTTTAATTTTATTCCTAATTACAGCGTTGCCCAATTTTTTTTTTGCAATAAAACTAATATTTAATTGTTTGGAGTTCAAATGATCTATTTTTTTAAAAAAAATTGTGGAATATTTATTATTTATTTTTTTTCCATTAAGAATAGATCTAAAATCCTCATTCTTTGATAAAGAGCAAATTCTTACCTTCATGAAACTGTAAGTTTTTTTCTCCCTTTTGCTCTTCTTCTTGCTAAAAGCTTTCTTCCACCTTTGGTCTTCATTTTTGATCTGAATCCATGACGTCTTTTTCTTACTAGTCTACTTGGTTGATATGTTCTTTTCATAAAATATGGTTTATTTTTCTAATAATTTTCGCCCTTTATATTAATTAAATATATAAATAGCAAATAGAAGATTTTAAAATTACAATTAAAATTTATGGAAAAAGTAAAAAAAATTAAAATATACATTGGTTTACTTTATCTGGCCACTGTAGGAATATTTCTTTATTTTTTGTTTTCTAAATTCAGTTTACAGGAGCTTTCATCTTACGAATTTATAAAAGATAATATTGAGTACTTTTCAAAGATAAAAACAAAAAACATAATTTTATTATCTCTATTTTTTTTAATTTTTACGATCTTATGGGTTTTTCCATTTTTAGGATTTGGATCACCTATTGCTTTGTTAGCAGGTTTCATACTTGGTAAATGGTTTGGGACTTTTGTGGTTATTCTAGGATTAAGCATTGGTGCATCTTTCTTATATATTTTTGCAAATTTTTTTTTAAAAGATTTTGTACAAGATAAATTTTTAAACAAATTTCAAAATTTGGAAAATAAATTTAAAAAATCAGAATTTATATATCTTCTAATCTATAGGTTTATAGGGGGCATCCCTTGGCAATTAAGCTGTATATTACCAACGTTGTTTAATGTGAGAGTGATAAACTTTTTCTTTGCAACATTAATAGGTATAATCCCACAAGTTTTTTTAGTTGTCTCTATTGGGAGTGGTTTAGAAACAATAATTGGTCAAAATTTAAAACCACCTGGTGTAATGGATATAATATCTTCACCCGACATTTATTTTCCATTAGGAGCTTTTTTTATTTTGATAATTACTACAATTTTTTTAAGAAAAATATTTTACAAAAAGTAAATATGGTGCCCCTTGCCCGACTTGCACGGACGACTTTTTCCTTACCATGGAAATACTCTACTACCTGAGTTAAAGGGGCAAAACATAATTATAAATAGTGTATAAATAAATTTTTTTCAAATTATTGCCTTAATTTTTTCTGAAAATAAGTTATATTTTAAGATAGGTAATGTCATGGGAATTCACTACGATTATAAATCTACACGAGGCGCTAAGGCCATGGAAAAGCAGGCCAAAAGAGAAAAAAAGCTTGCTGAGAGAAGGGCTAAAAGAGCTGCCAAAGATGGATTGGTTAAGCAAAAGGAAGAGACAAAAATGCACGATATATCCAAAACCATTACCCTTGAAGATTTAACAAATCCTGAAAAAAACAAATGAGCAAAAAAGATAAGATTCTTAAACTTGAGTTAGCACTTAAAAAAAATCTGAAAAAAAGAAAACTATTTCAACAAAAATTAAAAAAAAAGAGTAAGTAATGCCAGTCCAGTCTGATAAGTGGATTAAAAAAATGGCGTTTGAGCACAAGATGATTGAACCTTTTGAAGATAAGCAAATTAGGGGAAATAGTATATCCTATGGAGTGTCATCTTATGGTTATGATGCACGTGTTGGTAGCGAGTTTAAAATATTTACAAATGTAAACACAGAGATTGTTGATCCAAAAAATTTCAAACCAACAAGTTTTGTTACAAAAAAAGGTCCAGAGTGTATAATTCCACCTAACTCCTTTGTACTTGCTAGTACTATAGAATATTTTAGAATTCCAAATGATGTCCTTGTAATTTGTCTTGGAAAATCTACATACGCAAGATGTGGGATAATTGTTAACGTAACACCTCTAGAACCATCTTGGTGTGGAAATGTTACTCTGGAGTTTTCCAACACGACTCCATTACCAGCAAAGATATATGCAAATGAGGGTGCTTGCCAATTTATATTTTTAAAAGGTAATGAGAAACCTGAAACTACTTACTCGGATCGCGAAGGTAAATATATGGATCAAAAAGGAGTTACATTACCTAAAGTCTAAATATGGACAAATTTTCAATCAATGGTCCTTGTAGGGTTAGGGGCACAATAAAACTATCTGGTAGCAAGAATGCATCTCTACCGATTTTGGCAGCATCTATACTTTTTGATGAGCCAGTGGAAATTAAAAATTTACCTAAAGTTAAAGACATTGAAACAATGTTAGACCTTATAAAATCTTTAGGTTTTAGTATAAAAAAAAATAAGATCAAAAATTCAGTTATAATTAAAAAAAGAAGAATCAAAACATTTGCATCGTATTCTTTAGTAAAAACAATGAGGGCTGGAATTTTGGTTCTTGGCCCACTCATATCTAAATATAAAAAAGCAACCACCTCATTACCTGGCGGTTGTCTTATTGGTGCAAGACCAGTAAATTTTCATTTAAATGCTTTAGGAAAACTTGGAATGACTCATAGCATTAAAAAGGGATATATTTATGCAAATGCACATAAAGGCTTAAAAGGATCAATAATTAAATTCCCTAAAATTTCTGTAGGAGCAACAGAAAATGCAATACTTGCAGCTACACTAGCTAAAGGAAAAACAATTTTAAAGAACTGTGCAATTGAACCAGAGATTAAGATTGATCTAACAAATTTTTTAAATAAGGCTGGTGCAAAAATAAAATGGATAGGAAAAAGATCAGTTGAAATTGATGGGGTAAAAAAATTAAATAGTATATCCCATTCAGTTATGGCAGATAGAATAGAATGTGGTACTTTCTGTGTAGTAGCCGCAATATCAAAAGGTGAACTTAAAATTAATGGTTTAGACCCAAATATAATTACCACAGAGATAAAACTTTTAAAAAAAATTGGAGCGAAAATAAAAACTTTTGATAAAACTATTTTAATTAAAGGACCAAAAAAAATAAAAAGCCTGAAATTTTTAGAAACTAAAGAATACGATGGTTTTCCTACTGACTTGCAGGCACAATTTATGGCGTTATTATGTAAAGCTGACGGAAAATCAGTAATCCAAGAAAGAATATTTGAAAACAGATTTACTCATATTGGAGAGCTCAAAAGGTTAGGAGCTAAAATATCAATAATAAAAAACAAAGCTTTAATAAAAGGTAACTCAAATTTTGAAGGTGCAGAACTCATGTCTAGTGATCTTAGAGCTTCTGTTGCATTAGTCATTGCTGCAATTGTTGCAAAAGGAAATTCAACTATTAATAGGATTTACCACTTAGATAGAGGTTATGAAAATATAGAAAATAAACTTAGAAAAGTAGGCGTTAATATAAAGAGACTTTCTTAATGGTTAAAAAATATTTTAAAAAAATCATTGCTCAATCTCCACAAGATTTGCAAGTGATTTCAGCATGTTGCGAAGGGGGAAAAATAAAAATTGATGAAATTAAATATTTACCAAAAAACAAAATATTTTTATTCTTGATTGAAAGAAATACTAGAGAAAAAGAAAATTCAAAAGAAAAGGTTAAAAGCATAGTTAAATTTGAGTATATAGAAAAATCAAAATCCAAAAATATTGACCATACTAAGGTTGACTCTTTTGTTGAATTGACCGCCATCAATCTTTTTAAAAATAACAAAAATTATGAAATAACACTATTATTTTCAGATAATGGAATTATAACATTAACTGCAGAAATAGTTGAAGCAGTATTAGAGGATCAAAGTAAAATAAATGATTAAAATTTTAAAATTTAGTAATGGATCAGGATATAATAAATTGATTAATTTCCTAGATCAAAGAAGAAATTCTAACAATACTGATGTTGATCTTGTTAATAAAATTATCAATGATGTAAAAAAAAATAAGTTAAAAGCTCTTAAAAAATATGAGAAAAAATATTCAAAAAATAAAGAGATTAAACTTTCCAAAAAAAAAATTAATAACTCAATAAAATATTTAGACCAAAACGTAAGAAAAGCCATTGATTATGCTTATGAAAGAATTTTTAAATTTCATAAACTACAAATCAAAAATTTTGAAAAAATAAAGTTTGTAGATAAGTATAAAAATAAATTGGAATATAAGTCTATCCCAATTGACTCAGTTGGAGTGTATGTACCCGGTAACTTACCATCAACTTTATTAATGAATTGCATCCCCGCAAAGATTGCAGGAGTTAGAAGAATAATATTAGCGACACCAAAAATAAATAATACATTAAACCCTGCCGTTTTGTATGCTGCAAAAAAATTAGGAATAAAAGAAATTTTTTCAATGGGTGGAGCGCAAGCGATTGCAAGTTTAGCGTTTATTCAAAAAGTAAATAAAGTAGTTGGACCAGGTAATAAATATGTGGCAGAGGCCAAAAGGCAATTATCTGGAAAGATTATCGGAACAGAAACAATGTATGCTGGTGCATCTGAAATATGTGTTCTTGCTGACAAAGACTCAGATATATCTCAAGTAGCAACATCTTTAGTTTCTCAGGCTGAACATGACCCGGATAGTCAATGTATATTGGTTACAAAGGATAAAAATTTGATTAAAAAAACTCTGATTAAAGTCAAAAAAATTTTAAGTGATCTACCAAGAAAAATAATAGCCTCAAAGTCATTAAAAAAAAATGGATTATTTGTACTAGTGAAGAATGATAAACAAATAATTGAAATAATAAATGAAATAGCGCCAGAACATCTTGAACTTAACGTAAAAAATTTTAAAAAGTACGAAAACAAGATTAAAAATGCTGGAAGTATTTGTAATGGTCCTAATACCCCAATGAGTGCATCAGATTATACAGTTGGAACTAATCACGTTCTACCAACCTTTGGATCCTCAAAATTTAGCTCAGGTTTAAATTTAAATGAATTTACTAAAAAAATATCAATTGTAACCTTAAGTAAATTAGGGGTAGAAAAAATTGGAAATCCAGCTATAACTCTTTCGGAGTTTGAGCAATTACTTGGTCACACTCAAAGTATTAAATCTAGAATAAGGAGAAATTAAGTTTGTCAAAACAAGATTTATTGGAGTTTAAAGGAAAAGTCATAGACCTACTTCCAAATGCTATGTTTAGAGTTAAGTTAGAGAATAACCATATAGTCACGGCTCATACAGCTGGCAAACTTAGAAAAAACAGAATTAGAGTTCTTCAAGGTGACAATGTTACCGTAGAGGTTACACCTTACGATTTAACTAAAGGAAGAATTATTTTTAGATTTTAATTTATGGGTCTCTGGTGTAGCTGGTGCGCACGAACGCCTGAAAAGCGTTAGGACCTGGTTCGTTTCCAGGGGGACCCACCTTAAAATTTAAAAATTAAAGACTTGCAATAGATTTTAAAATCTAATAACTAGACCCCAGCTAATTTAGCTATAAGTAAACAACAAGAAGAAAGAGTAAAATAAGTATGAGTACATTAAACGGCAAGGTCAAGTGGTTCAATGGTAAAAAGGGCTACGGCTTTATTGAGAGAGAAGACAAAGAAAAAGACGTGTTTGTTCATGCAAGCGCAGTAAGAGAAGCAGGACTTCGTTTCCTAAATGAAGGTGACGAACTACAGTTTGAAATAGAGGATGGCCCTAAAGGACCTTCAGCTGTTAAACTTCAAAAGAAATCTTAATTTTCTAAAAATCAATAATTGTAATAGGGATGAGTGGTTAAATTCCATATCCCTATACAATTAACTGTTGCATTTAAAATTTTTTCAGGTATTTAAATCACTTATGATTGAGACGAATTACAAAATCGCAAAAACTCACAGACATCATTTTCATGCTGGCTGCACGCTAGCAATTTAATCATATTATAAATTTAAAATTAACGGCATTTAGTATAAAATAAAGAGAGGCCCTGGTGGTGAAATGGTTATCACGAAAGTTTGTGGAACTTTAGTTTTTGGTTCGATCCCAAGCCAGGGTACCAAAAAATGGAAAAAAATAAAAAGCTTATACCTGGACTACCTACAGGTTTTGAAGATAGATGGGACAATAAATTATACCTCAAAAAGAAACTTCTAAGAATAATTGAGGAAAATTTTATAAAATATGGTTTTGAACCATTGGAAACACCATCTTTTGAAATTAGTGAAAACATTGGATCATTTCTTGCAGATGATGATAGCAATCCTATGTCTGATGTATTTACTTTTAATGATGGAGAAAAAAATATTACACTAAGATATGACTTATCAAGTCCTCTAGCAAGATTTGTTGCACAGAACAATCAACAGCTACCCCTTCCGTACAAAAGATACGCCATACAAAATGTTTTTAGAAACGAAAAAGCTGGTAACGCTCGTTACAGAGAATTTACACAAGCAGATTGCGATATTGTTGGAAACGTAAATTCAGCACAATCAAATGCAGAATTATGCAATTTAATAGCAAGCACTTTAATAAATTGTGGACTTAGAAAAGATCAATTTATAATTAACGTGAGTAATAGAAAAATAATCCAGGGTTTAATACAAGACTTAAAAATTCCAGAGGAAAAACAAGTTAAAGTTATGAGAGCAATAGATAAGCTTGATAAACCAGGTTTTGGACTAAAAGGTGTTGAGGATTTATTGAAAAAAGAAAGAAAAGATAAAAGCGGTTCAGTTACAAAAGGTGCAAATTTAAGCGATGATCAAGCGTCTCAAATCATCGATTTCTTAAAAATTAAAGACCTTAAAGAACTAAAGAAAAATTTTCAAAATTCACTCACCTTAGAAGGCATCAACGAAATTGAGCAATTATATGAGATTTTAAGTTATGGAGATTATAGCGACCAGGTTAAAACTAATTTTACAATTGTAAGAGGTCTCGAATATTATGACGGATTTTGTGTTGAAACTAATCTGAAATTTAAAATTACTAACAATAAGGGTAAGGAGGTTGATATTGGCAGCATTTGTTCAGGCGGTCAGTACAACAAGCTAATATCAAGGTTTAAAGGAGTAGATATTCCCGGCACCGGATTTAGTATTGGAGTAGACAGACTATTGTTTGCAATTTTGCAGTTAGGACAAATAGAAGTCGATAGCAAGAAACCAGCAATTGTTTGCGTAATGGATAAAAAATACCTCAAGAACTATTACGAAATACTTAAAATTCTAAGAGATAACGGAATTAACTCTGAAATTTTTTTAGATAGTGAAAAAAATCTTGGAAAGCAACTAACTTATTCAAATAAAAGAGGATGTCCGGTAGCGGTAATTTGTGGAGAAAACGAGTTTAAAGAAAATACTATTACACTAAAAAATTTGCTAAGCACAAAAGGGGAAAACAATCAAATTACAATTTCAAAAGAAAACTTAATCAATGAAATTAAAAAATTCGTCTAACAAAATTCTTGCATTAATTAAATCGCAGGGATTTAACAAAATTGAACTCGACTCTGTTTTGGAAACCAAATACATTTTGCGAAGATCGGGGGAAAATTTTAGAAAATATCTATTTTCATTTTATAACTCAAACGGAGAAGAGTTATGTTTAAGACCTGATTTAACAATTTCCTCAGTATTACGATACGCTCAAGGAAACAAATTTAATAAGGAAAAAGTATTTTATACGGGCAGTGCATTTAGAAAATCTTATAACAAGAAAAATATTTTAATAAAACAAATAGGAATGGAAATTTTTTCATCTAAAGATGAAAATAAAGATGATAAAGAAATAATAGATACATCCATTAAGGTTTTAAAAAAAACAGGTTTTAAAAAAGCTAAAGTTGAAATTGGTAATTTTAGGCTATTCGAATTATTAATTCAAAAACTTTCTATACCTCAAAGATGGAAGGATCGTCTTATCAAATTTTATTGGAACAAAGAATATTTTTCACAGTTATTAAAAAGGTTAGACAGTAATTCAGATATAGACCCCTTCATTGTTGCTGGAGATCACAAAACATATTTGAAAATGAAAAAGGAACATCCAAAAAAAATGATTGCTGGAAGAACATATGAGGAAATAATTGAACGATATGAAAGAAAAATCAACGATCCAAGATTAACTAAAACAGGAAAAACAAGTTCGAAGATAATTAAAGAATTTTTAAAAATTAAGTGTTCTTTAAAAGATGCACCAAAAAAACTAAACGCTTTTTATAAAAAATATAATTTAAACATTTCTGTTGCAAAGGAATTTTTTCCTATTTCAACACCAAACCAAAAAGATTTTAAATTTGAATTTTCGACATCTAGCGGCAGAGGTAGAGAAGTTGAGTTTTACAGTTCGTTTATATTTTCAATAGATGTAAAAATCAAAGGTAAGACAAAAACTTTTATTGCAGGCGGAAGATATAACGACTTGTCCTCAAAAAAATTAGGTCTTAGAAAAATACCAGCAGTTGGAGCGGCAGTAAATTTAGCAGTTTATGAATAAAGATATTATTAATATAGGTATTGTCTCAAAAGGAAGACTTAAAGAAGAGTCTGAAAAAATTTTCAAAAAAAATAATTTAAAAATTTACACCGAAGATGGTGAAAGAGGGCTGGTAGCCAAAGTTAAGGGTAGAAAAAATATAAGAGTATTATTTCTTCATGCTAGAGAAATTATTGATCAATTATCTTTAGGAAATATTGATTTAGGAATAAGTGGTTTTGACTTACTGATGGAATCCGAGATAAATATTCAAAAAAACATAAAAGTCGAAAAGAAACTTAAATTTGGCTTTGCTACTTTGCAGCTAGCTGTTCGAAAAGAATTTATCGATGTTTTCACAACTTTAGATTTAGATGAAGTTGCAGAAGATTATAGAAGAAAAAACAAAAAACTAATTCGTATTGGTACGAAGTATCCAAATCTTACACGTGATGCTTTATATAAGCGGGGAGTAACAAATTTCATTATTGTTAAGTCTTTAGGAAGTACAGAATTAATGCCCGCAATGGATACCGCTATGTTAATAAGCGATATTTCCAGCACAGGAACTACAATGAAAAAAAATCACCTTAGAGCTTTAAGTGATGGTGAAATACTAAAATCACAAGCTTGCTTACTGAGCTCAAAAAAATCAAAAAGTAAAAAAGGGTTACAGGGTTTAATAAAGTTATTTTCTAAACAATAAATCTTTAAAATATATTAATATTATTTTTAAGACATCAATATTACGTATCAACACGTATAAAGCTAATATTAAACTTATTAATACAAATAATTTAATTACTAATTCCATTTTATTCTATATTATCTCATATAATAGAATCATGGATATATTAATAATTATTTTAGTAGCGGCTGTATTGTTTTTTAACGTTTATTTATTTTTTAAACTTCAAAAAAACTCAAATAAAGAAGATTTTACAGAACTGTCAAAGATTAAGGATGACATCACAGGATTAAAAGTTTCACTTAACGAGTCTTTTAGTAATATGAGTAAAGAAGTTGCAAAAGATATGACGGGAACTTTATCAAGGGTAGATGAAAAAGTAGCCTCTTTTAATAAACAAGTTGAGGATATTCAAAATTCACAATCAAATTTTAGCAGAATTTTGGCGGGGGTTAAGCAGTATGGAGTTTTGAGCGAATTTTCACTAGCTAATTTACTTCAGGATTTACTGCCGTCTTCGCAATACATTGCAAATGCTAAAATGAAACCAGATGAGACAAGAGATTTGGTTGAGTTCGCGGTTAAACTTCAAAATGATGTATTGTGCCCTATAGATAGCCATTGGCCGATTGAAAAATATAAGGCAGTTGATGAAGCTTTTCAAAATAAAGATAAAGAAGCATTATCATCTGCTAGAAACGAATTGGCGTCTGCGTTTAGGTCGAAGTCAAAAACTGTTAATCAAAAATATATAAATCCACCAATAACTTGCGATTTTGCGATTATCTACGTTCCTACCGAAGGACTTTATGCTGAATTAGCAAGTTACAGAGATCCGAAAACTAAGGAACTTTTAATGGAGGAACTAAGAAAAAAATACAAGGTTACAATTGCAGGACCAAATACATTTTGTGCATTAATACAGTCTTTTCATTTAGGTTTCCAAACTCTAAAAGTTCAAAAACATGCTACTCAGATTTACGATGATTTAAAAATCATATCAACACGTTTTTCGAAACACTTTGATAACATATTTTTGTTAAGAAAAAAACTTGAAGAGGCAATGACTGTGGTTGACAACTTTGGTAAAGATGCAAGATCTATTTCAAGAACTTTAGAAAATATAAAAGATCCCGAACAAGTTGAAATTACTGCAAAAAATGAAAATGTTGAAAAATTTACAGAAAGTTCAAAACAACTTAAAAATTAATTTCATTTTATTATAAATAAACAATATAAGCATTGGATGAAGTGGAATAACAAGTTTAATTATCCTAAGTCTTCTCGTTCAAATGAAGATGGTTTTAGAAAGTACTTATTTGGCGATAAAAAGCTTCCAAGCGTAACATCTATACTTTCAGCCACTAAGTCAGAAGAGGATAAAGCATCTCTTGAATTGTGGAAACAGCGAGTTGGTTATAAAGAAGCAAATAGAATTAAAACTGAAGCATCATCACGAGGCTCTTCTATGCATTCATATATTGAAGATTATTTAAAGGGTAGAGTGAATGAAAGTTTTTTTGAAAGCAACGAGCAATATAAAATTATGGCTAAAGAAATAATTGAAAAAGGAATTAAGGGAAAGTTAGAGGAAATTTATGGAATTGAAGAAACTGTTTTTTATCCAGAAAAATATGCTGGAACCGCTGATCTGATTGGTAAATTTATGGGTCAAGAAGTATGTATTGATTTCAAGCAAAGTAATAAACCAAAAAAAACAGACTATATTCAGGATTACTTTTTACAACTTGGCGCATACACGCTGGCTCACGATGTTGTTCACGGAACAAAAATGAAAGCAGGAGTAATTCTATTATGTACTGTGGATAACTTGTATCAAGAATTTAAAATTGAAGGAGCAGAATTAGAAATGTATCAAAACCTATTTTTAGGAAGAGTAAAAAAGTTTTACGAAATGAGCAATAGTTCTTGACTTTATTAAATCAAGTAATAAAAGTGTTTAAGTTAACTAGAAGCTACTTGTTTAGATGCAAAAAGTTAAATCCTTTTTACAATCCTAAATTTTAAAAAACTTCTAAAAAAAATTATGAAGATAGCTATATACGATATAGAGAGCACAGGGGCCATAACCGAGTGGAGTTCCATAATTGAGATAGGTGGAGTTCTAATTGATGAAAATTTTAATGAAATTGACAGATTTAATTTAAGAGGAAGGATCCCTGAGGGAGAAATCCCACAAGCTAAAGCTTTATTGGTAAATGGAACTACAATTGATCAATTAACTAAATCAAATCTTTCAAATTACATGCTACTTGATCAAGTCGAAAAGATTTTTAAGAAGTGGTCGCCAGCAATTTTTATGGGCTTTTCTAATATAAATTTCGATTGTGAACTTATAAGAAAGTCTTTCTTTAAAAACTTGAGATATCCCTACATAACTAACGCTTCCCCAAATAAACGTCATGATGCCTTGAATATTATAAGGGCAGCATATGGTGTTAATCCTAAAATATTAAAAACAGAGCTAAATGAAAAAGGCAACGTCAGTATGAAGCTAGAATCTCTTAGCAGGCTTCAAGGCTTTGACGTATCAGCTGCGCACACAGCACAAGTAGACGCAATTAATACATATAAAATCCTAAAACTTGTAAAAGAGAAAAGTAAACCAGAACTATGGCAATCACTTTTAAGAACTTACAGCAAGGCAGACACAGAGACCATTTTTAAAAAGGAGCAAATGATTACTTTGGCGGAATACTACTATGGTAAAAATAAATTTCATTTGTGTGCACCTTTACATCCTAAATATTGTATTCATCCAGTTTATCAATGGGGACAAGCTGTAGATTTAAGAGTTGATCCAGTTCCATTACTTAATATGTCAATAAACGAGCTTAAGGTTGAAATGAAAAAATCACCTAAATTTTTAAGGACAATTAGATCTAATAAAGCGCCAGTGATTTTGGATGCAGAAGAAGGCATGAAGTTTGAACCATATAATGTAATGACATTAGATTTATTAAAAAAAAGAGCAGAGCTGATAAGAACCAATGAAAAATTTTCTCAAAATATCTTAACCGCTTTAAGAGAAAATGCAGAGGAAAAAGAACAAACTAAATCCCAGGAGGATATTTATGCTGAAGAAAGTATATATACAAAATTTACTTCAAACAAAGATACAGCTTTATTTCCAGCTTGGCACAGTGCATCTTGGAAGGATAAACTCAACTTACTTGATAAATTTGATGATGAAAGAATGAGAGCTTTTGGAAAAAAAATCATATATCAAGAATCGCCAGATACTTTACCAAAAGATATTTTTAACTCCGTAAAAAGAGGAATAGCTAAAAGAATTTTGAGTGAAAAAAAAGAAAGATGGTGGACTGTTAATATGTGTTTTTCAGAAATTGATACACTAAGAGATCAGTACGATAATGAGAACGACGTAGAAACACTTAAAACTTTAGAAACTATCAACAATTATGTTATGTCAGTTCAGCAAAAATATGAAAATGCCTAGTTGACTTTCGACTGTAATAATTTAAACAAATTAAATGCTTATAGATTTTTCAGACAGCGACTTTGAGAGTAAAGTAAAAAACGAAGATGTTTCAATTCTTCAATTTTCAGCTTCTTGGTGTGGGCCTTGTAAAGTTCTAAAACCGATTATGGAAAAGCTTTCAGATGAGTTTAAAGACAAAGCAAATTTTTACTATGCAGATATAGATGAGAAGGCAATTAATTCAGCATCTGCAGCGGCTGTGCGTGGAGTACCTACAGTAGTCGTCTATAAAAAAGGTGTTGAAGTTGCAAGAAAAGTTGGTGGTTTGCCTGAACAACAAATGAGAGATTTTTTAAAAGAAAATCTTTAATTAAGATTTAGCACTTCTCCTGTTAAATAAATAGATCCAGTTATTATAACAATATCATTTTGGTTTAACTGTAAATCTTTTAAAGCTTGCTCTATGTTTTCACTAAATCTTAAATTTGAAAAATTTTTAAATTTTTCTTTTAACTTTTTTCCGCTGATTGCATTTACTTGATTGGGTATATCAATCACAGTCAATGATGAAATATCTTTAAAATAGCTTATGAATTTTTCATGATCCTTGTTATTCATCATCCCAATAATAACGTGCTTATTGCAATTTAAAGTTTGAAGATAATCATTTAAAGATTTGGAACCGCCAGGGTTATGAGAAGAGTCAATAATAAGTGTATTATCTTTTACTAAATTTTTTAGTTTGCCAGATTTAATTTCCTCAAGCCTAGCTGAATTGTAGGCCTTTTTTACTCCATTTATTATGTGTTGGTCTTTGATATTTAAATTTTCTAATACTCGTAATGTGGCTATTGCTGTAGATGCATTTTCTAATTGAAACTGACCTTTCATGCTTGGTTTTGGTATTTTTAAATCTCCATATTTATCCTCATAATAAAAAAAATCGTTTTCTTTAATAACAAAATTATAGTCTTCGTTAAAAAAATATTTATTCGCTTTATTTTTTGAAGTATTTTTTTTTATAAATTCAATAATTTCTTTAGATGATTGTTTTGCAACTATTATATTCGAATCAAGTAAAGACGATGTCTTTTCAAAAATAATTCTTTCTACATTTCTCTCATTTTCTGGTAACCAATCTAAATGATCTTCGCTAATTGATGTAACAATATTACAAAGATTTTTGTTTAAGATATTAACTGCATCTCCCCTCCCAAAAAGACCAAATTCTGCAAGAACGATATTATCTTTATATTTTTGACATCCGTAAAAAAAAGCAGCTGTAAGTGCCTCAAAATATGTAAGAGGTTGGCCGTCATTTATATCCTCCACTTCCTTCAATAATGCTGCAAGCTCATCATCACTTATAATTTCATCATTATAAATAAATCTCTCATTAATTGACCTTACGTGAGGCGAGGTGTAAACATTACACTTTATTTTAGCCTCCTTAAGTATCGAATGTAAAAAAGAAATTGTGCTTCCTTTGCCGTTGGTTCCGCAAACCTGAATACATTTTATATCGTTCTGAGGATTCCCTAATTTTTCGCAGAGGGTTTTTATACGATCTAAGCTAAGATCAATCTCTTTAGGATGCAACTTTTGAAAGTTGCTGAGTATTTTTTGAAGTTTCATTTTCTGAAGTAGAATTTACCTCAGAATTTTTGTTAAGCAATATTGATAATAGTGTCCCTATTTTTTCAGTTAAGTCTTTTCTAGCTATTATAGTATCAACAAACCCACATTTCATCGTATGTTCTGCAGTTTGGAAATTTTCCGGCAACTCCTCTTTGATGGTTGATTCTATTACACGACGGCCAGCAAAAATAATTTCCGCTCCAGGCTCTGCAATTTGAATATCGCCCAACATTGCAAACGAAGCAGTGACCCCACCACTAGTGGGCGAACACATACATACAATATAAGGTAATTTTTTATTTTTAAGTTCATTAACTGCTAATACTGTTCTTGTCATTTGCATCAAGCTCAAACCAGACTCCATCATCCGGGCTCCACCAGTTGAAGTAAAAATTACAAATGGAATTGAGTTATCAATTGAGTGCTGTATACCTGATATAATTGCTTCTCCTTCAGCAGTACCCATAGAGCCGCCAATAAAATTAAAGTTCATAGCTGCACAAACTAATTCAATATTATTTATTTTCCCTTTGGCAATTAATACACCGCACTCTTGATCATTTTTCTTTCGGGCATCTTTTAATCTTTTTGTGTAAGGCTTTGTATCTTTCCAAGAAATTGGGTCATCAATTGGAATTGGTGTCTTAATAATTTCATAATTATTTTTTCCAAAAAAAATGTCAAATCTTTGGCTGGAACTGATCCTAAAATGTTTACCGCATGGACCTGGACATACCCATAAATTTTCCTCTAGATCTTTTTTTAAAATAGGACCTTTACAGCAAGATGCCCAATCACTTTTTTCCATTTCTTCTTTGGTAGGTCTATGCTTATTGATAAGTCTTTTTATTTTTTCACCAATTCGAAGAGTCTTTTTTATCCAATTCATATAATTTTAGATTTAAGTTTTTTTACCATATTCTCTACTTTTGTGACAGGATTTTGTCTTTTTTGTAAACTTTTAGTAATTTCTTTACATATTGCGCTTCCTACAACCAATCCATCAGCTGACTTCAATTTTGAAATAGTGGTTTTTGTTATTCCGAAACCAATTACACAGTTTTTATATCGACTGATTTTTTTTATTTTTTTATAATTGGTTAATATTTTAGATGGTGAAACTTTTAATTTACCCCCGGTTGTTGAAAGCATCGAAATATAATAAATCATTTCATGAGAGTCTTTTACTATTAATTTTAATCTTTTTTGGGATGTTGTAGGTGAAAGAAGCTGAACATAGCATATAGATCTTTGTTTACATTTTTTTGCAAAATTTTTATTCTCTGGCCAAGGTAAATCTACCACGATTAAGCCATCTACTTTATTTCTCTTGCAATCATTTAAAAAAGCATTCTCTCCATACTGTAATATCATATTATAATACCCCATAAGAATAATTGGTTTTGAGAATTTGCTTTTTTTAAATTTTTTCACAATTTGAAAAACGTCTTTTAATCTTGTTCCATTTTTAATGGCTCTGTAAGCACTTGTTTGAATTTGTCCTCCGTCTGCTATAGGAGTATTGTGTGCAAATCCTAACTCACAAATATCAACATGTCTTGAAATTGATTTTAATATCTCTAAAGATTTTTTTTTAGTATTATCCCCTGCAACAGTATAAGTTAATAATGCAGGTCTATTTTGTTTTCTTGCAATACTAAATGCTCTGTTTATTGAGCTAATCATAATGAGACGCCTAATTTTTTTTTAAGTATTTTTCTGTCCTTATAAGCATCCCCACAGCTATTGACCACAACTATGGTATCCCTAGAAAGTTTTTTACTTTCATCTATTGCTATAGAGAAAGCATGACTTGGTTCTAAAGAAGGTCTTAAATTTTCATATTTTGAAACTATTTTAAAAGCATTTAAAGCATCTTCATCACTAGCTGCAGTGTATCTTGCACGTTTAGTATCTTTTAAAAAACAATGTAGCGGTGATACACCAGGATAATCTAAACCTGCAGAAATAGATTCTGTTTCCTCTATTTGGCCTTCCGAATTTTGATTAACGTATTGCGCTGCACCATGAAGAACACCGATTTTTGATCCATAGGTCAATGGTGCTGCATGTCTTTTACTCTTTGAAGGTCCTCCAGCTTCAACACCTATGAATTCAACTTGTCGTTTATCATAGTCCATAAACTCATTCCAAAAACCAAAACTTGAACTTCCTCCCCCAACACAATTATATAGTTTTAATTTTTTTGGCATTTTTCCAAATTCTTCTAAAATTTGAGTTTTAAGTTCTCTTGAAATTTGACTGGTTGACCATCCACATATTCTTACAAAAATATTTGGTCCTACAGTTGACCCAACACACATTGCAGTCGTGTCACAATTTGCTACCCAAAATCTCATACACTCGGAAACTGCATCGACTAATGTCTGGCTTCCAGTATAAACTGGAATTACCTCAGCTCCATTTTTTTTCATAGCTTTTACGTTTGGCTGCTGTCGTTCAATATCTTTTGCACCCATGAAAATTTTACATTTTAATCCGAATTTCTTTGCAGCCATGCTTAACATTTTACCTGCATAACCCGCACCAGTATCACCACAAATAACTTTTTTACCCGATCTTTTAGCTAACAAACAATGAACTGTTGCATTATAAATTTTATGTGCACCACCATTCGCATCAGACACAACTTTAGACCAAATTTGAGCCCCACCAACAAAATCTGTAAGATTATTTAATTTAATAAACCTTGTTGGAGCCCCAATCCAATTTTTGAAATATTTATCTCTTTCTTGTAAAAATCTTTTATCATTCTTTAATTTATCAAATAAGATTTCTAGATCGTTAATAGGTTTTTTTAATGTTTCGGGAACAAAATTTCCACCGAATTTTCCTCCCCAAAATCCAAATTTGTCATGCTGATCTAAAACAGATATTTTTTTTTTTAATTTCATACTTTATTTAATTGATTCAAAAATTTATCAATTTTATAAATATTTTTTTCCCCACTAGCGTCTTCAAGTCCTCCGCTAATATCAATTATATATTTTTTATTTTTATATCTAAAAATATCATTAATTTGAATATTTCCAGCAATCATTTTATTAAAATTATCTGTTACGTTTTCTAACATATTGTGGTCGAACCCAATGGATTTTTCATATCCTTTAGAGTCAAATAATATAATTTCAGAAATAGGCAAAAACTGTTTATATTTTTCTATATCCGACTTAGTCTCAACTGTGATAGCAGAAATAATTTTTTTTTTGTATTTATTTTTAATAAACTTAATTTGTTCAGGGGTACAATCGTAGATTTGATAGTAATCAAATTTTAAGTCTTTTATATTTTCGAGTATTTCATCGTTAGGTTTAACTAAAACTGCTACAAATTTGGATTTTTTTTTATCAGAGCTTATTAATCTTTTAAGTTTTTCTAAATCAACATAACGTTTTGATTTTGGATAATTTACAATGAAACCGATAAATTGAGGAGGATACTTATGATTTACAATAAAGTTTAAAATTCTAGAGTTAGAAACTCCACATATTTTACATTTAAGTGTCATTGTTCTAAATGATCACTTAAATTTTTTAAATTATTTTTTATATTTCCCTTAGTCAACGGTCTTCCAATTACTAACCAGTCACTTCCATTTTTAAAAGCTTCTTTTGGGCTCATTATTCTTTTTTGGTCGTCTGATTTTTTTTTAAATCGTATACCTGGTGTTATAATTTCTTTTCTAAATGTTTTTTTTACCAATTTGACTTCGAGTGGACTGCATACTATCGCATCTAATTTTGCTTTTGATGCCAGTCTTGCTTGATATTTTACCAAATCTTTTACTTTTTTACTAAAACCAATTTGTTTCACTGATTTATCGTCTAAAGATGTGAGAATGCTTACACCAACAAGTTTGATATTTCCAGAAACCTTTTTGGCAGCTTTAAGAGCCTGAAGGCCTGAACTTATATGAATTGTAAGATAATTTACTTTTAGATCCTTAATTGCTTTTATTGCTGAGGCGCAGGTATTTGGTATATCATGAAGCTTATAATCAGCAAAAATTATTTTATTTTTTAATTTAGATACAAATTGTCTCCCATTTTTTGAATTGAGAAATTGAAGTCCGAATTTATAACCAATTGTAATCTTTGAATTTTTTGTGTGTTTTATTATATTTTTAATTTTCTTAATATTTGTGGTATCACACGCGACAAATATTTTATTCTTCTTCATTATTTATTTTTTTAAACAAATCTTTTGACATTTTAAAGTTAATTGTTCTTTTTTCAGGTGTATTTACTTTTTCGCCGGTTTTTGGATTTCTTGATAATCGAGCCTTTTGAATATTTGAAGCCCAAGTTCCAAAACCTCTAAATTCTACCCTATCTCCTCTTTTTAAAGAATTTTTTATCTCTATTAAGATGATATCAAAAAATTTCTCTAAATCCTTTTTGTAGAAGTTCGGGTAGTTTTGATAAATTTTTTTTAGAAGCTTTGATTTTACAAGAGCCAATTTAAATTATTCTTTCTTTTTCTTATTCTCTTTTTTTTCAAGTTTATCTGAAAGTGAAGAAAAAGGAAGGTTTTTACCTGATAATGGAGAGCTAAATTTAGATACAGCCTCCTTATTTTGAATTTCTTCTAGTAATTTGATACTTAAAGACACTTTTCTTTTCTTAAGGTCTAATTCCTGAATAGCTGCATCTATTCTGTCGTTTTTTATAAACCTGTTTGGTCTTGCGTCTGCTGCATTTATTGCAATTTGTGATTTTTTAATTTGTAATTCAACCTTTGCACCCTCAGGTAAAACTAAAATTCCTTTACTATCGGTTTCAAGCACTTTTACAGTAACAACATCATTTACTTTCTTATCTTTAAAAAATTCAAATGGATCTGCTTGTGTTTGTTTTAACCCGACTCTTACCTTTTGTTGTTCAGGCTTAATTTCTAAAATTTTAACTTTAATTTTTTCATCTTTCTTATATTTTTTTAGTTCATCTTCTGGATTTTTGTCATATGTCAAATCATTTGAATGTAAAAATCCATCAATATCATATCCGTCTATTTTTACATAAATCGCATAATCATTTATAGATGTAATTTTACCTTCAACTAATGAACCTACTGGTGATTTTTTTTCTAAAACGGAGAATGGATTTTCCTCAGTTAATCTGTGAGATATTGATACTCTTCTTTTATCTTTATCGATTTCGGTTATGACACATGAAATTTCATCCCCAACTTTGAACATTTTTTTAACAGAGGGATTTTTTTTTGTCCAACTAATTTCGCTTGAGTGAAGCAAAGTAGTTAAGCCAGGCTCCAACTCACAAAAAGCACCAAAGTCCATTAATTTTACAACTTTAACTTTATATTCTTTTTTTAATTCGTAATTAGAAATATGTTCAAATGGATCAGGAGATAATTGTTTAATAGAACAACCAACTTGCAGTTTTTCTTTATTAACATCAATTACTAAAAGATCATGTCGCTCACCAATATTAAAAATTTCTTCTGGATGGTTTACACGAGAATAACTAATTTCTTGAAGGTGAACTAGTACATCAAGTTCTGAATTTACATCAAAAAAACAACCAAACGAACTATAACCTTTAACTACTGCATTCTTAATAACATCACCAACTTTATATTTTTCAATTATTTTTGCTTTATCTTCTTTTTTATTTGATGAAATTATCTGTCTTCTAGAAACACATGCATTGCCTCTCACTTTATCTAGTTTTATCAAAGCGAATTTCTGCGGTTCATTCATTAAGTGTGAAATATCCTTAAGTGGTTTATCTGATATCTGTGATCCTGGACAAAACATTAAAGAACCAGTATCTGTGTGTTCAACTATAACTCCTCCTTTACATTTCGAGGTAATTTTTCCAATTATTGGTTCATTTTTTTCGTAAGCTTCAACTAATTTATCCCACCCCTTAATTTTTAGAGCCTTGGAGACTGAAACTACCACTTCACCATTTTTATCTTCAATTCTCTCAAGAAGAACTGATAATTTGTTTCCTAGTTTCACGTTTTCAATTAATCCTAAACTTTTTAATTCATTGATATCTACAACGGGCTCGGATTTAAGTCCTTCGATAAATAGAAAAACAAATTTTTCAGTAATTTTTGTGATTTTACCTTCAATTATTTTTCCCTCTGCCAAGTTTTTGGTCTTGGATAACTGGCTATTAAGTAGTTCTTGAAATTCTTTAGACGCTTTGCTTTCTAAATTATTATAAATTTCCATTAATTTTTAGTTTCCTATCCATAATCGCTTTTATTTTTTTAAAGCATCGTTTTCTACTAAGTTTAGTTGTATTAATCAATATTGAATCTTTGGTTTTTTTAAGTGGTCCATATTTTCTATTTTTATCTGATTTATCCCGTTTTTTGAGGCTTTTTAATACCTGTTTAAAATTTAAACCTTTTTTTAATGACCTGTATTCTTTAAATCTTCTCTTAGCTCTAACATTTATATTTGCGGTTATATAAAATTTAAACATAGCATCTTTTAAAATCACACTAGTTATATCTCTTCCGTCGAGCACTGATCCTTTATATTTTTTTGGTGGATTGTAAGCACAATTTTGTTGAAATTTATAAACTATATTTCTGATATTTTTATCTTTAGCTACAACTGATGCTGAAATTGCAATCTTATCAGATAGTAAATTTTTATTTTCCAAATCATTAATTTTTAAATTTTTTATTTTTTTTTTTACAGAGAAATAACTAAATTTTTTTGGGTTTTTCAGTCTCATTTTACCAATAAGTCGATATATCATTCCAGTTTCAAGCTTAAATAAATTATAATGCTTTGCTATAAGTTTTGCTTGAGTACCTGCCCCTGCCGCTGCTGGTGAGTCAATAGCTACTGTAATAAGTTTTTTATCTTTCATATAAGTTTTGCTTTAAAATTTTTTTTAAGAATTTTCAAAAAAGACGGAAATGATGTTTGAATTGATTCTGGATCAAATATTTTCCAGGTTCCACCAAGTGTTAGTGCAGCGATAGTACATAGTGCCATTATTCTGTGGTCTTTTAAATAATTCTTTATTACGTAATGTTTATCTAGATTTAAATTAGGGTTACCGTAGATTTTAATTGAGCTTTTTGTTAGTTTAGTTTTAATCCCCATCATATTTAAAATTTTTGAACCAAGTTTTAGCCGTGGACTTTCTTTTTGATTAAGCTCTGATAAATTTTTAAAATATGAAATTCCTCTTGCTTTACAAGCTACAAGAAAAATTATCAAAAATTCGTCAATTGCACTACTATTAAGTGAAGACGGGCAATTAATGCTCTTTAAATTTTGAACACTTTTAACATAGATATCTCCACATTTTTCTCCATTATAATTTTTAATATTCTTAGTTTTAATTTTTGCGCCCATTTTATTTAAAATTTTGATTACACCCAGTCTTGATGGATTTAAATTTATATGTTTCAAAATGAGCTTAGAATTTTTTGATAAAATAGTTAAGACTATAAAAAAAGATGCAGAGCTAATATCACCAGGAATTTTAATATTAAAATTCCTTATCAATTTTGGACTTGATACTTTTATCAGATCGACTTTTTTACCTTTAGTAACGTTTATTGGTATCTTAAGGTTTTTAAACATTAATTCAGTATGATCTCTAGATTTGTGCGCAATAATTTTCATCTCTCCTGGTGTATTTAAAGATGCAAACATCACACAAGTTTTACATTGTGCAGATCCCCTATTTTCATAAAAAATAATTGGTCTTAAATAATCACTTCCTTTTATTGATATTGGAAGTTTACTTTTATTTATTGGAAAAAAACTCGCTCCTATTTTGCTCAGCGGTTTTGTCACTCTTGAAAAATCTCTTTTCGAAAGACTTTGGTCTCCAATAATCTTTATCTTATACGGCGATCTTATAAGAAGCGGTAATATTAGTCTTCCAACTGTTCCAGAATTACCCGCATTAAGCACTAATTTTTTTTTAAATTTAAAACCATTAATACCTCTTCCCTCAATAAAGCAGGTATTTTTGTTAAATTTTATTCTAACTCCCAATTGTTTAAGGCAGTTTATAGCACTTAAAACATCATCCGATTTTAACAAGTTTGATGCTTTTGAAACACCAATCGCTTGAGATGCAAGTAGAACCCATCTTATAGAAAGACTTTTATCTCCATCTACATTTATTTTTTTTTTAAAATTATTAATCCTATTTTTTATGACTAAATAATTAGAACGCATAAATTTAGTTTATTTTGAAAGTTTTTCCAAAATATGCATTCTGAGCTATAGGATTATTTACAAGCTCTTTTGGAGTTCCTTGTGCAATAATTTTACAATTTGATAATATCATGGCTATATCAACACAAGATAATAAATCTCTAGCTTGATGATCACAAATTATAATCCCAATTCTTTCTTCCATTTGCAAATTTACAATTATTTTTTGTAACATTTGAATTGTTAAAACATCTAATGCCGCAAAACACTCATCTAAAAGAAGTATTTTAGGGTCACCCAATAAAGATAGAGCAATAACTAGCTTTTTTTTTTGACCTCCAGATAAAACTGAAGCTTTAATATTTCTTAAGTAATCTAGTTCAAATTTAGAAATCAGATACTCAATTCTAGTATTTTGATCTCTACTATCTTTTATTAAAACTTCAGCAACAGCTTTAAGATTCTGATAGGTTGTTAAATCGCCAAAATATCCACCATATTGTGGGACATATCCGATCTTAAATTTTCTTGTTCTTGTATAAATTGGAAAATTAGTAGCGTCTTTATTTCCAAATAATACCTTTCCAAAGTCTGGTTTTAGTAAGCCAGTAATTAGATTAAATATTGTCGACTTTCCTGCTCCATTTGGACCTAATAAACCTAAAATTTCCCCAGGATTTATTTTGAAAGATATATTATCTAATATTTTTCTTTGCTCAAATGATATTGATATATTTTTAACTTCAAGTAACGGGTCAGTATTTTTAAAAGATTTGATTCTGAATTTTTTAATTATTACCATTTAGTTTTTAATTATAGCTTTAACTTTTTTATTTCTATTTGTCATATAAATTTTTGATACTTTATTCAATAAGTTCATCCATACTTCGTCTGCAATTAATTTACTGTTTTCAGATTCATAATACACATTGTTTGAGATTTTCACTTTTTTATCCGAATACTCTAAAAAAAGGTCATCACTTTTTATATTATGCTCTTTATATATTAAATTTACATTTTCATAAAAATGAGTATCTAAACTGACTTTATTATATAATGCATTATCAGAAAATATATACACTGTTCCTTGGTCATATACTAAGATCTTTGCCTCCACATTTTTTAACAGAAGTATGCTTTTATCATTTTCCTGAATTGTGCCCGAGTCTGAATTTATTTCATAAACATTTCCATTATCATCGAGTGATTTATATACAAGTTCGGAAATAACATTTGTATCCAACTTTTCCTCATTCAAATTGATTTTCTTCTGCACTAATTTATTTAATTCTGTTTTTTCAACACTATTTGAGCCTTTTCCAGATTTATTGAGATAGTTGTAAGTAAAGTATATTAGTAAAATAATTAAGACCATTATGCTAATTTGTATAAAGTGTGATCTAGTCATTTAGCTAATATTTCCATCTAATATATTGTGAATGTGAAGAACACCAATAGTTTTTCCCCTATTTGTGCCTTTATGAACACAAAGACTTGTTATTTTTTTATCAGACATAATTGCAAGAGCTTTTACAGCGAGCATGTTTTTATCAACACTTATAGGATTTTTTGTCATAATTTTTTTAACTGATGACGTTATTAATGATTCGTTTTTTTGTGAACTCCTCCTCACTTGACCATCAGTAATTATACCAGTGGTAATTTTTCTTCGATTAATTGCAATAAGAATTCCTAATTTTTTTTGAGTAATTAATTTAAGAGCTTTCTTCATGTTTGTATTTTCATTAACGAATGGTATTTTTTTTCCTGAGATCATCAAATCTTCAACAGTTTTAAGTTTTGCACCAAGACTACCACTTGGATGGAATTCCTTAAAATTTTGTTTACTGAATCTTTTTTTATTTAATGCAGCAACTGCTAAACAGTCACCTATTGCAAGCTGTTCAGATGTACTACTGGTAGGAACAATTCCCAGCCCCGCTTCCTTCACCTCAGGTATAAATAACTTAATATCAGATGCTTTGTATAAAAGAGAATTTTTTTTTGATACGATTCCAATTAATATGATTTCATATCTATTAGCAAATTTAATTACTGGAATTAGTTCTTGGGTATTTCCAGAATTACTAATAACTATCAACACATCTTTTTTCGATATGCTTCCAAGATTTCCATGGGAACAATCATTTGCTGAAATAGAAAAAGATGGACATCCTACAGATGATAGA
Source organism: uncultured Pelagibacteraceae bacterium (assembly GCA_902585665.1). Lineage (GTDB taxonomy): Bacteria > Pseudomonadota > Alphaproteobacteria > Pelagibacterales > Pelagibacteraceae > Pelagibacter. Next base: position 36,999 of record CACIEO010000006.1, on the reverse strand, counting down.
GTTGCAGCAATTTTTGATGCAATTAAATAACTTTTTCCAACTCCACAAAGTATAATTTTTGATTGACATTTTACTATAGCATTTACAGCTCTATCGAATGAGTTATTAATCGATTTTTTTAATTTTTGTAATGCTTCAATTTCAAGTTCAATTACTTGATTTGCAATTTTTTTATAGGTACTATTTTTCATTAATGTTCAAAAACGTTAATCTTATATCCTGATAATTCTATATCTACTAATATTGGAATTACTTTAATACATTTTTCATATAAATCTTTCCTATTTTCTCTCTCCAACATTTCTAAAAGTTTATTTTTAATATGAAATAAATATTCAGTATCTTGAGCGGCGTAGCTTATTTGTTTTTCTGATAACTTTGGATTACCCCAATCACTTTGCTGTTCTTTTTTTGAAATATCTTTACCACATATCTCTTTTACTAAATCTTTATAACCATGATTTGAGCTTGCAGTCCTTGCGATTTTAGAAGCCAATTTAGTACAAAATATTTTATGAGGTGAAACTTTTAAATGATATTTAAGCCACATCAAATCCTGTCTAGCATAGTGCATTATGAACTGAGTACTCTTACTTGATAAAAGCTTTACTAAATTTGGCGCATTATAAGTTTTTCTGTTTAATTTTATTAAAAAAAACTGTTTTGACTCCAATCCAATTTGTACAAGTGTAAGTGGATCTCTTCCTAACACTAGACCTAATGCCTCACAGTCTAAACTTACAGTTTTTTCATTAGATAAATCAATATCTGGTAAATCGTTCTCAAAAACTTTAATGTTATTCATTTTTAAATTATATATATAAAGACATAACAATATTGTCTATTTTTTGATAAATGATAACAAAAAAAATACTTATATTTGGAGCTAGTGGCCAAGTTGGTAGATATTGCATCAGAAGATTAGTAAAAAGTAATTACAAAATAACAGCGGTTACTAGAAATCTTCATCAAAAAGGCTACATACTAAAAACTCAGGCGCCAATTGGTTACTTAGACATTGTCCAAACAAATATATTTGACGAAAAAAAATTAGACCAATTATTATCAGAGGTAGACATATGTATTAACTTAATTGGAATATTATATGAGAAAAATAAACTTAATTCTTTTGAGAATGTTCACTCAATTTTTCCAAAAAAACTTGCTGAGATATGTAAATCAAAAAAAATTAAATTTTTACATTTATCCGCCCTTGGAATAGAGCAAGCCACAAATTCAAAGTATGCTAAAAGTAAACTAGAGGGCGAAAATTATATAAGAAATATACTTCCAAGCGCGACTATTGTAAAACCATCTCTTGTATATTCTCAAGATGATAACTTTACTACAAGATTTTTAAGCATCTTAAGTCTAGCACCAATCTTTCCAATATATTATGGAGGTAAAACGAAATTTACACCAATTCATGCATCGGATCTAGCAGATTTAATATTTTATTTAATTTCAAAAGAAATTCATTCCAAAACTATTGAAGCTTTAGGTCCTGAGGTATTAACTTTTAAAGAAATCATTAATAAATTATCTAATAGTATAAATAAAAAGAGATTTTTATTTCCAATGCCACTTTTCTTAGCAAAACTTTCTACGATTTTTTTACAAATTTTACCAGATCCTTTGATAACTCTTGATCAATTAAATCTTTTAAAGTATGACAATATAAAATCTGAGAGTAGCATTTCAAATTTTGATATTGGTTGTCCAAGCAAACTCAAGTTTGATGAAACTATTAAGAAATATGCTTATACCTGGAGAGAAGGTGGACAATTCTCCGTTAAAAATGAAAATGACTTCAAAAACTAAATGATATTATGATAATAATTATATACTTGTTAATTACGTTAATTCTAATATTTGTTTGCGTCATTGGTGTTAAGGCTGCAAGTGTTGGTATTGAAGCTAAGCAATTAAATAAAAAAAAATTTACTAAAATAAAAAATAATAATAAAAATATAACTCAAGAATTATTTAATTTAAATAAACTTTATAAATCAAAGGTAATATCAAAAAGTGAATATCAAAAAGCAAAAAGAAAAATTCTCAAAGATTAGGCAGATTTAATTTTTTTCTCAATAAATTTTGGCACTTCATTATCCTTATCAATTAATTCATCTTTTTTACCTTTTGGCTGAAAGGCATAGAGCAAATGTAATTTACAATATGAAAAATCTTTGAGTGATTTACGCCCACAAAAATAGAACGAGCTTTCGTTTGGATGTCCAATTGGCCATTTACAGGAATTTTCATCAAGTTCCTCTAGCTGTTTTGGATTTTCTGGTTCAAAATCTTTCTCTATTATTAAAGACTTAAATTTTGATTTTGAAAACCTTCGTTTTATGTAAGTTTTACTTTCTTGACTTTTGTGTTCTAAATTTTTAGAAATATTTTCTCCAAATGATTTATTTTTAATTTTTGCTGATAAATTAAGTCTATGAGCTTTGCCTATTACTGCGTTTCTACTAATTCCTCCGATAATCTCAGCGATTTGACTTGCTGTTTTACCTTTACCCCACAAATCTCTTAAAATTTTGACTTTTTCCTCAGTCCACATAGGCACTATATATTGTGTTATATATTTTTTTTATACTATATAAGTACACATATCAAATATTTAATTACAAGTTAAAAATTTGTTTTTTTAACAAAAATTTTTATAACAGTTAAAGATATTTACTTATGGTTGAAATTGAAAAAAAATACAAAATTAATGTTAAAAAATTCGGGATTATTAATTTCGAGGGTTTCATTTCTTTATATCTTAGAGAGTGTAGCAGATTCTTTGTAGTATGGGCTCAAACTCTTTTATCTCCATTAGTATCAAGTTTATTATTTTTGACAGTTTTAACCTTGGCAATTGGCAAAGATAGAAGCGATGTTTTGGGTTATTCATTTATAATTTTTCTAGCACCAGGACTTATAATACAATCTATGATACTTCAAAGTTTTTCTCATTCTACAAGTTCTTTAATGATATCAAAAATGCAGGGAAATATTGTGGATTTACTATATGCCCCATTATCACCCACAGAGGTAACAACTTCTATCATTTTGGCTGCAGTTACAAGAGCAATAGTTATTGGATTTGTTTCAACTTTAGTATTTCTATTTATCGTTGATTTACCAATAAAAAATATTGGATACATTTTGTATGCGGCTTTTTTTGGGTCTTTTTTTATTGGATCAATTGGATTTATAACAGGTTTGTGGGCAACTAAATTTGATCATACAGCAACAATTACAAACTTTATTATTCAGCCATTGAGTTTTCTTTCAGGAGTTTTTTATACAATTGATAAGCTGCCCTCAGTTTTTCAAGCTATAAGTCAAATAAACCCCTTCTTTCATATAATTAATATTTTTAGATACGGTTTCTTGGGTACTTCTGATGGGGATTTGTTTTTTGGTATAATGCTTCTACCAATTTTATCCTTATTTGCTTGGTTTGTGGCATTTGTACTCTATAAAAAAGGTTATAAAATTAAATCATAATGTCATCCTTAGCAAAAAATTATAAAAGAAGAAAAATTTCATTTAATAAGGGAAAAGGAAGTTTTTTATATTCCTCGAAAGGTGTCAGATATTTAGATTTTGTTCAGGGTATAGCAGTCAACTCTCTTGGACATTCAAACCCTAATTTAAATAAAGCTTTACTGAAACAATCAAAAAAGGTTTGGCATGTTTCAAATGCTTTTGAAATCCCTGAGGGAGAAAGACTTGCAAAAAGACTTACAAAAAATACTTTTGCTGACTATGTTTTATTTCAAAATTCTGGCGCTGAGGCTACTGAGGCCGCTGTCAAAGCAGCAAGAAAGTTTTTTTACATAAGAAATAAACCATTTAAAAATAGAATTCTTTGTATCAAAAACTCGTTTCATGGAAGAACACTTGCTGCAATTTATGCGAGTGGATCAAAAAAAATGACAGAGGGTTTTGGTCCAAAAGTTCCGGGCTTTGATCACTTTGAATTCGGAGATCATGAAGCACTCAAAAAAGCTATTACCAAAAAAACAGCAGCAATTATGGTAGAACCTGTGTTAGGCGAGGGTGGTATTAAAGTAATTCCAAAGTGGTGTTTGAAAGCTTTAAGAAAAATTTGCAACCAAAAAAAGATACTATTAATTATTGATGAGGTGCAAAGTGGCATAGGTCGATCTGGAAAATTTTTTGCTTTTGAATACTCAGGAATTAAGCCAGATATTGTTCCTATAGCAAAAGGTATTGGTGGAGGTTTTCCTATAGGAGCGGTTTTAATGAATAAAAAAGTTGCTAAAGGAATGACCCCAGGAAGTCATGGATCCACATTTGGAGGGAATCCATTAGCTATGGTGATAGGTAATGCTGTTTTAGATCAAATTTTAAAAAAATACTTTCTTAAAAATGTTCAAAAAAATTCAAAGTATTTTCTTGATAAACTAAAAATAATCAAAAAAGATTACCCAAATATAATTAAAGAAGTTAGAGGTCTTGGTTTACTCATTGGCATTCAATTGTACGAAAAACAATCATTATTTATAAAAAAACTTCAAGAAAATAAATTATTAACAATTAGAGCAGCGGAAAATGTAGTACGAATACTACCACCTCTTAATGTAAAAAAATCAGAGATAGACCTGTCATTAAAAATAATAAAAAAAGTTTGTAATGAATTTTAAAAAATCATGAAACATTTTATAAACTTAAGAGACATATCTGTAAAAGATCTAAAAAAAATAATTTCAGACGCTAAAAGAAGAAAAGCACAAAGAAAGAATACTAGCACTTTAGATCCTGATAAGGATAAACCCCTACAAGGTAAATTATTAATACAAATGTTTGAAAAATCTAGTTTGAGAACGAGATTAAGTTTTTATATCGCAATTAAACAGCTTTCTGGAGGAGCTTTAACTTTGCGCCCAGATGAACTTCACTTAAGTAAAGGCCAAGAGAGTTTAGTCGATACTGCAAAAGTAATTTCAACTTTTGGAAATGCATTTATGCTAAGGACCGATAGTGAAAAAAAAATAGAAATTTTAAAAAAAAAAATGACTATTCCATTAATAAATGGATTATCTCCCGATAATCACCCAACGCAGATACTGAGTGATATTTTTACAATCGAAGAAATAAAAAAAAAATCAATATCAAAATTACAAATTTCTTGGATTGGTGATTCAAATAATGTACTTAACAGTTTAATTGAAGCATCTGTAAAATTTTCTTTCAAATTAAATATTGGTTGTCCAAAAAATTATGAGCCAAATAAAAAACTTTTAAAATGGGCAAAACAAAACAATTCAAAAATTAAAATATTTAATGATAGCAAAAAAGCAGTATTAAATAGTGATGTTATTTTTACAGATAAAGTAATTTCAATGAATGATAAGGTAAATAGAAATAAAAAATTAAAAGATTTTAAAAAATTCCAGGTAAATTCAAATTTAATGAAAAACTGTAAAAAAGCTATTTTTTTGCATTGCTTACCAAGAGGCTCTGAAGTGACCGATGACGTATTTTTAAGCAAACAATCTAAAGTTTGGGAACAAGCTTTAAATAGAATTTATGTTCAAAAGAGTATTTTATTATATTGCTTTGGAAAATTAAGGTAGATTTTTTGGTATATCACTACTTTGATTTAAATATAAAATTACTGAAGCCCTATCTTTTTCATCTTTCAGCCCAGCGAAGCCCATTTTATTTCCTTTAATCCATTTTGATGGCTTGATTAGAAAACCGTTCATTTCCTCCCAAGTCCATTCTTTTTTATAATCTGAAAGTGCTTTTGAATATTTGTAGTCTGATACTGCTCCAACAGGTCTAAACATAACATTCCATAGTTTTGGACCAATATTATTTCCGCCACCTTTCTTTATACTATGGCATGCTTTACATTTTTTAAAAACTTTTTGACCGTGCTCAACATTTCCAACTGCTAAAAAGGCTGTTATATCAAAGTCTGTATCGGTGGTAGAGGAAATTACTTGTCCGTCTTGATCTATTGCTTCGACCTTGTAACTAGCTACTTCTAGCTTATCAACTTCAAAAACAATATCAGATATTTTTCCTATACCAAAAATAATTAGAAAAGTTACTAAAATTGCTGCGATTATTTTATTTATTTCAAAAGAATCCATTTTTATAATTAATCGATTGAAGATATACCATGTAATTGATTAAATTACCTAATTTTAAATTAACTAATTTGCGTCTGTTAGACGCATAATTTAATAAACTTATGTCCAAAACAGTAATCATCATACCTTCTAGAATGTCAGCAAAAAGATTACCAAATAAACCTCTATTAAAAATAAATGGAAAATCAATAATTTCACTCGTTTATTTAAAAGCCGTAGCGTGTAAGATTGGTAGAGTAATTGTTGCCACTGAAGATAAAAAAATATCCGATGAAATAAAGAAATATAATGGAAATGTTGTTCTAACTTCAAAAAAACATCAATCTGGTACAGATAGGATATGGGAAGCTTTTAAAAAATTAAAAGACAAAAATTTGAAATACATAATTAATCTTCAAGGAGACGAACCTACAATTTGCACTAATGATATAATGAGATTAAATAAAATTGTAATTAAAAATAAGTTTGATATTTGCACACTAGCATCAAAGATCAAAAGTAATAAATCTTTAAGTAATAAAAATATAGTGAAAGTAATTACTAACCGAAAAATTAGTTATATTAATGCATCTAAAGCTAAATTATTTACTCGAAATATAAAAAAAAAAAATAATAAAATCTATCAACATATTGGTATTTATCATTATAGTGTTTCTGCACTTAAAAAATTTTGCGAACTGAAAAGAACAAAAAATGAAATTAAAAATAAACTTGAACAGTTAAGAGCATTAGATAATAATATACCAATCAATGTTCTTCTTGCAAAGAAACAAGCAATTGGAATTGATACAAGAGAAGATTATATGGAATTAAAAAAAATTTTAGAATATAAGGCCTAAATGAAAATTTTATATCAAGGAAACAAAGGGGCATACTCTCAACTTGCTGCATTGGAGGTATTTCCAAAATCAGATACAATATCATGTAAAACTTTTGAAGATTGTTTCAAAAAGTGTGATGAAGATGAAAGTCTTAAGTCTATTATTCCAATTGAGAATTCAATTGCAGGAAGAGTTGCAGATATTCAATATTTGATGAATAAGTATAAATTACAAATTTATGCAGAGCACTTCCATAAGGTTTCACACAATTTGTTAGTGAAGCCAGGTACCCAAATGGAGAAACTTAAATATGTAAGATCACATTCGCAAGCAATATCTCAGTGTCAAAAAATAATAAATGAGTATAACCTTGATCCAATAATTGCAGCAGATACAGCAGGAAGCGCTAAATTTATTAGTGAGAATTTAGCTGATGATGAAGCAGCAATAGCATCAACTCTTGCTGCAAAAATTTATAATCTTGAAATTCTTAAAAATAACATAGAAGATGATGAAAAAAATGTGACAAGATTTTTAATAATGGGTAAGAAAGTTCAACACCCAGAATTAAAAGATAATAATTACATTACAAGTTGTATCTTTAAAGTAAAAGACAAACCAGCGGCTCTTTATAAATGTTTGGGCGGTTTTGCAACAAATGATGTATCTTTAAGCAAACTAGAAAGTTTCTCTGATCAAAGTAGTTTTGAACAATACCTATTTTTATGTGATATTGTTGGTCATATAGAGGATCCCAAAGTTCAAAAATCCTTGGAAGAACTTGGATTCCACACAATTAGCCTTGAAATATTAGGAGTATATCCAGCAAGCCCATTTAGAAATCTCTAATTTTTTTATTTTGAAGCTTGTAGATTAAATTTTATTGCTGATATAATACATTTGGAGGCTAGAGGTGAATTCTGCTTGAACCCGATCAGATCTTAACGGAAGCAGTCGTAAAGACAGTGTTTCAGGTTCTAGTCTCCTTAAATAATATGACAAATAATTCTAAAGTGTTAGCTTTAAAATATAGACCACAAAATTTTAATGATATTATTGGTCAAGAAGTAATTACAGAAACTATTAAGAATTCATTAAAGGCTGACAAGATACCAAATGCATATTTATTTACAGGTATAAGAGGAGTTGGAAAAACTACAATCGCAAGAATAGTTGCAAAATCCCTTAATTGCTCAAATGGATTTGAGAATTCTTGTAAAGAAAAATGTAGCAATTGCGATGCCATTACAAATTCAAACCATTTAGATATTTTGGAAATGGATGCTGCTAGCAAGACAAGTGTCGATGACGTAAGAGATTTAATTGAGTTTTCAAGATATGGACCAACAACAGCAAAGTATAAAATTTTTATTATTGATGAAGTTCATATGTTAAGTAAACAAGCATTTAACGCGCTGTTAAAAACTTTAGAGGAACCTCCAGAATATCTTAAATTTATTTTTGCAACTACTGAAATTAAAAAAGTTCCAATTACAGTCGTCTCTAGATGTCAAAGATTTGATTTGTCAAGAATAAAATCGTCTGAATTGTTCGAATTTATAAAAAAAGTTAAGGATAAAGAAAATGGAAAAATCTCAGATGATGCATTAAAATTTATTGTGAAACTTTCAGAGGGATCAGTGAGAGATGCTCTGTCTTTGCTGGATAAAGCATTACTAAGTATTGATAAAGATAAAGAATTAGACTTAAAATCAGCTCAGAAAATTTTTGGATATTTTGATAAATCTAATTTAATTGAAATTTTTGAAGCTTTATTAAAGGGGGATCAATCAAAAACTTTGGAAATTTATAGAAGTATATATGAACAAGGTGTTGATCCAAAAATCTTTATAAATGATTTTTTAGAAATACTTTATTACTTCAAAAATATTGAGGCTATATCTCAGGAGTCAAAAAATTTTGATTTAAATACTGAAGAATTCCAATCAATTAAAAATTTGTCGAAAAAAGTAAATACTGAAACGATAATTTTATTTTGGCATTTTACTATAAAAGTTCTAGATGAACTTGATATTGTTGCAGATCAAAATATTTCTATTGAAATGTTTTTGATAAGACTAATGCATATTAAATCGTTAAAGACTAATGAGCAAAGTTCAAAGTTAGAGACTAATATTGAAAATAAAATAAAGACAAACAACCCAATTAAAAATAAAGATAAAATTAAACAAATAAAAAACGTTATTCAAGAAAAGAAATTAAACCCACCAAAAATCGAAGTTGATAAAGTTAAAGATGAACCTAAGTTAGTCAATTTAGATGATTTAATTGAATTGTGTCAGATTAAGAGAGAACTTCAATTAAAGTATGAACTCGAAACAAATGTTAATCTAGTTAAATTTGAATATGGAAGGATAGAAATTTCCTTTAATGAAAAATTAGAAAAAAACTTCATAAAAAATTTAACTGTCAAATTACTAGAGTGGACAAATAAAAGATGGATAATTAGTCTTTCAAAAAAAGAGGGTAATAAAACTATTAGGGAATCTAAAGTAGATTTTAAAAAAAAAAATTTCGAAGACGCAAAAAAAACAGAAATATACGAAAAAGTAATTGAGAGTTTTCCCGACGCAGAGTTAACTGAGGTAAAAAAAGATGACTGATTTTTCTAAAATCATTGATAAAGCAAAAGAATTAGAACAAAAAATGCGAGAGAGCCAAGAAAAAATTAAAAATATTTCAGTTGAGGGCTCTTCAGGATCTGACTCAGTAAAAGTAACTCTAAATGGGGATGGCGAAATGATTAAGATTTTAATTTCTGATGAAATTCTTAAAGAAGATAAATCTATTTTAGAAGACTTAATTTTAGCAGCTCATAACAATGCAAAAGAAAAGTTAAAAAGTAAAACCACTGAGGAAATCTCAAAAGCAACAGGAGGTATTGGGATACCTGGTTTTAAATGGCCATTGTGATAAATGCAAAGTATAAACGAGATAGAAGAATTAATTAAACTTATTTCAAAGCTTCCCGGCTTAGGACCTAAATCAGCAAAAAGAATTGTATTAAAATTAATTAACAATAGGGACGAGTTAATAAAACCTATGGCAAAAGTTTTAGTAGATATATATAAAAATATTTCTAGGTGTAAAATTTGTGGAATATTAAAAACAACTTCAATCGAGTGTAATTACAATAGTTGTAGAATTATTAAAAAAAAGTACGATAAAATTTGTGTTGTTGAAGATATAGCAGATCAGTGGAGCATAGAGGCCTCCAATACCTTTAGTGGATATTTTCATATTTTAGGAGGTACTTTAGAATCATCCTCAAATAATAGGGATACTTTACTAATTAGCTCTTTAATAGAAAGAATTAAACAAGAGAAGATTGAAGAAATAATAATTGCTACCAGTGCAACAGTTGAGGGACAAACCACAGCTTATTACATAAGAGATTGTCTTAAAGGATTGGATGTTAAGATCTCTAAACTTGGCCAAGGACTTCCTATCGGAGGGGAAATTGAAAATTCGGACGATGGGACTTTATATTCAGCTTTTAAAAATAGATCCGAGCTAGGTGGAGACTCAGATTGATTTTTTCATTATTCTGTTGAAGTGAAGCAAGGGCTCTGTATATCCAGAGGGCTGGTTTTTTCCGTGGAAAATTAAATCACATGATGTTTTAAAAGCTATAGATTGATAGTAATTACTTGCCATTTGTTGATAAGGTGCTTGCCCTTGCATGCTTTTATCTTTCAAATTTTGATTATCTACTACTTTTGCCATTTTTTTCATTATTTCGAGAACTTGTTTTTTACTGCAAATCCCGTGATGTAACCAGTTTGCAATATGCTGACTGCTAATTCTACAAGTTGCCCTGTCTTCCATTAGCCCGATACCATTTATATCAGGAACTTTTGAACAACCAACAGATTGATCAATCCATCTAACTACATAACCAAGTATGCTTTGGGCATTATTTCTAAGTTCTTTTGATATTTGGTCTTTAGACCAATTGTGTTTAAATTTTATAGGTATTTCAAGTAAATCATCTAATTTCGCATGCTTTCTTTTTTTAAGTTTTTTATGCTTAGAGAATACATCAATCTCATGATAATGAAGTACGTGTAATCCGGCAGCTGTTGGTGAAGGTACCCAAGCACAATTTGCACCAGACTTAGGATGTAAAATTTTTTGATGCATCATATTTTTTAATAGGTCCGGCATTGCCCACATACCCTTTCCTATTTGTGCCTTACCTGAAAAACCACAAGATAAGCCAACATCTACATTATTATCCTCATAAGCCAACAACCATTTAGTTGATTTCATATCATTCTTTAAAACCATTGGTCCCATTTCCATTGATGTATGAATTTCGTCGCCGGTTCTATCTAAAAAGCCGGTATTTATAAAACAAACCCTTTTTTTAAGAGTTCTTACACACTCTTTTAAGTTTAAAGTTGTTCTTCTCTCCTCATCCATAATACCAATTTTTACTGTATATTTTTTTAACTTTAAAATCCTTTCCACATTTTCAAAAATAATATTTGTAAAGTTACATTCCTCTGGTCCATGCATTTTTGGCTTCACAATATATATGCTCTGTTTTCTTGAATTTTTTTTCTTACTGAAATCATGTTTACATGCCGCTGATGTTATAAAAGCATCCAAAATACCTTCTGGGCACTCTGAACCATCTTTAAGTAAAATACATGGGTTAGTCATAAGGTGTCCCACATTTCTATTTAAAAGCAACGATCTTCCATGTAATTTTATTTTAGAACCATTTTTTGAAATATAATATCTGTCACTATTTAACTTTCTTAAAACTTTTTTTCCATTTTTTGTGAAAGAGGATTTTAAATCTGCTTTCATTAAGCTTAGCCAGTTTTTATAACCTAATACCTTATCCTCTGCATCAACAGCCGCAACGCTATCTTCATGATCACAAATTGTAGTAATAGCAGACTCCAAATAAATATCATGAATTTTAAGTTTGTCTTGATTTCCATCTGGATTGTTAACTTCCATTTTGCCACTTAAGTCAAATAATATATCAATATGTAAATTGTTATTTTTAAATAATAAGGATGAGAGCTTGCCATTTTTTTTTGAATAACCAATAAACTGATCAGGATTTAAAAGTATAAGATTCAATTTATTTTTATTGATATTTGGAATTTCTTTTAAATTTTTCCAGCTTTGTTTTTTTAATGGAATATATTTATCCAGAATATTTCTTGCATATTTAATTACCTCGTTACCTCTAATAGGATTATATGTATTACCTTTAACCGCCCCTTTTGTTTCTGGAATTATATCAGCACCATAAAGGCTATCATACAAGCTCACCCATCTTGCATTAGCAGCATTTAATAAAAATCTTGCATTTGAAACAGGACAAACTAACTGTGGTCCACATATTTTAGCAATTTCTTCATCAACATTACTAGTTTGAATTTTGAAGTTTAGACCTCTCTTTTTTAAATAACCAATTTTTTCTAAAAATTTTTTATAATTTTTTTTGTTAAATTTTTTATCTTTATTTTCAAGATGATAAGAGTCTATAGATTTTTGAATTTTTTCACGTGTTTCAATCAATTTTTTATTAATTGGTGAAAGTTTATGAACCACCTGGTTAAATCCTTTCCAAAATCTGTGCTTGGAGACCCCAGATTTCGGCAAAAGATCCTTATTAACAAATTCAAATAAAATTTTTGATACTGACAAGTCAAATATTTTGATAAATTGATGTTTTTTTTTCATATAAAATATACTCAATATAAAGATTATTTATTTGTATTTGACATTTTATTGCCTATTTTAAATTGATAAAGAATAATATTAATTAAAAATATGAAAAATTATTTAAATTTTGAGACAGATATAAAGCAATTAGAAGCAGAGCTAGAGAATTTGAAGGATCCTTATAATAAAGAGGGGCTGTCCGAGGTTGATACTGATAAAATTAACCAATTACAAATAGAATTGGACAATAAGTTAAAGTCTATCTATTCTAATCTCAATCCATGGCAAAAAACTCAAGTAGCACGACATGAGGAAAGACCAAAATCAAAATTTTTTATAGATAATTTATTTACTGATTTTATCCCTTTACATGGAGATAGGTTTTATGGAGAAGATAAATCAGTTATTTCTGGTTTCGCAAAGTTTAATACAACATCAGTTTTAGTAATTGGTCAGGAAAAAGGAGATAGCTTAGAAACAAGAATTGACAGAAACTTTGGTATGATGAAGCCAGAGGGATATAGAAAAACAAATAGATTGATGCGATTGGCTGATAAATTTAATTTACCAATAATTATATTTGTAGATACACCCGGAGCATACCCAGGAGTTGGTGCAGAAGAGAGAGGACAAGCAGAAGCCATAGCAAAATCTATAGAGTGTAGCATGAATTTAAGGGTGCCCACGATATCTGTAATTATAGGAGAGGGAGGTTCAGGTGGTGCAATTGCATTAGCATCCTCAAGTAAAGTTTTAATGTTGGAAAACGCTATTTACTCCGTCATATCACCCGAAGGATGCGCTTCAATTTTATGGAGAGATCCAAAAAAAACTTTAGAGGCGGCAACTGCAATGAAATTATCTTCAGAAGACCTTTTTAATTTGAGAATCATTGATGAAATTATTAAGGAACCAATAGGTGGTGCACATAGAGGGAGTGAAACAGTTTTAAAAAATGTAAAAAATTCAATTGAAAGAAGTTTAAATGATTTCTCAAGCTTGAGCAGAGAAGATATTTTTGAGGAGAGAAAAAAAAAATTTTTATCAATTGGCAGATCAAAAGGTTTCTATTCCAGCTCTACATCTAAAGATAAATTAACTTTACAAACTAGCAAATTTAATAAACTGATCCAAAAAATTAAAGATAATAAAAAAGTTTCTAGTTTAGTGTTTTTAATTTTCATGATTTTAATATTTTCAAGTTTTTTTATTTAAATTAATTAAAGTCTTCCACAACAATTCTTATATTTTTTTCCAGTTGCTTCACATTTATCATTTCTAGATATTTTTTGTCCTTGTTTTAAAATTAATAGGCATTTTGGATTGTTAACAATATTATTACTTTGTTTTATATTTTTTTGATCATTTTGTTTTTCAACAATAGTTAAATTGATTAATATTTTTATTAGGTCATTTTTCAGCTTTATCAATAAATTTTCAAATAACGAAAATGCTTCCTTTTTATACTCCACCAAAGGGTCTCTTTGCCCGTAAGACCTTAAACCAATTACTTGTCTTAATTGTTCAAGGTATTGAATATGCAGCTTCCAATTCATATCGATTGACTGTAAAAAAATTCTTTTTTCAATTTCTTTAGATTGTTCTTCCCCAATTAATTTTATTCTTTCTTGTCTTTTCTCTAGAAACTTATCTTTAATTTTATTTTTAAATACTTTATCCTCTTCTGATAATAGTTTATTTAACTCAACATCTGAAAAACTTTTTCCTAAAATCAATCTTAGTTGGCTCTCAAAATCCTTATTATTTTTAAATTTCAATAAATCATTTGTTATTTCATCAAGAAAAATATCAGAGTATTCAAAAATTCTATTTGAATTAATAACATCATTTCTTTGATTAAAAATTACTTGCCTTTGATCGTTTAGAACATTATCAAACTTTAATAACGTTTTTCTAATATCAAAATTCCTAGACTCCACTTTTTGTTGCGCTCTCTCAATTGCTTTATTAATCCAAGGATGATCAATACTCTCTCCATCTTTCAATCCTAATTTTTCAAGCACATTTGTCATAGAATCTGATCCAAAAATTCTCATAAGATCGTCTTCTAAACTCACAAAAAATATTGAATTTCCCTCATCTCCCTGTCGTCCGGCTCTGCCTCTTGCTTGATTATCAACCCTTCTAGACTCCATTCTTTCAGTGCCTAGAACAAATAAACCACCAAGATTTTTAATTATTTTTTTATCATTGTCTAACTCGTTCTCGTTGTCTTTTTTACCACCTAATTTGATATCTACACCCCTGCCAGAGATACTCGTTGTTATAATTATAGATTTTAATTTTCCTGCATCAGCAATAATATCGGCTTCTTTTTCGTGGTTTTTGGCATTTAAAACTGTGTGTGGTATTTTTTCCTTTTTTAAAAGTGTAGAGTATATTTCTGATTTATTTATACTTGATGTAAAGACTAACATTGGTTGACCACTTGAATAACACTCTTTTATTTTTTTCAGAATTGCTTGATTTTTTTCTTCATCTGTACGGAAAATCTGGTCATTCCAGTCTTTCCTAATCATTTTTCTATTTGTAGGAATAGTTGTAACTCCTAAATCATAGATTTCTTGAAATTCTTCAGCTTCTGTTAAAGCAGTTCCTGTACACCCAGATAATTTTTTATATAATTTAAAATAATTTTGATATGTTATTGATGCTAATGTTTGGTTCTCAACTTGTATTTCAATTTTTTCTTTTGCCTCTAAAGCTTGGTGAAGGCCATCTCCATATCTCCTTCCCTCTAATATTCTTCCAGTAAGTTCATCTATAATTTTAAGCTCTCCATCTTTGACTATATAATCCTTACCTTTTGTGAATAAATAATTAGCTCTTAAAGATTGATTCACAAAGTGAACTAAAGATAAATTGCTTGGATCATAAAAATTATTATTTTTTAATATACCAGCATTATTAAATATTTTTTCTACATTAGAAATTCCATTATTTGTTAAAAAAATATTTCTATCTTTTTCATCTACTTCAAAATCCGAGGGCTCCAATCTCTTAACTAATTTATCTATAGCATTATATTGACCCTCCTTGTTTTCTGCCGCTCCTGAAATAACTAAAGGTGTTCTTGCTTCATCGATTAAGCAAGAGTCAATTTCATCTACTATTGCAAAATGATGAGCTCTTTGAACAAATTCATTTGACGAATATTTCATATTGTCTCTAAGGTAATCAAATCCTAACTCACTATTGGTTGCATATGTAATGTCGCAATTATAATTCCTCTTTCTTTCCTCATCATTTTGATCATTATTTATATATCCAGAGGTCATTCCTAAAAAATTATAAATTTTACCCATGTTCGTGCAGTCACGCTTTGCCAGATAATCATTTACTGTAACGATATGTACACCTTTTTTCTTTAACGCATTCAAATATGCAGCAAGTGCAATTGTTAAAGTCTTTCCCTCTCCGGTTTTCATTTCAGCGATGTTTCCATTATGCAAGACTATTCCACCCATTATTTGAACATCAAAATGTCTCTCGCCACGCGTTCTTTTGGAAGCTTCTCTTACCAACGCAAAAGCTTCTGGTAAAATATTTTGGATGTCCTCACCAGATTTGAGTCTATTTCTTAAAAAATTAGTTTTTGCAGGAAAATCCACATCATCTAAATTGGACATTTCATTTTCAAGTAAGTTAATCTTATTTACTATCAAACTAAGTTTATCCAAAGTCTTCTGGTTACTTGATTTAATAAACTTAGATATAATTTTTAACGGATTTAGCATCTATTTTTATTGGTATATACATATTATTATCTATAAATATAGTAATTAAAATATTAATTTAAATAGTATGGTTATAAATTTAAGTAATTTATTTAATGTAAAAAAAAATAACTCTAAAATAAGCGACTTTCAGGATTTAGAACATTTAGATGGTCTAGCAATTTCTGTAGTAAATGCAAAACTCTATAATCCACCAAGAGATGATGTAGTTTTATTTTATTTTAGGAATGGTGCAAATTTTGCTTCTGTTTATACTCAATCAACTATCGTTTCAGAAAATATTAAATGGAACCGTGAAATTAAAAATAAAAAAATAAAAGCATTATTTATAAATACAAGAAATGCTAACACTTTTACTGGAAAAAATGGGTTTCAAGGTTTGAAAGAAATTGCAGATGAACTTTCAAATTTGTTAACAATGAAAAAGAAAGATGATGATGAATTACATGAGAAAGTTAAATCAAATGAAATAATATTTGGTTGCACAGGAACAATTGGAGAGCCTTTTCCAACAAATAAACTAAAAAACTGTTTACCTGAATTGATTGAAAAAATAAAATATAATCAAAATAAGTATATTTGGGTAAAAGCAGCCCTCGGCATGATAACCACAGATTTAGTCCCAAAGCTAGCTATGGAAGAATGTAAAATTGGAAATGCTAATGTTAAAATTTATGGCGTGGCGAAAGGATCGGGGATGATCTATCCAAATATGGCAACGACATTAGGATATGTATTTACAGATGCAAATATTTCCTCAACAATTTTAAAAAAATTACTTAAAAAAAATATTGAAACAACTTTTAATGCAATAAGTTGTGACGGGGATACCAGCACAAATGATATGGTTGGTATTTTTGCTACTGGTGCAGCAAAAAATAAAATTATAAATACTATAAATGATGAAAGAATTGATGACTTTGAGAAAAGTTTACACTCAGTTTTGTTAAATTTAGCTAAGAGAGTTACGGCAGATGGGGAGGGGGCGTCAAAATTTATTTCAGTAATGGTCGAAAACGCTAAGAGTGAAATCGACGCAAAAAAAATTGCATTTTCAATAGCTAATTCACCATTAGTAAAAACTGCGTTTGCTGGGGAAGACCCAAATTGGGGAAGAATAATAATGGCTATTGGAAAATCTCAAGTTTCAATAAATCTGAATAAAATTAATTTAAGTATTGGTGAATATAAAATATTAGAAAAAGGTGAAATATCAAAAGACTATAATGAAATACTGCTTAAAGAATTTATGAGGAATGAGAAATTAGATATTAAAGTCGATTTAAAAATGGGAACAAAAAAATTCACTGCATACACAATGGATTTAACAAAAAAGTATATAGAAATTAATGCAGATTACAGATCTTAACATTAAAATTAAATTAAAATTTTTATATGATAAAATATAAACTAAGATGTAAAGAATGTTTTAAAACTTTTGATAGTTGGTTTTCAACATCAAAAGAATTTGATAAACTAAAAAAACTCAAATTAATAAACTGCAGTTTTTGTGGGTCTATGAATATCAATAAATCGTTAATGGCCCCAAATATTTTAAACAAAAATAATAAAAATTTTCATATTCAAGAAAAAAAAATTAAAATTTTTAAAAATAAAATAAGGCAGTACCAAAAATTTATAAAAAATAATCTTAAATATGTAGGAAAAAATTTTGCCTTTGAAGCTAGGTCAATACATTACAATTCAAAAAAAAAAAAATTTAATAAAGGAATATATGGTAAAGCTACAAACGAAGAGATCAAAGATCTCAAGCAAGAGGGTATAGAAACACAAACTATACCTTGGATTGAGGATAAAGAAAATTAGTTTTTTTTAAATAGAGCAATATAATTTACTGACTTATCATCATTTATATTCCAAGTATTGTTTAAGGGGTTGAAAACTACACCATCAATTTTTTTAACTTTCATAGAATTGTATTCTGCATAATTAATAAGTTCTTTAGGTTTAACAAATTTTTGCCAATCATGAGTTCCAATTGGTAACCATCTCAAAATATACTCTGCACCAATTATTGCAAATACGTAAGATTTTAAAGTTTTATTTATTGTAGCTACATACATAATACCATCTTTTTTTAAAAATTTTACGCAACTCTGTATAAATAAATTTACATCATCGACATGTTCAACTATTTCCATATTTAGAATTATATCAAATTTATCTTTAGTATTAAGTTTTTCTGGCGATGAACAAATATATTTAATTTTAAGTTTTTTTTCTAAAGAGTGTATTTTAGCAATATTAATATTTTCTTGAGATGCATCAATACCAGTAACCTCTGCACCCAATCTACTCATTGGCTCACTTAGTAATCCACCTCCACAACCAATATCTAAAATTTTTAACTTTTTAAAAGGTTGATTCAATGAATTTATTTTAAAATGTTTAATACTATTATCTTTGATATATTTGATTCTAATTGGATTAAATTTGTGTAAGGGTTTGAATTTACCGTGCGGATCCCACCATTCAGAAGCAATTTTTGAAAATTTATCTATTTCTTTTTTATTTATTGTGTTATTTTTCATTTATTATTGACATAGTGATTAACATGTAATTTATCAATATAGTTTTAAATAAAATTAAAAAGTATTCAATGAAAATTGTTGTATTAAAATTTGGTGGTACGTCCGTTGGTTCTACTAATAGAATCAAAAAAGTTGCTGATATTATTTCAAGAAACACTAAGAATAAAAAAGTAATAGTTGTTTCCTCGGCTATGAGTGGCGTTACTAATGAATTAATAAGAAAAACAAGGCAAATAAGTAATAACTTTGATCCATCTGAATACGACGTTTTGGTTTCATCAGGCGAGCAAATGTCATGCGCTCTTATCTCGGGCAGACTAAACCATATCGGAATAAAATCTCGATCCTGGCTAAGTTGGCAGGTGCCAATTTTCACAGAGGGAGATTATAAAAAATCAAGAATTGTAAATATATTTAAGAAAAGGATATTAAAATATCTTAATTCTGGTGGTGTTCCAATTATAACTGGTTTTCAAGGCATAAACTATCAAAACCGCTTAACTACTTTAGAAAGAGGTGGATCAGATGCTAGTGCAATTATGATTGCAAAATTTTTTAAAGCTGAGAAATGTATAATTTATACTGACGTAGAGGGTGTTTATACAACTGACCCAAATTATAACAAAAAAGCAAAAAAAATTAATAAAATATCTTACGAAGAAATGCTAGAAATGTCATCTTTAGGAGCGAAAGTCATGCAACCCGCTTCAATACAAGATGCAAGATTAAACAGAGTTAATGTTCACGTACAATCATCTTTTATTAATAAGCCAGGATCCCTTATTACAAAAAGGAAAAATATTTCTAAAGAAAAAATTATAACAGGCATTTCATTTACTAAAAATGATTCGAAGATTACCTTAATAGGTGTTGTTGATAAGCCTGGTGTAGCAGCATCTATTTTCGAGCCTTTATCTAAAAATTTTATTAATGTAGACATGGTAGTTCAGAACATTTCGTCAAATGGAAAAGAAACAGATCTTACTTTCACAGTAAAAAATGAAGAAGTAACAAAAACAGAAAGACTTTTGAAAAATAACAAAAAAATTAAATTTAAAAGTATGTTGATTAAAAAAAATGTATCAAAACTGTCAATTATAGGAGTTGGAATGATAACAACACCTGGTGTAACATATAGAATGTTTAAGGCCCTAGCTGAAAAAAAAATTAATATTCAAGTAATTTCCACATCTGAAATAAAAATTTCAGTTTTGATAGATAAAAAATTAATTAATAAAGCTGTTCATGTACTCCATAAGGAATTTAATTTAGAAAAATGAGCATTAGACCTTTTAGAGACATAATCAGAAAAAAAACAAAAGTCATACAAGTTGGTAAAGTAAAAGTTGGAGGAGATAACCCAATAAGTGTCCAATCAATGACTAACACACTCACGCAAGATACGAGAAACACTATTAAACAAATCCAAAAAATATCTCAAGCTGGAGCAGATATAGTAAGGGTTTCATGTCCTGACGAAGACTCCTCATCCGCATTGAAAGAGATTACAAAACATATAGATATACCTTTGGTTGCTGATATTCACTTTCATTATAAAAGAGCAATAGAATCTGCTAAAAACGGGGCCGCTTGTTTAAGAATCAATCCTGGTAATATCGGAAGTAAAGATAAAATAAAAGAAGTTATTAAAGCTGCAAAAGACAACAATTGCTCAATAAGAATTGGAGTTAATGCAGGATCACTTGAGAGAGATATTTTGGAAAAATTCAAAGAACCTTGTCCCGAGGCATTAGTTGAAAGTGCTTTAAGAAATATTAAAATTCTTGAGGATTTAAATTTCGAAAATTTTAAAATTAGCGTAAAATCATCTGATGTTTTTTTATCTGTAAAATCGTATAAACAATTGTCAAAAATAACTGAATACCCACTTCACCTTGGAATAACAGAAGCAGGCAGTTATATACCAGGCAGCATAAAATCAGCGATTGGACTAGGGAATTTGTTGATGGAAGGTATTGGGGACACTATAAGAGTCTCACTATCAGATGATCCAGTACAAGAGGTTAAAATTGGAAATGAGATACTTAAATCTATTGGCTTACGTACGAGGGGAGTAAAAATTATTTCTTGTCCATCTTGTGCAAGACAAGGATTTGAGGTTATTGATACGGTTAAAATATTGGAGGAAAAACTTTCTCATATAAATCAACCAATAACTTTGTCTATAATTGGTTGTGTAGTAAATGGACCTGGTGAGGCAGCATACACAGATATTGGAATAACTGGCGGGGGGAGAGACAGTAACATGCTTTATTTAAACGGGGTTCAAACGGAGAAACTTAACAATAAAGAAATTATTTCTAGGGTAGTTGAATTGGTGGAGAAAAAAGCCGAGGAAATTCAAAATAAGAATAAATGATACCTATTGAAAAAGTAAAAAATATCATTGAAAAACATTCAAAATTAGAGGCCAATTTATCTTCTACCAATCTTGATAAAAAAAAATTTGCTGAAATGTCAAAAGAATATTCAGATATTAATGAGATAATCGATGATGCTAAATTTTATACTTCGTTCAACTTAGAAAAAACTGATCTCGAGAAAATAATAAATGATAAAACTAGTGATAAAGAAATGATTGATTTAGCAAATAAAGAGTTATCTGAATTAATTACAAAAAATGAAAAGGTTAAAAAAAGACTTATTATTTTTTTACTACCAAAAGATGAAGCAGATAGTAAAAATGCAATTTTAGAAATAAGAGCTGGAACAGGGGGGCTTGAAGCAAGCTTGTTTGCTGCTGATTTATTTAAGATGTATGAAAAAATTTGTAATAATAAAAAATGGACTCTAGAAATTATAAGTATATCCAAAAGCGATGCAGGTGGCCTTAAAGAAGTAATAGCCTCAATAAAGGGTAAAAATATTTATTCTTCATTAAAATATGAAAGTGGTGTCCATAGGGTTCAAAGAGTTCCAGACACTGAAACACAAGGAAGAGTTCATACATCAGCAGCAACAGTAGCAGTCTTACCAGAGGCTGAGGAAATTGATGTCAAATTAGAAGAGAAAGATTTAAGAATAGATGTTTTTAGAAGTAGTGGTCCAGGTGGACAAAGTGTAAATACAACGGATTCTGCTGTGAGAATAACTCATTTACCAACAGGTATAGTTGTAAGTCAACAGGATGAAAAATCTCAAATAAGAAACAAAGAAAAAGGTTTGAAAATTTTAAGGTCTAGAATTTATGAAAATGAGAGAAAAAAAAAAGAAGATGAAAGATCTAAATATAGAAAAAGTAAAATAGGTACTGGTGATAGATCTGAAAGAATTAGAACTTATAACTTTCCTCAAGGTAGAGTTACTGATCATAGAATAAATCTTACTTTACACAAACTAGCAGAGTTTATGGAGGGTGAAATATTTGACGAGATGATTGAGAATATAAATTTGCAAGCACAAGAAGAATTAATGAGTGCTAATTGAAATGATAAATATCAATACTTTATTAAATGATGGTCAAAAAATCCTTTCTAACTCCTCAATTAAAACTTCGATGCTCGATGCTGAAATTCTTCTTTGTTGCGCTCTAAAAAGAAGCTTTAAAGAAGTGGTTATTAACAGAAAAATTAACATAAAAATAAATGAAATAAATATTTATAAAGACCTTATTAGAAGAAGAAAGTTAGGTGAACCAGTAGCTTATATTGTTAAAAATAAAGAATTTTGGAAACACTCCTTTTATGTAGATAAAAATGTATTAATACCACGGCCAGATAGCGAGATCATTATTCAAGAAGCACTAAAAGTTATAGATACAAAGAATAAAGGATTTATTCTAGACATAGGCACTGGATCAGGTTGTTTAGTGATATCACTGGCAAAAGAACGTCCAAATTTTTTTTATTCTGCAATAGATATATCTAAAAAGGCAATAAAAGTAGCAAAAATTAATGCAAAAATGCATCAATTAGAAAATAGGATAAAATTTTATCAATCATGTGTTGACAATTTTTTTAAAGGTAAATATGATTTAATTATATCTAATCCTCCTTATATTGATAAATTTAAATTAAAGTATTTGGATAAAGATATATTTGGTTTTGAGCCTTTAATTGCTTTAGAGGGTGGTCTAGATGGATCCTCAATTTTAAATAAAGTGATAAAAAAATCTTCTAGTCTATTAAAGGTGGGTGGAAAATTGATTTTAGAAATTGGATTTGATCAAAAATTAAAAACAATGAAATTTCTTAAAAATGAGGGATTTTACGTTAATAAGGTTGTTAAAGATTACGGTAAAAATGATAGATGCATAGTAAGTACTAAAATTTAATAAATAATGAGATCTTATAAAAATAATAATAAAAGAAAGTTTAGAATTAATGGGGATAGAAATTCTTCTAGAAATCATGATCCACAAAATTTAATATCAAATACAAACTTTCAAAGAAAAAATCATAGAAATAATAACCATAACGCTGCTAGGCTTGTAGAAAAATACAGTAACCTTGCCAGGGAAGCCTTGTCAACTGGAGATAAAATATTATCAGAAAGCTATTTCCAACATTCTGATCATTTTGTAAGAGTTTTAAATGAAAAAGAAAAAGCTCAAATTTCGAATAGTGTAGATAAAACTAAATCTGAGAATAACAAACTTTCTCCTGATGAAAAATCCAAAGAAGCAACCAATGACAAAACAGAAAATAAAAACATCGCAACTAGTTAATACCTGCGATAATTTCAGATTTTAATACATCAATTTTTAATTTACTTACTTCAAATAACTTTCTTGATTTATTCTTTAAAACTTTACCAGATGGTAATTTTAAAGCTTGAGAATTAATTCTTTTTCCATTATGAATAACCTCGTAATGTAAGTGTGGTCCTGTCGATTTACCTGTAGAACCCACATAACCAATCGTTTGTCCCTGCTTTACTCTTTTACCTTTTTTAATATTTGCCGCAAATTTTGACATATGAGCATAGACAGTTGTGTAAGAAGAGTTATGTTTAATTTTCACACAATTTCCTCCACCTCCACACCAGCTAGCTTTTATTACAACGCCGTCACCAGATGCCATAATCGGTGTTCCCATAGGCGCAGCGAAGTCCGTGCCTTTATGCATTTTATTGTAACCATCGATTGGATGTTTTCTCATTCCATAAGGAGATGATAAACGAGCACCGTTAATTGGAGTTTTCATTAATGCTTTTTTTACACTTTTACCATTTATATCATAATGTCCTTCCTCACCTTTATCTTTAAAATAGTAAAAAGCATTACTTTGATTACTCAAACTCAGATCTGCAAATAATATATTTCCTGTATTAAATATTTTTTTCTTATCATCTTCAAAAACTTCATAAATAATTTGGTATGTGTCATTTTTTCTAATATCTCTTTGAAAGTCGACTTGAAAACCATATATCCTCGCAAATTCAATTATTATGCTTGGCGGGATTTTTTTATCAGATGCACTTCTGTATAAGCTTTGACTTATCCGTCCCTCTTTAAATACTAACCTCTTTTTTAAGTTAGTGACTATTTCCTTCATGTCAAAACTGTTTTGATCAGCATTTCTAACGAGCTGTATTCTTTTTGTTTTATTTACAGAAATTATAAATTTTGTTATGAAGTTATTTGTTTTATCAATTGTAAAAAATAACTTTTGATTTATTCTTAAAGATTTATTAATATTTTTGGATTTAAGGCTATTGAATAGCATTGATATTTCTTTATTTGATAAATCGTAACTTTTAAGGACATTATTTAAGGTATCGTTTCTTTTTACCACATGTTCGACATTTAAATATTTAGGAGATAGGTTATTAAATACATTTTCTATCGTTTTTTGGAAATATAAATTATTAAGTAACTGGCTATATTGTTTTTCAGAATTAGTTTTAGATACATTATAAATCATTGTAATTATTATTGAGATCACTATTAGAATTAGAACAAAAAATAACTCTAAATTTTTTGAGATTTTTAAATTGCTTATTCTTAGATTTAATTTCATAAATTTTTCAATTTGAGATATATCATAATTCATAATAGCTAAAAAACCCTGATTTTGCTTGTATTTTTAGCCTCTTTTTTTATGCTTACTGCTTGATTTACTTATATTTTAGATTATAAGCGTCACACTTTCTCAATAAAAATATTGTGAACATTAAGCTTTCGAGCTTAATTAGCTATTTAAATTGTTTATATTTAAGAAGAGAAGTGTGGACGGTTAAGGTTACCAAAATTTGTCGTACACACTTCAAACATATATAAATTTTATTCTTAGAATTTATATTGAAGCTAGTGTGCGCCGTTTTTAAACTTGAGAGTTTGATCATGGCTCAGAACGTACGCTGGCGGCACGCCTTATACATGCAAGTCGAACGAAGTAGCAATACTTAGTGGCAGACGGGTGAGTAACATGTGGGTATCTTCCCTTTGGTGAGGAATAACACGAGGAAACTTGTGCTAATACCTCATAAGTCTTTACGGAGAAAGCTTTATGCGCCATTGGATGAGCCTGCACTTGATTAGTTAGTTGGTGGGGTAAAGGCCTACCAAGACTTTGATCAATAGCTGATTTGAGAGGATGATCAGCCACATTGGGACTGAGACACGGCCCAAACTCCTACGGGAGGCAGCAGTAAGGAATCTTGCACAATGGAGGAAACTCTGATGCAGCGATGCCGCGTGAGTGAAGAAGGCCTTTGGGTTGTAAAGCTCTTTCGTCGGGGAAGAAAATGACTGTACCCGAATAAGAAGGTCCGGCTAACTTCGTGCCAGCAGCCGCGGTAATACGAAGGGACCTAGCGTAGTTCGGAATTACTGGGCTTAAAGAGTTCGTAGGTGGTTAAAAAAGTTGGTGGTGAAATCCCAGAGCTTAACTCTGGAACTGCCATCAAAACTTTTTAGCTAGAGTTTGATAGAGGAAAGCAGAATTTCTAGTGTAGAGGTGAAATTCGTAGATATTAGAAAGAATACCAATTGCGAAGGCAGCTTTCTGGATCATTACTGACACTGAGGAACGAAAGCATGGGTAGCGAAGAGGATTAGATACCCTCGTAGTCCATGCCGTAAACGATGTGTGTTAGACGTTGGAAATTTATTTTCAGTGTCGCAGCGAAAGCGATAAACACACCGCCTGGGGAGTACGACCGCAAGGTTAAAACTCAAATGAATTGACGGGGACCCGCACAAGTAGTGGAGCATGTGGTTTAATTCGAAGATACGCGCAGAACCTTACCAACACTTGACATGTTCGTCGCGACCTTAAGAGATTAAGGTTTTCGGTTCGGCCGGACGAAACACAGGTGCTGCATGGCTGTCGTCAGCTCGTGTCGTGAGATGTTGGGTTAAGTCCCGCAACGAGCGCAACCCTCACTTTTAGTTGCCATCATTTAGTTGGGCACTCTGAAAGAACTGCCAGTGATAAGCTGGAGGAAGGTGGGGATGACGTCAAGTCCTCATGGCCCTTACGTGTTGGGCTACACACGTGCTACAATGGCATCTACAATAGGAAGCAAAATGGCGACATTGAGCAAATCCTAAAAAGATGCCTCAGTTCGGATTGCACTCTGCAACTCGAGTGCATGAAGCTGGAATTACTAGTAATCGCGGATCAGCGCGCCGCGGTGAATACGTTCCCGGGTCTTGTACACACCGCCCGTCACACCATGGGAGTTGGTTCTACCTTAAGGCAGAGTTTAAAACCTCTGACCACGGTATAGTCAGCGACTGGGGTGAAGTCGTAACAAGGTAGCCGTAGGGGAACCTGCGGCTGGATTACCTCCTTTCTAAGGATGGTTAAGAAAAATTTCTTAACCTAAATAATTAACAGGTTAATGTTGACCGTCCTCATTTCTCTTCTTAAAAGTGTTTCTCTTTACTGAATAGGGGCCGGTAGCTCAGTTGGTTAGAGCACACCCTTGATAAGGGTGGGGTCGAAAGTTCGAGTCTTTCTCGGCCCACCATTTTATTTGGGGGATTAGCTCAGCTGGGAGAGCGCCTGATTTGCATTCAGGAGGTCAGCGGTTCGATCCCGCTATCCTCCACCAGAAACACTTAGCTATTAAAACTGTGAATAAAATTAATATTATCAATATCTATATCCGATTGTTCGAATAGATGAACAATCAAGAATGTTCAAATAGATGAACATTCCAACAAAATTTGATTCAACACAGAATTTTTTTCTGTGCATAAATCAAGCGTTTAAGGGCGTGTGGCGGATGCCTTGGCACTGAAAGACGATGAAGGACGTGGTATACTGCGAAAAGTTTCGGGGAACTGTATGCAAGTTTTGATCCGAAAATTTCCGAATGGGGAAACCCACCACTTTATGTGGTACTTTAAATTGAATAAATAGATTTAAAGAGAAAACCTGGAGAACTGAAACATCTAAGTAACCAGAGGAAAAGAAATCAATTGAGATTCCGTGAGTAGTGGCGAGCGAAATCGGAATAGGCCAGTAAACATATTAAAAAAATCTGAAAAGTCTGGAAAGACTTACCAAAGAGGGTGATAGTCCCGTAAGAGTAATGTTTAATATGTTTCTTGAGTAAAGCGGGACACGTGAAATCTTGCTCGAATATAGGGGGACCACCCTCTAAGCCTAAATACTCTTCAGTGACCGATAGTGAACTAGTACCGTGAGGGAAAGGTGAAAAGAACCCCTATTAGGGGAGTGAAATAGAACCTGAAACCGCATGCCTACAATCAGTCGAAGCTCTTTTTAGAGTGACGGCGTACCTTTTGTATAATGGGTCAGTGACTTAATTTATTAAGCAAGCTTAAGCCATCTAGGTGTAGGCGCAGCGAAAGCAAGTCTTAATAGGGCGATTAGTTTAATGAATTAGACCCGAAAACGAATGAGCTTACCATGAGCAGGTTGAATGCAAGGTAACACTTGCTGGAGGACCGAACCAGTTGACGTTGAAAAGTCTTTGGATGACTTGTGGTAAGGGGTGAAAGGCCAACCAAATTCGTAGATAGCTGGTTTTCCGCGAAAACTATTTAGGTAGTGCGTTGAATAAATAGATGTTTAGAGGTAGAGCACTAAATGGGCTAGGGGGAAGAGATTCTTACCAAACCTAATAAAACTCCGAATGCTGAACATTGTTCTTCAACAGACAGACTGTGGGTGCTAAGGTCCATGGTCGAGAGGGAAAAAGCCCAGACCACCAGATAAGGTCCCGAAATTGTGATTAAGTGTGAAAGGATGTGGAAATTCCTTAACAGCCGGGAGGTTGGCTTAGAAGCAGCCATCCTTTAAAGATAGCGTAACAGCTCACCGGTCTAATAGAGTTTCTGCGCCGAAGATGTAACGGGGCTAAAATCACATACCGAATCTGTGGGTTTATAAAACTTTCGAGTTTTATAAGCGGTAGCGGAACGTTCTGTAAGCCTGTAAAGGGATACCCGTGAGGGGTCCTGGAGGTATCAGAAGTGCGAATGCTGACATAAGTAACGATAAATAAAGTGAAAAACTTTATCGCCGAAAATCCAAGGGTTTCTGCGCAAGGTTAATCCGCGCAGAGTTAGTCGGCCCCTAAGGCGAGGGCGAAAGCCGTAGTCGATGGGAACAAGGTTAATATTCCTTGACCAGATGGTAGTGACGGATTTTGTAAGTTGTAAACTCTTAATGGATTGAGTTTGCCGCGAAAAAGTCCCAGGAAATAGCTCCATCATAAGACCGTACCCTAAACCGACACAGGTGGATTAATAGAGTATATTTAGGCGCTTGAGAGAATGATGTTGAAGGAACTCGGCAAAATGCTTCTGTAACTTCGGAATAAAGAAGACCTTTTAGTAGGCAACTATTAAAGGGTGGCACAAGCCAGGGAGAAGCGACTGTTTATCAAAAACACAGGGCTCTGCTAACACGTAAGTGGATGTATAGGGTCTGACGCCTGCCCGGTGCTGGAAGGTTAATGCGATGGGTGCAAGCTCATTTCTGAAGCCCCAGTAAACGGCGGCCGTAACTATAACGGTCCTAAGGTAGCGAAATTCCTTGTCGGGTAAGTTCCGACCTGCATGAATGGCGTAACGATTTCTCCGCTGTCTCCAACATCAACTCAGTGAAATTGAATTCTCCGTGAAGATGCGGAGTTCGCGTAGTTAGACGGAAAGACCCCGTGCACCTTTACTGCAACTTTACATTGGTGTTAGGAAAAACATATTTAGCATAGGAGGGAGACATTGAAACCAAGGCGTCAGCTTTGGTGGAGTCGCCAGTGAAATACCTCTTTTGTTTTTCTTGATATCTAACTGATCACCGTTATCCGGTATCAAGACATTGTATGGTGGGTAGTTTGACTGGGGCGGTCGCCTCCCAAATAGTAACGGAGGCGTGCGAAGGTAAGCTCAGAACGGTCAGAAATCGTTCGTAGAGTGCAATGGCATAAGCTTGCCTGACTGCAAGACTGACAAGTCGAGCAGAGTCGAAAGACGGTCATAGTGATCCGGTGGTTCTGAGTGGAAGGGCCATCGCTCAACGGATAAAAGGTACGCCGGGGATAACAGGCTGATACTGCCCAAGAGCTCATATCGACGGCAGTGTTTGGCACCTCGATGTCGGCTCATCACATCCTGGGGCTGGAGCAGGTCCCAAGGGTTTGGCTGTTCGCCAATTAAAGTGGTACGTGAGCTGGGTTCAGAACGTCGTGAGACAGTTCGGTCCCTATCTGCTATGCGTGTAGAAGAATTGAGAGGAGCTGTCCCTAGTACGAGAGGACCGGGATGGACGTACCACTGGTGGACCGGTTGTAGCGCCAGCTGCAGTGCCGGGTAGCTAAGTACGGACGAGATAACTGCTGAAAGCATCTAAGCGGGAAACTCACCTCAAAACTAGTTCTTCCTATAGAGCCGTGGTAGACCACCACGTTGATAGGCTGGGTGTGGAAGTGCGGTAACGCATGTAGCTGACCAGTACTAATAGCTCAATTGGCTTGATTTATGCACTGAAAAAAATTTTATAAATTGAAACTTTTTTAATATATTGACTTGTTAAAATTTTATTAATTCAATTCCCAATATGTAAATAATATGTCCCAACATCCCTGTTTGGAGTATTACTGTTTTCAAATGGTCTAATTACTTTTTTTTTGAATATTACAAATTCACTTGCATATTTTTCGTAAATATGTGTGTAGCTAGAATTACCACGATAATCCGAATAATGTTTGTTTTCATCTACAAATGATAACTTAACAGGATCACATATAAAAAGATTTAAATGTTTAATTTTTTTAATTTTTAAAAAAAATTGCTCAAGATAAAAAGGTACAACATATTGAAGCGATCCTATTGAAAATAAAATTATATTTTTGTTAGATAATTGAAGTGCTTCTATACATTTATCTATGTCCTCTGCGTAACATTTGAAGAATTTAAAACCTTTATTTTCATATTTTTTTTTTTGAAAATTCAGGATTTCGTCGTTTATATCAGTAGATACATATTTTAGTTTTGGAAAATATTTATTAAAGAATTCCAGATCCTTTCCAGATGAAGAGCCTAATTGAATGACAAACGTATCTTCATTTTCCTCTAAATTTTTTGATTTAATAAAGCTTATAATTTCTTGAAAGATAGGCCGATTCTCATAATCAGATATAGATCCTATTCTTCTTTTTTTTAAACTTTCCAAACTTTGAGCAGAATTATTATAGTAATGTAAAGCCCATTTTTCTCCCTCGCCAAATTTTACAGCAGAGGAAAGTAGTTCTCTAGTATATTCATGGTTTTTTTGTTTAGAAAGATATTCGCTTTGAAACAATCTATCTAAAATAGACATAATATAACTCCTAGATTTTAAGCTTCGGTGGTAAAAAAATCTTCTTTTTAAAATTTTTATAAGAGGAGTTTTTAAAAAAATAAATATTAATGGTATTTTTATTATTTTAGAAATAATCTTTTGCATAAATTATTGTTCATTCTACTAAGATTTTGTTAGTATTTCATGAATAAAATTTTAAATATCTATTGTGAACATTTTATTTATTGGAATCGGTATTATTGGTCAAAGACATATTAGAAATATAAAGCTCAAATTTAAAAACATCAATTTATTTACTATTAAAGGAAAGCATTCCTCCCAGCTTTATAACGATAAAAAACCTTTGAAAGGAGATGTAAATTCTAAGTATCGATTAAAAGTAATAAATTTTAGTGAAATAAATACAAACATAAAAATAGATGCTGCATTTATTTGTTTACCAAATAATCTTCACTCAAAATTTTTAAAAAAATTATTTGAAAAAAATGTTAATATCTTTTTGGAAAAACCAGGGGGCATTAATAATCGAGACCTTAAAGTATTAAAAAAAATACAAACGAAAAATAAAAAAAATAAAATCAAAATAATGCTTGGTTATCATTTAAGGTTTAACCCGGCCTTAATTAATTTAAGAATGCTATTAAAAAAAAAAACAATTGGAAATATTTTAAACGTTTTAATTAATAATGGTGAACACATAGCAGACTACCGTCCTTATCAAAAGTATTGGAAGGTATATCACTCTAAAAAAAAAGGTGGAGGCGGCGTATCCTTAAACCAGATTCATGAAGTAGATTATCTTTTATTCTTATTTGAAAAATATGATATAAAACTTATAAACTCCTTTAACGATAAAATCTCAAATACAAAGATAGATACTGAGGATACAATTACTTCAAACTTTGTTGCAAGAAAGAAAAATGAAAAATTTCTAATCACCCTTCTTTTAAACTCTTATGAAAGACCCAAGAGCAGAGGTCTAAAAATTGTTGGCTCAAAAGGGAAAATTGTAGCAAATTTAATAAATAATAGTTTAGAAATTTATCGTTTTAAAACTTTAGCCAATGAAATGATGAGTAATAAAAAAATTTCAAAAAAATTAATCAAATTTAAATTTCAAAGAAACGATCTTTTTAAAGAAGAGGTATATTATTTTATAAATGCACTAAAGAAAAAAAAACCTATTGATCCAAAGTACGGTTTGGAAAAAAGTATTAAATCCTTAGAGTTAGCTTTAAAATTAAAAAAATAATTCTAAATATCTTTTTTTGTATCAATATCCTTATACAACTTAGTAATAATAGGAAAAATTTTATTTCCCCATAATTTATTCTTTCTTTTAAATTTTAAAAAGTATTTAGGTTTTAGCACATCAAAAAAACTATTTGGCGAATAAGTAACAGGATACATTTGTCTTGGATAAGAATGATATTCGCCTTTTAGAGTTTTATTAAAAAAACCAGTAAAATATTGTCCTTGTATTTGAAATGTTTTTTGTGCAGGATTATGAACAATATGAGCAGATCTAACTGATGTATATCTTCTAAAGTTTTTAATTGATATACTTAACGCTTTTTTAATATCTTTAATATCTCGATCTGGGCATGTAGGTCTAAGTAAAACAAATAGGTCTACTATATAATTATCTTTTTTTTTTAAATAATTATATGCATGAATAAGATATTCTTTTTCTAGTGAATCATCTTTACTGATTTTTTTTGGTCTTAAAATAACCTCAGCACCATATTTTTTAGCTAATTCTTTATATTTTTTAGAGTCTGTTGAAACTATAACTTTATCTATTTTTTTTAATTTTAATGCAATTTTAATTGAATGGTAGATCAAAGGTTTTTTTTTATAAATCATTATATTTTTATTTTTTATTCCTTTGGAACCTTTTCTTGCCGGTATAATTGCTACAATATTCATAATTAAAACAAAATTTAGATTTATAATATAGTAATGAACAGTTTACTTTTATACTAAAAAATACTATTGCTCAATTAGGCAAAATTAAAATTTTTATAATGAATATTCCATACCCTGATTTAAAAAATAAAACAGTAATTATAACCGGTGGCTTAGGCTTTCTAGCGTCTCAATTCACAAAAGCATTCGAAAGTAACTCTAGCAAAGTCATAATTTTTGACAAAAAAAAATCTAATAAAAAAAATTTTTTTAATTGTGATATTACTAAAGAGGAAGAATTAAAAGCTGCCAAAAACAAAATAAAAAAAAGATATAAATCTATCGATATATTAATTAATAATGCAGCAAATAATTATGGACCTGAATCTAAATCTAAAGAAACAAGGTTAGAGAATTTTAGTAATAAAATTTGGGATGACGATTTAGAGATTGGACTAAAAGGTGCAATGTTGTGTACAAAAATTTTTGGCACAGAGATGAACCGTCAAAAGTCTGGAGGTAATATTATTAACATTTCCTCAGATTTAGGAATTATATCTCCTGATCATAGAATTTATAATAAAGGAAGTGTCAAACCAGTCACATACTCAGTAATCAAACATGGAATTATTGGATTAACTAAATATACTGCAACTTATTGGCCAAAAAAAATTAGATGCAATGCGCTAGCATTTGGCGGTATGGAAAAAAGTCATAAAACTAAATTTATAAAAAATATTACAAAATTAATTCCCATGGGAAGAATGGCTAAGAAAAATGAATATAATAATGCAATTCTTTTTTTAGCATCAAAAGCATCATCCTATATTAATGGCACAACTATAATTGTTGATGGAGGACGCACAATTCTATAAAAATAGACCTTAATATGACTGTATTTGTAATAGCTGAAATAGGCATCAATCATAATGGTAACATTGATCTTGCAAGACAAATGATTGATAAATCAGTTGAGGCAGGAGCTGATGCTGTTAAATTTCAAAAAAGAGATATTGAAGCAGTTTATTCAAAAGAAATTTTAGACAGTCCAAGAGAGAGTCCATGGGGAAAAACACAAAGAGAGCAGAAGGTTGGGCTTGAATTTGGGAAAAAAGAATACGATGCTATTGATGAGCATTGTAAAAAGAAAAATATAAAATGGTTTGCATCTGCCTGGGACTTAAATAGCTTATCTTTTTTATCAAAATATAATTCAGATTATAATAAAATAGCATCTGCAATGATAGTCGATGAGAATTTTTTAAATGCTGTTGCAAAGCAAAAAAAATACACATTTATTAGCACTGGCATGTCATCTTATAATAATATTGATAAAGCTGTTGAAATTTTTAAGAATAACGATTGCGAGTTTGAACTCATGCATTGTGTTTCTGCTTATCCATTTGATGACAAAAGGGCAAATTTAAATTTGATTAAAGACATGAGAGAAAAATATAATTGTAAGGTTGGTTACAGTGGCCATGAAAAAGGAGGACTTGCAATTTCAGTAGCAGCTGTTGCGTTAGGAGCAACTTCAATTGAAAGACATGTCACAGTAGATAGAACAATTTATGGAAGTGATCAAGCCGCTTCATTAACTTTTGAAGGTTTTGAAAGTTTAATTAAATCTATAAGAAAGGTAGAAAAAGCAATTGATGGTGAAAAAACAAAGAAAATTCTAGATATTGAAAAAGACGTCGCCAAAAAACTGAGGCTTCATCTCGGTCACTGATGAAAAAAGAATTTATTAAAATTATTAGAGAAAAAATTATTCTCGATAATATGTTATTGAGTTTAAATAAAGAAATTTTTTATTCGATTAAAAAAATATACTCCACCTTAAAAAAAGGAGGTAAGATTTTTTTATGTGGGAATGGAGGGTCTGCGGCTGATGCTCAACATCTTTCAGCTGAATTTTTAGTAAGATTAAGGCCAAATCTAAATAGAAGGCCTTTGCCTGTCATAAGTCTGGCACTCGATACATCTACCATAACAGCATGTAGTAATGATTTGGGGTATGATAAATTATTTGAAAGAAATTTAAATGCACTTGGGACAAGAAAAGATTTGCTCATTGTTCTATCAACTTCAGGAAAATCTAAAAATATTTTAAATGTTCTAAAATATGCAAAAAAAAACAAAATCTTTTCAATTTCTTTACTTGGAAATAAAGGAGGGTATGCAAAAAAAATATCGGACCTGAATATAATCGTTCCTTCTGATAATACTGCTAGAATACAAGAGTCCCATATTTTTCTTGGTCATTTTATTTTCGAAAAAGTAGAAGACCTAATAGTAAAAAATGAGAAATAAATTAATAGATTAAAATTAATTTTTATGAAAATACGTTAAGATACTATTTAGAAATTAGAAAGATATTTTTTTTTCCAGGGATAATACAAGGAGAATCAAATTGTTTAAAATCATGTTGAAAATACCCCTTCAGACTTTCTGGATTTAAAGTCGTTTCTTTCCTATATTTTTTATAGCTTGTTAATGCTATTTTAGAATTTTTATTCATTAATTTTTTTATATGTAAAACGTAATTTCTTATAATATCTGGAGACATTTCTACAAATGAATTGGAGTTTTGAAAAAAATCGAATTTTATTTCTAAATCTTTTATTTTCCATGGCGGAATACAAAATATCTCAAGCTCATCGTTTTGTGAGAAAAAAATTTTTTTTTCTTTAGTAAATAGATAATCCTTTACAGATTTTCCATAAAAATATCTTAAATATTCAGTACCTATGTATAGATTTACAGGAAGATCCAGATAAATAATTTTTTTAATATTTTTATAATTCTCTAAAAGAAAATGAACATTTGCCCCAAATCCACCACCGATTTCAAAAAATGTTTTTACGGAGTCAAAATCTACCTCATTTCTTATTTGGAAATGTGTATCAGCAATACCCAAGTAATAATTTGAAATTTTATTTCCGTTAAAAATTGAAAAATCTTCGCATCCAAAATTTGTAGTATTTTCTAAAGAAAATTTTTTTGAAAGCTCTAAAGCATGCTCATTATTCTCATAATAGTTTGATTTAAATAAATTTAAATCAGTTTTAAATGTAGAGGTTAATTTTATTTGTCGAATAAAAATGTTTTTGAAAGGATAAACTTTTTCAAAAATAAATTTAAACAAACCTCTGAAACCTCCATAATAATTATTTAAAATATTGATATTTTGGTTATCTGTAAAACTTTCACCTATATTATTATCAACACCTCTAAAATTTTGAATTCCCTTTTTTTTAATTTCTTTTCGAGCTTGATTATTTTTTTTTTTCCAATATTTGCTTGGTTTATAAATCTCAGATACTTTTTTGCTATCTTTGAGCAATATATTAAGCAGTTCGGCGTTATTTAACATTTATTTTATACGTATAACATATTTTTTTTAAAAAATATTATTTAGTTAAAAATGAAAAATTATTTTAATTATGCTCTAATTTAGATATTTTTTTAATTTAGAAAAATCTGAAGGAATAGATTTTGTATTTCTCAATGTATATTTTCTCTTATCCCATTTAATGGGTGGAGTTGCATTAAAACCTAAAATTTCTCTCTGTTTATTGTCTAACTTATTGAAAATTTTTTTTGTACACGAATTAACAAAATCATAAGTGGGTTTAACCCACCATCGACAGTAATAAGCAATTATCGACCATCTTCTACTTCCATCATAATTTTTACCGATATCATGCCTTAAATGGCCAAGCATGAGAACTATACTACCTTTTTTTGCAATTAGTTTTTTTATTTTTCCTTTAGTTTTATTTATCTTGTGAGAATTTTCTAAAATTACTGTAGCACCATTTTTATTTGTAAAATCATCAACACAAAGGTTGGCAACAACGTGAGTTGTATTATTATAATCAAAAATTGGCATTCTACTGTCAATGTGTAACCTATATTTTTTGAAATGACTAATGGGTCTGCTAGCATTAAAATTACTTAATATAAATCTTTCTTTAAAAATCACATCTAATAGTTTAAGTATCTTTTTATTTGAAACTAAATTCATAAACATATCTGGGTTTATATAGTTTACATTAATCAGTTGTAGTTGTTTTTTTTTATCCTTAAATCTGAATTTTTGGTATTTTTTAGAGTGCGAAATTTTATCTAATTCAGCTCCTATTTCGTCACATTTTTTTTTAGAAACAGCATTTTT
Organism: uncultured Pelagibacteraceae bacterium; assembly: GCA_902585665.1. GTDB lineage: Bacteria > Pseudomonadota > Alphaproteobacteria > Pelagibacterales > Pelagibacteraceae > Pelagibacter. Next base: position 196 of record CACIEO010000006.1, on the reverse strand, counting down.
CAAAATACAGTATCCATCTTTTTTAAGTTTTTTTAAATAAATATTCATTGATACTTTTATTATAATTTAACGTATCATTTTCAAGATAATTTTAAAAATTCTTTATGTAACAAAAAAACTTCTTATTTATTATTGGATTTATCAGTGAATTTAGATATCGTACTGGTCGTGAATTTATATATTTCAAATGGCTAAC
>CACIEO010000005.1:0-85491 GCA_902585665.1 uncultured Pelagibacteraceae bacterium | reverse complement strand
TAAAAGAATATTTGGTGAAAATTTATTAAGATAATCTTTTATATTTTCAATTCTTGCTCTTACAGAATTAACATTCCAAGAGCTGATTTTCATTAAAGAGAGAAAGAAACGCCACAGCCACAAGAAGATTTGCTTTGTGGATTTGTGATTTTAAATGACTCGCCAATTAACTCAGAAACGTAGTCAACTTCCGATCCATTTAAAAGTTCAGCTGATTTTTTATCAATCAAAACATTATTAAATACTAGATCGTCTTGCTCAGCTTTTGTATCAAAAGAGAAATCATATTGGAAACCTGAGCAACCACCACCTTTAATAGCGATTCTAAAAAAAGATCCTTTTGCTTTTTCGACAAGAAGGTTGTTTATCTGTTTTATAGCTTTATCAGTAAATTTAATTTCTTTATTCATATATAATCACTGTTATTACTAATATAATATTTTTTTTCTAATTTTAAAGTATGAATAATTTCATAAAACTAGGTCAATTTAAAAGCAATGGACGCCTTGTCTCTGAGCCAATTAACAAATTCAGAACACCCTTTCAAAGAGATCGAGATAGAATTATACATAGCGAAGCATTTAGAAGGCTAAAACACAAAACACAGGTATTCGTTAATACTGATGGAGATCATTTTCGAACTAGAATTACACATTCAATTGAGGTTTCTCAAATTGCAAGGACAATATCGAAATATCTACATTTAAATGAGGAACTAACAGAAACTCTAAGTCTTGCACATGATTTAGGTCATACCCCGTTCGGGCATGCTGGCGAAGATGCTTTAAATGAATGCATGATTAATTATGGAGGTTTTGATCATAATATTCAAACCTTAAGAATTGTGATGTTTTTGGAAAATAAATATTTAAAATTTAAAGGATTAAATTTAACATTAGAAACTTTAGATGGACTTATAAAACATAACGGTCCAGTTAGAAATAAATCGAAAATTGATAAGTTAATTGGAATTAAAAACTTTAAAAATAAAATTAATTTTAATAAATATCCATCTCTCGAAGCACAGATTGCTGCTATTTCTGATGACATAGCTTATAATAATCACGATATTCAAGACGGGATAAAAGCAAAAATTTTTTCCTTAAATGAATTATTGGAAATTAATTTTTTTAGAAATATTTTTAAAAAATATAAATCAAAAATAAAAAACAATAAGCAAGTAATACTTAATCAGATAGTAAGAGACTCTATAAATTTAATGGTAAAAGATATAATTGATAACACTATTGAAAATATAAAAAGAAATAAGATAAATTCAAAAAACAAAATATATTCAAACACGAATTTGATAGTAGATTTTTCTAGCAAACATAAAAGCATTATTAGCGAGATTAGATCATTTTTAAGAATCAGCATGTATAATAATAAAAAGGTTTTATTGAATAATAATAATGGGAAAAAAATTATTAAAAAATTATTCAATAAAATTCAAAAAAAACCTAATTTATTTATTAGTCATCTCTCTAATAAATCTGATAAACAAAGAGCAGTAGCTGATTTTATATCGGGTATGACAGATAGGTATGCAATCAGTATATATAATAAAATAAAATGAATATATTTGAGACATATCAAGACAAAATAAAGAATTTAATTTTAGATATTAATAAGCAAGGAAAAATTGAAATTTCTGATAATCTAGACTCTATTGGCGTAGATTTACCACCTAGTCAATTTAAGGCTCATATTTCAACAAACGTTGCTATGGTTTTATCTAAAATAAATAAATCTAATCCTAATGACCTTGCAAAAAAAATTGAGATTGAGCTGTTAAAAATTGATAAGGATATTGAAAAAATTGAAATCGTTAAACCTGGATTTATAAATATAACCTTCAAAAATACTTTTTGGAATAAATTTATTCAAAATGTAATTAATCAAAAACTAGAATATGGTACAAATTTAATAGCTAAAAAAGAAAAGTTTCTTTTTAGAATTTGTCTCCGCTAATCCTACAGGACCACTGCACGTTGGCCATTGCAGAGGAGCTGTTTCAGGCGATGTACTTGCTAATATTTTAAAATTCAATAAGCACAAAGTGCATAAAGAATATTATGTAAATGATTATGGTAATCAAATAATCAATTTTACAAAATCTGTTTACCACAGAATTAAAGAACAAACCGATAATGAACCTTTTCCAAAGGATAATGAGGATTTATATCCAGGTGATTATATTATCCAAATCGCAAAAAATATAATCAATGATAATAAAGGTCTGGATTTTAAAAATTTTGAAAAAATATCTGATAAATTAACAATACTAGCTGTAAACGAGTCTATTAAAATTATTAAATCAAATTTGAAAAATATTGGTATTGTTCATGACAAATTTCAAAGTGAAAGAGAAATTGTTAACAATAATGAAGTTCAAAAAACAGTTGATAAACTGATTAAAAAAAAATTTGTTTATAAAGGAAAAATAAAAGCACCCGAGGGTGAAGATAAAAAAAATTGGGTGGAAAGAGAACAACTTTTATTTAAATCAACAGATTTTGGAGATGACAAAGATAGAGCTTTACAAAAATCAGATAACAGCTGGACTTACTTTGCTGGTGACGTTGCATATCATGAAAATAAACTAAATAGAAAGTATGATACTTATATTAATATTTTGGGTGCGGATCATGCAGGATATATAAAAAGAATAACTGCATCTGTCGAAGCCTTATCAGGAGAGAAAAATAAATTAGTATGTAAAGTCAGTCAGTTAGTTAAATTAATTAAAGACGGCAAACCTTTTAAGATGTCTAAAAGAAAAGGCGATTACATAACAGTAGAAGATCTAATCGATGAAGTCGGAAAAGATGCTACAAGATTTATAATGTTAAATAGAAGTAGTGATGCAGAAATAGATTTTGATTTTGATAAAGTAAAAGAAAAATCAAAGGATAATCCATTATATTACGTTCAATATTGCTATGCTAGAATTTGCTCAGTATTTAGACATTTAGGTAAAGAAATTGATAAGGATATAAAAGTAGATAACTATAATTTTAATTTTTCTTCAGAAGATATTGATATTTATAAAAAAATATCTGAATGGCCAAAATGTATTGAAATTTCATCAAAAAAATTAGAGCCTCACAGAGTGCCAACATATCTCTATGAACTATCATCACTATTTCATTCTTACTGGAACATGGGCAAAGATGATAAAAGTAAAAGATTTATTAGTGAAGATAAAAAAATTTCAGATGAAAAATTAGTACTATTAAAGTCAGTTTCTAATGTAATAAAATGTGGAATGAATCTAGTTGGGGCTAGTACTCCAGAAAAAAATGTAATGTTTAAGGAAATTAAATATCTAATATATTTACTTGTTATAGCCTTTTTTTTCATTTTCACAGTCAGATATTACATATCCGATGATTATAAAAAAAAATATTATAGAGGTCTTGAGTCACATAAAGATAAGACAATTACTTACGCTAAAAATTTACCAACGTTAAAAAATGATACAGAAAAAAAATTCTTACATACGTTGAAAATAACAATACTTCAAAAAAAAAAATATAAATTCTGGGATTTGTTAGATAATGATTAGTAAAAGAAGAGCATTTATAGTTGGTGTAAAGGGTTATAAATTAACAAATAAAGAGATTTCGTTTTTAAGAAAATACAGGCCTTGGGGCATTATACTTTTTACAAGAAATATTAAATCAATAGAGCAAACTAGACTATTGACTGAGAAAATTAAATCAATTTTTAAAGATAAAAACTTCCCAATTATGATCGATCAAGAGGGTGGTGTTGTTTCAAGATTGGAAAATATTTTGAACTCAAAACCATTTAATTCAAATTATTATGAAAGTATTTACAAAAAGGATAACAGAAATTTTGAAACATATTTAAAAATTTATGTAGATCAAATCTCATATCTTTTAAAAATGATTGGAATAAACATAAATAATACTCCTGTTCTTGATCTGAAATATAGCTTTTCCCATAAAATTATTAAAAGTAGAGCTTTTTCGAAAAATCCAAAAATCGTTAGTAAAATTGGTGATTTAGTTATTAAACATTATAAAAAAAATGGCATTTCATGTGTTATTAAACATATACCAGGTCATGGCTTAGCTAAATTAGATAGTCATCACTCATTACCAAAAGTTAATAAAAGTCTTGAATATTTAGATAAATACGATTTCGAAGCATTTAGAAAGAAAGATGTAATTTTCGCAATGACATCTCATGTAATATTTAACTCAATAGATAAAAAAAACACTGTAACACATTCAAAAAAAATTATTAATATAATAAGAAATAAATTAAACTTTAAAAATGTTTTAATCAGTGATGATATTTCGATGAAAGCATTGAGATATTCAATAAAACAAAATACTATTAGGTCGTTTGATGCTGGTTGTAATATCGTACTTCATTGCAACGCTAAATTGTCTGAAATGTTAGAAGTGGCCAAAAACTCACCAAAACTAAACAGTTTTTTAATGAAAAAAACTAAAGAATTTTATAAATTGGTAAGTTAGATGCTAAATGAAAACAATGTACAATTTAATGTAAATCTTACACACTTCAGTGGATCATTAGAGGTTTTGTTAGATTTAGCAAAGTCACAAAAAGTAAATTTAGAAAATATTTCAATTACTAAACTAGCAGATCAATTTCATGATTTTATTTCTAATTCAAGGGATCTAGATTTAGAATTGGCTTCAGAATACCTGCTGATGGCTACATGGCTTGCCTATTTAAAATCTAAACTATTATTGCCTGAAAGTGACCAGGAAGAATTTAAAGCTTTAGAGGTAGCTGAAAAATTGAAGCTACAATTAAAAAAGTTAGAGCTAATTAGATTATTATCCGACCAAATGCTTAAGAGAAAGAGATTGGGTCGGGATGTTTTTTTAAGAGGAGTAAAAGGTCAGATTAGATCTATATATAGTTCAAAATATTCACTTACATTATTCGAATTATTAAAAACGTATGCTACAATCATAATGACAAAAGATTTTCAAAGAATAAATATTCCAAAATTACCTGTATTCACAACAGAAGAGGGCATCAATCAAATTAGAAGTTTTTTTGGAAAATTAGATGATTGGAAAAATATTGATGAATTGGTTCCAAAAAATTTTATCAATAAAAATCTTAATAAAACTGGTAAAGCAGGAATATTTGCTGGATCTTTAGAGCTTGTTAAAGAAGGTAACCTAAAAATTAAACAAGAAAAGCTTTTTAGTGATATTTATATAAGAGAAAATAAATGAAAAAAGATACTAAAAATAACATAGTCAATTTTCCTAGTAATTCAGTAAATGGAGAACGAGAAGTTGAAGCAATCTTATTTGCTGCAGCTGAACCTTTAGATATAGATACAATAGAGTCAAAAGTAAAAAAAAATGTTAATGTAAAAAAAATCTTAGAAAAACTTCAGCATACTTATTCAAACAGAGGTATTAATTTAGTTTGTATTTCAAATAAATGGTCTTTTAGAACTGCTCAAAATCTTTCAAAGTTAATGTCTCAAGAAAAAACAGTCGAAAAAAAATTATCAAAAGCTGCAATTGAAACCTTAGCAATAATAGTTTACCATCAACCTGTTACCAGGGCTGAGATAGAAGAAATACGAGGTGTAGCATTTGGAACTAATACACTTGAGATACTTATGGAACTTAATTGGGTTAAACCACAAGGCAGGAAAAATGTTCCAGGAAAACCTATACAATACGGAACAACTGATGAATTTTTAAGCCATTTTAATTTACAAAAACTGAGCGATTTACCAACAGTTGATGAACTCGGTTCTGCAGGTTTAATTGACTCAAGCAGTATAGACGCGTCGGTCTTTGGTACTGGAAAGTTCTATAAAGAAAAGCAAGAAGAGAAGAAGGAAAACATTTATTCTAATATTGACGAAATGTTAGGCAGTACTTTAAAAGAGACTGATAGTGACTAAAATTGCTCTTTCAAATTAAAGACAAAGGATATATATATTAGACATGAGTATAGGATTTTGGCAAATAGCAATCGTAGTAATATTAGTAGTTTTACTCTTTGGTAGAGGAAAAATATCTAGTTTAATGGGTGATGTTGCCAAAGGTATTAAAAGTTTCAAAAAAGGTATGGCTAGTGATGTAACAGATGATAGCCAACCAAAAAATATCTCTGAAAATAATCAAGACTCAGATAAAAAAGAGTAAAATTGATGCCGCAAATAGGCTGGTTAGAAATTCTAATTATTGTTTCCATAGCTATAATTGTTATTGGTCCGAAAGATTTTCCGGTAATGTTAAAAAAAGTTGGTTCATGGATAGGATCAGCTAAAAGATATTTTAGCAATATACAGAGTGAAATAACTTCCCTTGAAACAGAGGATTTAACTGCAGAAAAGAAAGAAAATAATAATTTAGAAAACAATGAGCCAAAGTGAAGAAAAAATAGGTTTTATAAGCCATTTAACTGAGCTTAGAAAAAGATTAATCCATTGTTTAATTTTTTTATTTTCTTTGTTTGCAGTTTGTTATTTCTTTTCAGAGTATATTTATGGTTTCTTAGTAGAGCCATATGCAAATGCAGTTAAAGACGACAACGTAGAGAGAAGGTTAATATTTACAGCACTTCAGGAAACTTTTTTAACATATTTAAAAGTATCTTTTTTTGCAGCTTTTTTTATTACTAGCCCCTTTATACTAATTCAAATATGGAAATTTATAGCTCCAGGTTTATATGATCATGAAAAATCTGCCATATTGCCTTACTTAATAGTAACACCAATTCTTTTTTTACTAGGTGGAATGTTGGTTTATTATTTGATAATGCCACTTGCTATAAAATTTTTTCTCTCTTTTGAAAGTGTAGGTGTATCAACAAACTTACCAATACAACTTGAAGCTAAAGTAAACGAGTATTTATCACTGGTAATGAAACTAATTTTTGCTTTTGGATTGAGTTTTCAATTACCTGTCGTACTTAGCTTGCTTGCAAGAATCGGATTTATAGATGCTAAATTTCTAAAAGAGAGACGAAAATATGTAGTTGTTATTATATTTGCAGCTGCTGCATTGCTTACGCCACCAGATCCGATTACACAAATAGGTTTAGCAATACCATTATTAATTTTATATGAATTATCAATATTTTCTGTAAATTTGATTGAAAAAAGAATCAAAGAGAAAGAAAAAGAGCATGCATAATATTAAAGATATTAGAGCAAATTTAGAAAATTTTGTAAAAACAATATCAAAAAGAAATCACAAAGTTGATCAAAGCTTACTGGTATCATTAGATACAAAGAATAGAGATTTAATTCAAAAAAAAGAAAATCTTGAACAAGAAAAAAAAATTATTTCAAAAAGCAAAGATAAATCATTATTTGAAAAGTCAAAAAAATTATCAAATGAGATAGATAAAATATCTTCTGAACAATTAAAAATAAAAAATGATTTAGATAATTTATTATCTAATATACCTAATTTACCTTTAGCTGATGTACCGGAGGGCTCAGATGAAAGTCATAATACAGAAGTTGAAAAGAAAGGAAAAATACCTGAATTTAAATTTAAACCAAAGTCTCATAGCGAACTAGGTGGTGATTTATCAATGATTGATTTTGACTTGGCTACAAAAACTACAGGATCAAGGTTTGTATTTTTAAAGGAAAAAATAGCTCTATTGGAGAGAGCTTTATCGAATTTCATGATTGATAAACATACTAGCGATAACGGATACACAGAAATTTCACCACCTCTTATTGCTTCCGAGAGCACAATGTATGGAACAGGCCAAATACCGAAATTTATCGATGATCAATTTGAAATAAAGCTGGATGATAAATCTGAGAGAAAGTTTTTAATACCAACTGCTGAAGTTATTTTAACAAATATGGTTAAAGGCAAAATATTAAATAAAAATGATTTACCATTAAGGTTAGTTGCATCTACCCCTTGTTTTAGAAAAGAAGCTGGTAGTTACGGCAAAGATACAAAAGGTATGATAAGACAGCATCAATTCTATAAAGTTGAATTAGTTAGTATTGTCGAACCGCAAAACTGTAAAAGTGAATTAGAACGAATGACAAATTGTGCAACAGGAATTTTAGACTCATTAAAATTACCTTACAGAAAAGTTGTACTGTGTACAGGAGATATGGGTTTTAGTGCAGAAAAAACTTATGATATTGAAGTATGGATTCCCTCTGAGAATAAATATAGGGAAATTTCAAGTTGTTCCTCTTGTGGTTCTTTTCAAGCTAGACGAATGAAGGGTAGGTATAAAAATGACAAAAAGGAAACATTATTTTTAGGAACTCTTAATGGAAGTGGTCTTGCCGTTGGTAGAACTTTAATAGCCATATTAGAAAATTATCAGCTCGAGGACGGGTCTATAAAAATTCCTAATGTTCTTAGACCTTACATGAATAATTTGGATAAAATTTCAATTAAATAGAAGTTGTTTTCAAATATCATTTAGTATAAAAAATTGATTAGTTATGTCAAATTCAGGAATAGGTCAGTTTATACCTCTAATACTAATATTCGTTATATTTTATTTTTTTCTAATAAGACCACAGCAGAAGAAAGCAAAAGAACACAAGATAATGGTAGAGAACCTTAAAAAAGGAGATAAAGTTATAACTTCTGGTGGAATAGTTGGTAAAGTTGACAGAATTATTGATAATGAAAAAGTCGAAATTGAAATTGCTGACAACGTTACAGTAGAGGTAATTAGAGCAACTGGCATACAAGCATTAGTTACTGCACAAGAAGTTAAAAAATAAATTTTCAAAAAGTGCTTAAATTTTCTAAAATAAATATTTTAGTTACTTTAGTTTTATCAATATTGGTAATTTTTTTTTCAATTTCAAATATAACAAAATTTGATGATAATTTTTTTAAAAAAAAAATAAACTTAGGTCTTGATCTACAAGGTGGTTCATACTTATTGTTAAAGATAGATAACGAACCTGTAATAATTAAAGAGCTTCAAAATAAGGCAGTTTCTTTAAAAAATTTTTTCAAAGAAAATAATATTCAAATTTTTAATATCAATATAAATGAAAACAAAGAGATAATTTTTTCAACTAATGAAAAAAATGTTGAAAAAGTAGAATCTTTTTTGAATGATAAAGATGGATCTATCAACATTTATTTTGACCAGTTTAAATCATTTCAATATGAAGTTGAAAATGAAAAAGAAAATTTTAAATTAAAATTATCAAAATATGGTCTTATAAAAATTAAAACATCATCTTTGGATCAAGCTATAGAAATAGTTAGAAGAAGAGTTGATGAGGTTGGTACGAATGAACCAAATATTCTTAAAAGAGGTAATGATAGAATTCTTGTAGAATTACCTGGTCTTGATGATCCAATGAGAATTAAAAATTTATTAGGTAAAACGGCAAACTTAACATTTAGATTTATCACAAAAACTAATGATGAAACCTTTGGATCTGAACAATTAGAATTTGAGGATGGATCTGAAATAGCAAATGTTAGTAAAAGAATAATTGTAAGTGGTGAAAATCTTATCGATGCACAACCTCGTATGGACAATCAAACTAATGAAACTGTAGTTACCTTTGATTTTGATAGAGTGGGAGCAAAAAGATTTGGTAGAGCAACTACAAAAGGTGTAGGTAAAAGGTTAGCAATTATATTAGATGGTAAAGTAATTAGTGCACCTGTCATACAGGAGGCTATCGTATCAGGTTCAGGTCAAATCTCTGGAGATTTTACATTCCAAACTGCAACAGATTTGGCTTTACTACTGAGATCTGGTGCATTACCTGCTCCATTAGAAATTATAGAAGAAAGAACAGTTGGACCAGGTTTAGGTGAAGATTCAATTAAATCTGGATTACTAGCATTGTTAATAGGCTTTGTGTTGGTAATTGCGTTTATGTTATTTAAATATAAAGTTTTTGGAATAATAGCTAATACAACATTAATTCTAAATCTGTTTTTTTTAATTGGAATATTAACTATTTTTGAAGCAACACTTACCTTACCAGGGATCGCAGGTATTATTTTAACAGTGGGAATGGCAGTTGATGCTAATGTGTTAATTTTTGAGAGAATTAAAGAAGAAATCAGAAATGAAAAAAACAAAATTATTGCTTTTGATACTGGTTACGTTAAATCTAGATCAGCCATTTTAGATGCAAATATCACGACTTTAATAGCTGCTTTAATTTTATTTTTCTTAGGTTCCGGTCCAATTAAGGGATTTGCCGTAACTTTAGGAACAGGTATTTTTACAACTCTTTTCACAGTTTATTTTATTGCAAGATTACTAACGTCTTTATATGTAATTAAAAATAAAAATAAGGAGAGTCTAATCTGATGAAAAATAATATTCAGTTTAATAGATTTTATAAAGTTTTCAATTTTATATCATTAGCATTAGTAATAATTTCTGTTTTACTTATTTTTTTTAAGGGTCTAAATTTTGGAGTTGATTTTAAAGGCGGAACTTTAATTGAGTTACGTGTTAATGATAAACAAACGAACATTTCAAGCTTAAGAAGCGCGTTTAATTCAATGAATTTAGGAGATGTTGCTATAAAAAACTTTGGAAATGAAAATGATTATTTAATTAAATTTGAAAAAAAGGATAAAGATAAAAATCTTATTCAAAATATTAAAAAAGAACTTACTAAAAAAATTGGTCTGGTATATGAATTTAGGAGAGTAGAAAACGTTGGTCCTAAAGTTAGTGCTGAATTACTAAATAAAGGTTTGATTGCTATTGCAGTAGCACTTGGTGCAATGCTTTTTTACATATGGATAAGATTTGAATGGCAATTTAGTATCGGAGCAATTATTGCTCTATTTCATGATGTAATTATAACAATTGGAATATTTTCATTGTTTAGCATTGAAATTAATTTATCCATTGTAGCGGCAGTATTGACAATAGTTGGTTATTCTATGAATGATACTGTTGTTATATTTGATAGGGTAAGAGAAAATCTAAAAAAACACATCAGTATTAAAATATTTGAATTAACAAATATTTCTATTAATGAAACTTTATCTAGAACAATAATAACTTCCGTAACGACATTATTAGCATTATTATCTATTTTTATATTTGGTGGTGAAATTTTAAAAGGGTTCTCGCTTGCTATGATTTTAGGTGTTATTTTTGGAACCTATTCATCAATTTATATAGCAAATCCTACATTAGTTTATTTAAATGTATCTTACAGAACAGTAGTTAAAGAAGAGAATAATTAATATAAATTTTGAGCTGCAACCATTGATAATAACATTGGAAGCGATAGTAATGTGTTTGTTCTAGAAAATAACATAGCCATTCTTGCTGACTTAGCTTTACTTTCAGGATCACTCTCAACAATGCCCAAAGCTCTTTTTTGGTTTGGCCATATTACAAACCATACATTAAAAGCCATTATAAGACCTAACCACATACCAATACCTATTGCTGTATTTCTCCCACCTCCAGATCCTATACCTAAAGTCATAGATTCATGCAAATAACCATTCAACCAGCCTAGTATTAGTCCAGAAACAATAGTGGCAAGCGCTGCCCAACGGAAATAAAATAAAGCAGCAGGGGCTATTACTTTACCTATGGCAGGTTTATGCTCATCAGGGATTTTGGGCATATTAGGGATTTGTACAAAATTGAAATACCATAATAATCCTATCCACATAATTCCTACAACAACATGAATATACCTAAATAACCAACTCCAAAATATTCTATCTATATCAAAACCTTCGTTGTTAAAAAAAAGGCCTAAAAATAAAAGTATACTTATTGCTAATGAAGTATGAATTGTTTTTGGTAGAGATGATAAAATTTTACCCATTACTTATATTAGCATAATTCTTGAATCAAATTAAGCAATTTTTTTTGTTTTATTGATTAGTAAATTTTTTAAAAATTGACCAGTATAACTGTCCTTTACTTTAACTATGTCCTCGGGCTTACCTTGTGCAATGATATTTCCACCTTTTACACCACCATCTGGACCCATATCTACAATATGATCAGCTGTCTTTATTACATCAAGATTATGTTCAATCACAACCACAGTATTTCCAGTTGCAACAAATGTATGCAGTATTTCTAGTAATTTCTTTATATCGTGCTGATGTAATCCAGTGGTGGGTTCATCAAGTATATATATGGTTCTACCGGTAGATCTTCTTGATAATTCTTTTGCAAGTTTTATTCTTTGCGCTTCACCACCTGATAATGTAGTAGCTTGTTGACCAATTTTAATATAACCAAGCCCAACTTTTTTTAAAGTAAGTAATTTTGTTTTTATAGAGGGAATATTCTCAAAATAATCACATCCTTCGTCTACAGTCATGTTTAGCACATCTGCAATACTTTTATCTTTAAATTTAATTTCAAGTGTTTCTCTGTTATATCTGCTACCCTTACATTCATCACATGTAATATAAACATCTGGTAAAAAGTGCATTTCGTAAGTTATTACTCCATCACCTTCACAAGCTTCACATCTTCCACCTTTTACATTAAATGAAAAACGACCCGGTTTATATCCTCGACTTTTTGCTTCTGGAAGATTTGTAAACCAATCTCTTATTGGTCCGAATGCACCTGTATATGTTGCCGGATTTGATCTTGGTGTTCTACCGATAGGTGACTGGTCGATATTAATAATTTTATCAACTAATTCAATTCCTTTAAAACGTTTAAATGGCATAGGAATTTTTCTAGTTTTGTTATTATTTAAACTAAGATTTAATGCATTATACAATGTTTGAAGTATTAAAGTGGACTTACCGCTTCCTGATACTCCCGTTACACAAGTAAAGCAACCAAAAGGTATTTTTAAATCAATATTTTTTAAATTATTTCCAGTTGCTCCACCAATTTCAAGGAATCTTCCGTTTTTTGCTAATTTTCTTCCTTTGGGTATTGGAATAAATTTTTTGTTAGATAAATATTTACCAGTTATACTATTTTCATTTGATAATATTTCTTTATATTCACCTTCAGCAACAACAACTCCTCCTTTACTTCCAGCTTCTGGCCCTAGATCAATAATATGATCAGCATTTTCCATTGTTTCGGTATCGTGTTCAACTACTATAACCGTGTTACCTAAATCCCTTAATCTTTTTAATGCATTAATTAATTTTACGTTATCTTTTTGATGTAAACCAATAGAAGGTTCATCCAAAACATATAGAACTCCAGTTAATCCCGATCCAATTTGAGAAGCTAATCTTATTCTTTGAGCCTCTCCGCCTGAAAGTGTACCTGACTCTCTAGATAAAGTTAAATAGTCTAATCCAACATTTAATAAGAAACTTAACCTTTCATTAATCTCTTTAAGGATGTGCTGAGCGATTTTTAGTTCTCTTGAATTTAGATTTAGTTCAAGACTTTTAAACCATTTTTGAGCTTCTATTATTGATTTTTCTGTTATCTCGCTTATGTGATGATCATTTATTTTTATACACAATGCTTCCTCTTTTAATCTGAAACCTTTACAAACTTCACATTTTGAGTCGGATTGATATTGAGAAATCTCTTCTCTTTTCCAATCACTATCGGTTTCTAAATACCTTCTTTCAAGATTATTAACTACACCTTCAAAGGTTTTCTTATGAGAGTATTTCTCATAACCATCATCATAAGAAAATTTAATTTCCTCATCGTCAGACCCAAAAAGTATTATATCTTTGATTTTTTTTGGTAATTTTTGCCATTTGTCATTGAGTGAAAATTTATAATGTTTAGCTAACGATGATAGTGTTTGAGCATAATACAAAGATGAAGATTTTGACCAAGGTTCTATCGCACCGTCTGCAATTGATTTCTTTTCATCAGGAACAACCAAATTTGGATCAACATTTAGTTTTACCCCAATACCCTCACATTCAGCACATGCACCGTAGGGACTATTAAAAGAAAATAATCTTGGTTCAATTTCCTCTATTGTAAAACCACTTTCTGGACACGCAAATTTAGATGAGAAAATTAATTTTTCTGTTTTTCTTAAATTTTTTGGCAATGTTTCATTTTCGTATTCTACAAAAAGTAAACCATTTGACAAATTAAGAGCAACCTCAATACTTTCTGCTAATCTATTTCCTAGAGATGAGTTAAGAACTATTCTGTCAACTAAAATATTAATATCATGTTTTAGTTTTTTATTTAATTCAGGGACTTTATCAATTTCATATATAGTTCCATCAATTTTAATTTTTCTGAAACCTCTTTTTTTATATCCTTGAATTTCTTTCCTGTATTCACCTTTTCTTCCTCTTACAACAGGTGAAAATAAATAAATTGTACTTTTCTTTGGTAATTCTTTTATTTTATCGACCATTTGAGAAATTGTTTGAGACTGGATTCTTTTACCTGTAAAGGGAGAGTAGGGTATACCAACTCTAGCAAATAAAACTCTCATGTAATCATAAATTTCTGTCACTGTGGCTACTGTAGATCTTGGATTTTTAGACGTGTTTTTTTGTTCTATAGATATGGCTGGGCTTAAACCCTCTATAAGATCCACATTAGGTTTTTTCATCTTATCTAAAAACTGTCTTGCATATGCTGATAAACTTTCAACATATCTTCTTTGACCTTCAGCATAAATTGTGTCGAACGCTAATGATGATTTTCCTGACCCGGAAAGGCCAGTAATAACAACAAATTTATTTTTTGGAACCTCTAAAGATATATTCTTTAAATTATGTTCTTTTGCGCCTTTAATAACTATGTTTTTGAGCATATTTTTTGTTGCTTTAAATAAATAAAATTAATATTCACTCGTATTTATGATATAAATATATAAGTATTATTTATATCTTCATTAAAATATTATGGCAGGAAGCTTAAATAAAGTATTATTAATTGGCCGTTTGGGCGCAGACCCAGAAATTAAGCAAATGGTCAATGGTAAAAGCGTTGCAAGATTGAGCCTTGCAACAAGTCAGTCCTGGAAAGATAAGAATACGGGCGAAAAAAAAGAAAAAACAGAGTGGCACCGTATAGTTGTATTTAATGAAGGTCTAGTTAATGTAGTTCAACAATACTTAAAAAAAGGTGCACAAATCTATGTTGAGGGTCAATTAACTACTAGAAAATGGAAAGACGAGCAATCTGGCCAAGATAAATATTCAACAGAAATTCTTATTCAGGGATACAATTCATCTCTTACGATGTTGGGTGGTAGTAATTCTAATACCGGCACACCTATTCAAAATAAGAATAAGTCTGATGATGAAATCTCTCAAGATATGTCAGCTGATCTTGATGACGATATTCCGTTTTAATTTTTATGGAAAAAATTCAGGATAGCGAAAAATCAAATATTAAACCAATAGCAATGTATGATGAGATAAGTTCATCATATTTATCATATGCTATGAGCGTTATAGTTAGTAGAGCTCTTCCTGATGTAAGAGATGGTTTGAAACCTGTACATCGAAGAATTTTGTATGCGATGTATAAAGGAGGTTTTGATTGGTCAAAACAATTTCGTAAATCTGCACGTGTTGTTGGTGATGTAATCGGTAAGTACCATCCACACGGAGATCAAGCGGTATATGACGCCCTTGTTAGAATGGTGCAAGATTTTTCTATGAGTCTACCATTGATTGATGGACAAGGTAATTTTGGGTCAATCGACGGTGATCCACCTGCAGCAATGAGATATACTGAAACTAAATTATCAAAAATCTCTCAATATTTAATAGATGATATAGAAAAAAATACAGTTAGTTTTAAAAGCAATTATGATGAAACAGAGGTCGAACCTGTTGTTTTACCCGCACAATACCCTAATTTATTAGTAAATGGTGCGGGAGGAATTGCAGTTGGAATGGCAACCAGTATACCACCACATAACCTCGGTGAAGTAATTGACGGAACGCTCGCACTGATAGGGAACCGAGATATCAAACTTAATGAGTTAATGAAGCATATACCAGGACCAGACTTTCCAACAGGTGGAACAATTATAGGAAAAAATATAATTAAAGAAGGTTATAAAAGTGGAAGAGGATCTTTTAAAATTAGAGGAGATATCAAAATAGAACAAATAAAAAACGATAAAGAGAGAATAGTAATAACTTCTGTGCCTTATCAAGTAAATAAAGCTACATTGAATGAGAGAATAGTGGAGCTTGTAAGAGATAAAAAGATTGAAGGGATAAGCGATATTAGAGATGAGTCAAACAGAGAAGGAATCCGTGTATCTATAGATTTAAGGCGAGGTGTTGAACCAGAAACTGTCAAAAGACAGCTATACAAATTTACTGCAATAGAAAGTTCATTTGGATTTAACACTTTAGCAATTGTAAATCAAAAACCACAAAATTGTTCGCTTAAAGATTTTTTGGAAAATTTCTTAGAATTTAGAGAAGATGTTGTAATTAAAAGAACTAAATTTGATTTACAAAAGGCTGAGGAAAGAGCACATATATTAATTGGTTTAACCGTTGCAGTTGAAAATTTAGATAAAATTATAAAAATTATTCGTTCATCTAAATCTCCAGATGAAGCAAAAAACCAATTGTTAAAAACCAAGTGGAAAATTTCAAAAACTACAAAACTTATTAAATTAATAGAAAATAAAAATATTTCTGGTAGCTACTCATTAAGTCAATCTCAGGTTATATCAATTCTAGAATTGAGATTGCAAAAGTTAACTGCACTTGGAATTCAGGAAATTGAAATAGAAATAAAAAAATTATCTGAGTTAATTGTGAATTTTAAAAAGATAATTAATTCAAAAAAAGAACTTATGAAAGTTATCAGTGACGAGCTTAAAATTATTAAAGATAAATATTCTGAGCCTCGTAGAACTAAGATTATTGATGCTGTATTAAATTATGATATTGAAGAGACTATACAAAAAGAGGCAGTGTTAATTACAGTTACAATTCAAGGTTATATTAAAAGAAGTTCTTTAAGTAATGTAAAAAAACAGAAAAGAGGTGGCAAAGGTAAATCAGGTATCAAAACAAGAAATGAAGATTCTGTTGTACAAACATTATCAGTCAACACTCATACCCCAGTATTATTCTTTTCTACTGAAGGATTGGTATATAAAATAAAAGCTTGGAAAATACCTGAAGGTTCTGCTTCATCTAAAGGAAAATCTCTTTTTAATATTTTACCTCTAAAAAATCATCAATCTATTAGCTCTATTATGCCTTTTCCAGACAAAGATAATCAATCAAAAAATATGCATATAATATTTGCAACTTCCAAAGGAAAAATAAGAAAAAATAGCATTGAGGATTTTTCCTCAATTAACACTGCTGGAAAAATTGCCATGAAACTTGATTCTGATGACAAAATTATAGGGGTAAAAATTTGCGATGATGATAAAGATATAGTTCTTAGTACTAGACTAGGTAAATGTATAAGATTTGAAGCAAAAAAATTAAGAATTTTTAAAGGCAGGTCATCAAAAGGCATTAGAGGTATTAATCTTTCACAAAACGACAGTATTGTTTCATTGTCTATTATTGATCATGACACCAAAGCTAAAAAAAATGGTAAAAATGGATCTGATAATAAAGCAGAAGTAGCTGCTAAACAAAAATTTTTGTTATCTATAACAGAAAACGGGTATGGAAAAAGAACCTCTCATTACGATTTTAGAGTAACTAACAGAGGAGGAAAAGGTATAATTGGTATTGTAAATTCAACTAGAAATGGTGATGTTTCATCTTCCTTTCCTGTTGTTGAAGGAGATGACATTTTAATTTCTACCAATACAGGTCGTGTAATAAGAGTTGGAGTTAAAGAAATAAGAGTGGCAGGAAGAAACACTCAAGGTGTTAGAATTATTAAATTAAGCGGTGATGAGAAAGTAGTTTCAGCAATTAAAATTGATGATAATTTAATATAATGAAAAGAAACGTACTATATCCAGGAACTTTTGATCCTATTACTTATGGACATATTGACTTAATTAAAAAAGCTTTAAAAATTGTTGATACTGTTATTGTAGCAATATCCGAAAACAGTAATAAAAATTATCTTTTTAATTCTAATGAAAGATTGGAAATTGTTGAAAATGCTCTATACAAAGATTTAAAATTTAATTCAAAAAAAGTAAAAGTAATTACATTTAATTCTTTGACTACACAATTGTGTAAAAAAATGAAATCAAAAATAATTTTAAGAGGGTTAAGAGCTGTTTCTGATTTTGAATACGAATATCAATTAGCAGGGATGAACAAAAATTTAGATAATAATATTGAAACAATGTTTTTAATGTCTGATATCGAAAATCAAATAATATCATCAAATTTTGTTAAAGAAATTATAGAACTTGGAGGTAATATAAAAAAATTTACTACACCAAGTACTATCAAAGCTCTCAAAAATAAATATGTATAAAAATTTTTTAATTATAATCTTATTTTTTTTAATACCAAATAATATAATAGCAAAGGAGAATACAATGATACTAAAACTAAAAGATGGTGATGTGGAAATTGAATTATTTGAAGATAAAGCACCAAAACATGTAGAAAGAATTAAGAAATTAGCTAATGAAGGTAAATATGACAATGTAGTATTTCACAGAGTTATAGACGGTTTTATGGCTCAAACTGGTGACGTTCGATTTGGAAATTCATCTTCTGATCAGTTTAATTTGGATAGAGCTGGTATGGGAGGATCGGATCTTCCTGATCTCCCAGCAGAATTTAGTGATATTCCACATTTAAGAGGCACATTATCTATGGCTAGATCATCAGATCCTAACAGTGCTAATAGTCAATTTTTTATATGTTTCGATGATGCTCCTCATTTAGATAGAAACTATACCGTATTTGGAAAAGTAACAAAGGGTATGGAATATGTTGATAAAATTAAAAGAGGCGCGGGTCCAAACGGTTCTGTATCTGACCCTGATAAGATCATTAGTTTTAAATCAAAATAATATGATTGATGTCATTAAGAAAATTTTCTTTTAAAGTAACATCCAAGGAAAATTATGCTAGGACTGGTTTAATTAAGACACATCGGGGAAAAATACATACACCTGTTTTTATGCCTGTGGGTACACAGGCTACAGTAAAAGCAACTTTTATCGACGATATTATTGAAACTGGAAGTGAGATAATTTTAGCAAACACTTACCATTTAATGCTAAGACCAGGATTAGATAGAATTAAAAAAAGTAAGGGTTTGCATAAATATATGAATTGTAAGCTTCCGATTCTTACTGACTCAGGTGGTTTCCAAGTAATGTCTTTATCAAAATTAAATAAAATAGATAGAGAAAAAGGGGCAATTTTCAACTCACATATAGATGGTAGAAAATTTATACTTAGTCCTGAAGAAAGCATTAAAATACAAAAAGGACTTAATTCAGATATTGTAATGGTCATGGATGAATGTCCAAAAAATACTCAAGATAAAAAAAAAATAAAAGAATCTTTAGATTTATCAATGTATTGGGCGAAAAGGTCAAAAATTGCATTTGGTACAAATAAATTTAAAGCATTATTTGGTATTGTTCAGGGCGGTTTATTCAATGATTTACGACTGGAGTCTATTGAAAAACTTGTAGATATTAATTTTGATGGTTACGCACTTGGTGGATTAGCAGTTGGCGAAACTCAAAATGAAATGTTTACTGTTTTAGATTCTGTAAAAGATTATATGCCTGAAAATAAACCAAGATATTTAATGGGTGTTGGTACACCATCTGACATTTTAGGGGCCGTAAGAAGGGGTGTAGACATGTTTGATTGTGTCCTACCAACAAGATCAGGAAGAACTGGTCTCGCTTTTACATGGAAAGGTAGAGTTAATATTAGAAATGCTAAATATAAATATGATAATTCACCGCTAAACAAAGATTGCAAAAAATTTGGTTTAAATAAATATTCAAAGAATTATTTGAACCATTTGTTTAATACCAATGAAATATTAGGTTCTATGTTGCTAACACTTCATAATTTAAATTTCTATCAAGAATTGATGCAAGCTATAAGATATAATATTAAAAAGGGAACATTTGAAAGATTTCATAGGAAATACTTTAATAAATTATGATACCTTTTAAACATTGATTATATCTAAAAAAAGTCTATATAAGGAACTCTTTGGGCCGTTAGCTCAGTTGGTAGAGCAATTCCCTTTTAAGGAATGGGTCGTTGGTTCGAGTCCAACACGGCTCACCATTTATGGTGAAATCAACTTATTTGTATTGGCGGATACTTTAAGATAATCTCATTCATCCATTCATTTATCTGATTTATTCTATTGGTCGAGGATGGATGCGTACTCATAAATTCTGGAGGTTCTTGACCTTTGTTAGCTTCTCTCATTCTCTCCCAAATTTTTGTAGTTTCTCTAATATCAAAACCTGATAAAGAAGAGAAAATTAATCCTAAATAATCTGCCTCCGTTTCTTGTTTACGATTAAATGGATTCATCAAACCCAATTGTGCCAACAAACCAACAGTATCCATTCCTGTAGTTCGGTTTACTTGACTTATTTTACCACCAGTTAATATATCTGTTATTTGAATTGTTGTTTGCATAAGAACTCCTCTGCTAGCTCTTTCTACAGAATGTTTAGCAACAGCATGAGCAATTTCATGACCCATAACAGCAGCAAGACCATTTTTATTTTTAGTAATATCCAGTAATCCTGTATAAACTGCTATTTTACCACCTGGCATACACCATGCATTTTTAATTTTCTTGTTATCAATTAGAATATACTCCCATTGAAAATTAGTTGTTGGGTCTTTAAGATTCTGTTTATAGAAATATTCGCTTATGGAGTCCTCCATTTTACTACCTATCTCTTTAATTTCTTTAAGCGTGCTTCCATCAGTAATTAGTTTTTCTTTCTCCTTAACTTTTTCATAAATTTGAGCAGCTTGTGCATTTAATTTTGACTCAGGAATCAATTTAAGCTGTTTTCGCTCGGTAATAGGCGCCGAACCACAAGAATTTAATAAAAATCCACCACAACCGCATCCAATATACTTTATAAAATTACGTCTGTTCATTTTGAATTAGATTTTAAAATAATATTATTATATTATCAATATCAGCATTAACAAAGAAAATGAAAAAAAAAATTTCAATTCTTAACAAACTACGAAACTACTTTATCGCAGGTATAGTTGCAATTATACCCATAGGTATCACTTTATACTTGACTATGTTTATAATTGATATCTCCTCAAAACTTATACCTAAAGAAATTAATCCTAATAACTATCTACCTTTTTCAATACCTGGTCTAGAAATTATTATATCTATTATTGTAATTACATTTATTGGAGGTATCTCAGTATCATTTATTGGAAAAAAAATTTTACAATTAATTAATGATCTCTTTAAAAGAATACCATTCTTAAGAACGATATATTCTGCTATAAATCAAATGACAGAAAGTTTTACTACAAAAGATAAAAGTAAAAAAAGTGTTGTTTTAGTTGAATATCCAAGAAAGGGAAGTTGGGCAGTTGGTTTTGCAACCAAAGATAATCAGGGTGAAATTTCCAAAAAGACAAACACAGAATTAGTTAATGTATTTGTACCAACCACACCAAACCCAACCAGTGGTTTTTTATTAATGTTCCCCAAAAAAGAAATTATATATTTAGATATGACATTTGAGGAAGCTTCTAAATTTATAGTGTCAGCTGGAACATCCAATACAAAATAATTTAAATTATATCGTTTAAAATATCTGCACGATCATAAAGTTTTAACAAAGATAAATATTTATCTAAATTTTCGTCTTTTTTTTCTATTTTTTTAACTTCTTTTTCAGCGAGAATAAATAAATCTTCATTTAAAATAGGATCAGCTAATCTAAAGTTTTTAATCCCACTTTGTTTAAAACCTAATAAATCGCCATACCCTCGTAATTTCATATCCTCTTCAGATATTTTAAATCCGTCGTTACTTGACTTCAAAATGTTAATTCTTTTTTTTGCATTCTCGCTTAAATTTGTTTTAAACATTAAAATACAAAAAGATTCTTTTGAACCACGACCAACTCTACCTCTTAATTGATGAAGTTGTGAAAGACCAAACTTATTAGCATTTTCAATTATAATTACATTAGCGTTTGGAAAATCAATACCAACTTCAATTACAGTTGTGGACACTATTATGTCTATTTTTTTATTTAAAAAACTTGATAAGATTTTATCTTTTTCAATTTTATTAAGTTCACCGTGTAAAAGTCCAACTTTTTTTTTAAAAATTTTTTCTAATATTTCATATCTTTTTATTGATGATTGATGATCCACTTTTTTTGACTCATCAATTAATGGACATACCCAAAAAACTTGATTGCCATTGCGAATTTGTTTTTCAACAAAATTAATTATATCCTTAATATTTTTTTCATTCTTACTGTACGTTTTTATTTGTTTTCTATTTTTGGGTTTAGATTTTATTATAGAGGTGTCCATATCTCCATAAATAGTCATAATCATGGTTCTAGGTATTGGTGTTGCTGACATTACTAATACATCACAATTTTTTCCTGCCTTATCTGATAATTTTTTTCTTTGTTTTACCCCAAATTTATGTTGTTCATCTATTATAATTAAACCAAGTTTATTATATTTAATTTTTTCTTGAAAAAGTGTGTGGGTACCAATTAATAAATCAATTTTTGCATATGATAAATCCTCTAAGATTTTTTTTCTATCTTTGTAATCAGTTTTTCCTGTTAACAATTTTACTATTATATTTTTAGGTAAAACATCCTTTGCTAGTTTATAGTGTTGTTGAGCTAATATTTCCGTAGGAGACATAAATGCTACTTGAAACTTACTTTGTATGACATTTAATGATGCAATTAATGAAACGATCGTTTTTCCACTACCAACATCTCCTTGTAGTAGTCTAAACATTTTTTTATCTGATCTTAAATCTTTATTAATCTCGTTAATAGTTTTTATTTGATCATCCGTTAAATTATAGTTAACTTTTTCAAGAATTGATTTTATTGGTTTATTATCAAAAATTTTTTTTACCTTCTTAATTTTTTTTATTTTCCTTCTTATTCTAGAACTTACTAGAAAGTTTGCAAAAATTTCATCGAAAATAAGTCTATTCAAAAAATCCCCTTTTTTATTAAAATATTTAGGATCATGCAGTTGCATCATAGAATTTTTCCATGAAATATTATTAAATTTATTTTGGATATCCTTACTTAACCATTCATCAAGATCGGGTAAATTTTTAAGAACACTGCTCATAATTTTTTGATATTTTTTTTCCGTTATCCCTTCAGTTAAACTATATTTAGAATGAATTTTTTTTATAGAATTTATATTTGTAGATACATGTGTAGGATTTACTATCTGATATCTATCATTATAATAATTAACCTTCCCACTTATGGTTACCTCATGATCTATAGGAAGTATTTTTCTTATGTACCCTTCATAACTATTAAAAAAAATACAATCCAACTTACCGGTTTCATCTTCACATACCACTTTATTTGGGAGATTTCTTATTCTTGGAAAGTTATATTTTTTTACCAAGACGTTTAATGTTTGAACTTTTCCAACCTCAAGTTCGTTAACTTTAAAAATTTTGCTTCTATCTACGTAATCTCTTGGCAAGTTCCACAGAAGATCGAAAATAGTATTTATGTTCTTTTTTTTTAATAAACTAGCTGTTTTTGTACCTATGCCATTAATACTATTTATATTTGAAAGTAAGTATTCTATACCATTCATTATTTATATATATAGGCATGTCGAGAAATAAAGAAGAGATTAAAAACAAAATAATTTATAGAAGTTCATACAGAGGAACTAAAGAAATGGATATATTAATGACTAATTTCGTAAAAAATATAATCGACAATCTTAGTCATGATCAATTAATACATCTTGATGAATTTGTAAATTATGATGATGAGGTTTTAAAATCGCTAAAAAATAATGAGTCAGATCTGAATATAAATCCAAAGCTAAATTATATTTTAGAAAAGTTTCAAAAGTTTTAATTTATGGCGGAGAGACTGGGATTCGAACCCAGGAAAGAGTTGCCCCTTTGCCGGTTTTCAAGACCGGTGCTTTCAACCGCTCAGCCATCTCTCCTATGAGGTCTTTTACGATTATTAATATATATTTCAAGAACAAAATAGTTTAATTCATTCAATATAGTGGCAAAAAATAATAATTTTAATAAAGGGATTTTTCTTACCGCAACTGGATCATTTTGGTGGGGACTAATAGGAGTCATTTATTTCAAATATATATCTTTTGCTGGTCATATAGAGGTTGTAATTCATAGAAGTTTATGGACTACTGTGATGTTAATAATAACATCTGTTCTTCTTTCTAAAATTGATAAAATAAAAATAGTAATAAAAAATAAACAAACAATTTTCACTCTTTTTTTTTCAGGTATTCTAATTTTTACCAATTGGGCAGTTTGGATTTATGCTGTTTCAACTGATCGCGTAATAGATGCAAGCTTTGGATATTTTATTATGCCAATAATTAGTATTTTTTTAGGTTATTTTTTTTTTAAAGAAACTTTAAGTTCGAAAGGAAAATTATCTGTTATTATTGTAATATTTTCAATTTTATTACTATTTTTTTTAGACTTAAAATCAATACCTTGGGTAGGATTAATTGTTGCTTTCAGTTGGAGTTTTTACAATCTATTAAGAAAAAAAGTAAGTGTTGAAACAGACATTGGCCTTCTATTAGAAAGCTTATTTATCCTGCCAGTAATTCTAATTTCATTTTATTTTATTATTCAAAATAATGTAAATGATTTCGATATATCAAATCCAAAATTAATGTTTGTATTTATGTTAGCAGGACCAATGACAGTAATTCCTTTATATTTGTATGTAAGAGGTGTTGAACTTTGTGGTCTCGGTCCAACGGGCATGATATTTTACATAACCCCAACTTTGCAATTTTTATTAGGATATTTTCTTTATAATGAGCCTCTAAATATTGAAAAGTTAATTAGTTTTATTTTTATTTGGATTGCTGTATTTATTTATTTAAAGGATCTTTATGAAAATAAGTAATATTTTTTTATATATCATTCTATATTTTTCTTTAACTATAAATGTCTCTTATAGTTCAACCTTTGATGAGTGGAAAAAAAATTTTAAAATATTAGCTTTATCAAAAGGCATATCTGAAGGCACATTTGATAGCGTTATGAATAATGCAAAATTTCTCCCAAAAGTTATTGAGTATGACAGATATCAACCAGAATTTTATGAAGATACAAAAACCTATATTTCGAAAAGAACATCCAAGAAAAAAGTATTATCAGGTTTAAAATATTACAAAAATAATAAAGAAATAATTAATAATGTTGATCTAAATTTTGATATAGAAAAAGAATTATTGTTAGCACTAATGGGTATCGAAACAAATTTTGGAAACTACCTAGGAAAAATGGATATTATTTCATCCTTATCCACTTTAAGCTTTGATAAAAGAAGAAGTGAATTTTTTACAAATGAACTGCTAACTATTTTAGAGTTAATTGATAAGCAAATAGTTGATCCTTCAATTTTGTATGGATCTTGGGCCGGTGCTTTTGGTAACTTTCAATTTATGCCTTCTACAATTGAAAAATATGCAATTGATTATAATGATAATAATTTAATTGAACTGAAAAATAATTCAGACTCATTTGCATCTGCAGCTAATTATTTAAGTAAGATGGGATGGAAAAAAAATCAGCCTTGCTTCAAAAAAGTCACATTAAAAGCGAATGTACCTGAAAAAATACTAAATACATCTGCCAGGAATATTAAGAACAAAAAAAAATTAAAATATTACAGAAAATATATTTCTGATGATTTAAATTTTGATGAAAACACAAAAATAGCTATTATTACACCAGATGCTGATATCGTTGATAATGCCAAAAAAAATGAACCTGCATATATAGTATTCCAAAATTATGAATTAATACTCAAATGGAACAGATCTTTAAGATTTGGACTTGCAGTATGTACTTTAAAAAATAAATTTAAAAATGAATTATAAATTATTAATAATTTTGCTTTTAATATTATCCTCTTGTGCAAATGTAAATTCTGTAAAAAATTATAATGTAATAGATAAATCAAATAAATTTTCTAATTATGGATTTACTCTTATATATTCTGATAATTTATTTGCTGAAAAAATTGTTAATAAAAAAATAAATGAAAGAGATCTTATAGTTTTCCAAAAAAATTTAAAAAAAGGTGTTTCTGTTAAAATAACTAATCCTAATAATGGAAAAAGTCTTATTGCTTCAGTTGGAAAGAATTCATCATACCCTATATTTAATAACTCTGTAGTTTCGAAACGTATAGCAGATGAATTAGAGCTTAACACTGATGAGCCTTACATCAAAATAGAGGAAATTTTACAAAATAGCTCTTTTGTTGCAAAGAAAGCTAAAACATATGAAGTTGAAAAAAAAGTTGCAAACAAAGCTCCTGTTGATGAAATAACTATCAATAATCTAAATAAAAAAAATACCACGATTAAAGAAAAAAATATTAGTAGTGAATTTAATTATTCTATAAAAATTGCCGATTTCTTTTTTATGAATAGCGCTAAATTATTAAAGGATAGAATTTTAAATGAATTACCCGTTAAAAATATTAATATACTTGAAATTTCAAAAAATAAATTTAGAGTAATTTTAGGCCCTTATTTAGATTTAAAGTCTTTACAAAAAGATTATAGTAATATTTATAATTTAAATTTTGAAAACCTTGAAATTATAAAAAATGATTAAAAAAACAATTATTTTCCTATCCGCACTTTTACTTTTTAATCAAAGTTCATATTCAATTGAAATAAAAGCTCCATCTGTAATTCTACAAGATTACTTATCTAAAGAAATTCTTTATGAAAAAGATGCAGACAGAGAAATTTACCCAGCTTCAATGACTAAAATAATGACAAGTATTATAGCATTCGAGATGCTTAAAAATGGTGATTTAAATTTAGACGATAAATTTTTAGTTTCAGAAAAAGCATGGAAATTATCTACAGCAGGATATTCATCAATGTTTATAATGGTAGGAGATGAAGTTTCTGTAGAAGATCTACTTAGAGGTATTATTGTTGCTTCAGGTAATGATGCCTGTATTGCTTTAGCCGAAGGCATTGCTGGTTCCGAAGAGGAATTTGCTATATTGATGACCTCTAAAGCTAAAGAAATGGGAATGAATAATACAAATTTTTCAAATTCATCTGGCATTAATGATCCTGACAATTATTCTACTCTTAAAGACATTCTTATTATGTCTAACTATTTGATCGAAAATTTTCCTAATTATTATACATATTTCAGTGAAACAGAATTCACGTGGGATAGAACAGGAGGTGATCCAATAACACAAGGTAACAGAAATCCACTTTTATATAAAAATATTGGAGCAGATGGCATTAAAACAGGATATCTAGCTGTTGAAAAATATTCTTTAGCTTCATCTGTTGAAAGGAGTGGTAGAAGATTAATTGCTGTAGCAAGTGGTTTTAAAACTAAAAAAGATAGATCAAAAGAGTCTATGAAACTTCATATGTGGGGTTTCACAAATTTTGATACACTGCAAATATCAAAACAAGGTGAAGATTTCACAGAGTTTGATGTCTGGTTAGGAAAAAAAAATACAGTAAATGGTTATGTTAAAAATGATATTTACAAAACATTTAAAAAAGCAAGAAAGAAAGATATTAAAGCTATTGTTTCATATAACGGTCCTATACCTGCACCAATTAAAAAGGATCAAGAAATTGGATTACTAAAAATTTTTTTTAAAAATGAATTAATTGATGAACATAAAATTTTTGCAAGTGAGGATATCAAGAAAATAAATTTATTTTCTAGAATAATTAAATCAATAAATTATCTTATCTGGGGCGATGTATAATAAACCCATTATAGTCTTTGAAGGAATTGAAGGTTCCGGAAAGTCACATCACATTAAACAAATAGCAAATTATTTTAAAAAAAAAAAAGCTAAATTTATAAATATTAGAGAACCTGGTGGTAGTAACAATTCCGAAAAAATTAGGCGATTAATTCTTAACAATAAATCTGACTTAGATAAATTTTCAGACTTGCTGCTTTATTTTGCTGCAAGAAATGAAAACATTGAAAAAATTATAAAAAAAAATTATAAAAAAAAAATTATTTTAATCGATAGATTTACAGATTCAACAATAGCTTATCAATATTATGGTATGGGCCTTAACAAGAAAATTATAGATTTAATCAATAATTATTTTTTAAAAAAAATACATGTGAGTTTTACTTTTTTAAATATAGTAAGTATGAAAAATCTTAAAAAAAGACTTCTTAAAAGAAAAAATTTAAATAAATACGATAAATTTGATATTAATTTTTATAACAGAGTACAAAATGGTTTTTTAAAAGTTTCAAAAAATAATAAAAAATATTTAATTATAAATTCAAATAATGCCATTAAAGAAAATGAAAAAATCATATTAAATAAAATTAAATTTTTAACTAAAATTAATTAATGGAACCAATTACACAAACCAAATTATATGAATATAGTGATTTATTTAGTTTACTTATTAGACTAGAAAATGATTCAAGGCTTCCAAATAAATTCATTATATCAGGAAGAAAAGGTATAGGTAAGTCAACCTTTGCCTATCATTTTGTAAATTATCTTTTTTCTAAAGATGAAGAGAATAAATACAATTTAAGGAATTTCGAAATTAATAAAAATAATAGATCTTACAATTTAGTAAAAAAAAAAACTCACCCAAATTTCCTTCTAATCGATATAGTCGAAAATAAGAAAATTATAGATATATCTCAGATAAGAAATATGTTGGAATTTTCTAATAAATCTTCATTTAATAATAAAAATAAGATAATTTTAATTGATAATATTGAATATCTAAATATCAATTCGGCTAACGCATTACTTAAAGTTTTAGAAGAACCTAATGAAAAACTCATATTTATACTTATTCATAATTCAGCAAAAAAAATTCTAAGTACTATTAAATCAAGGTGTATAGTATTTAATAAAAATATTAAGAGTAATGACAATATAAAAATTTTTGAAAAAATAAGTAATAAAAATTTAAATCAGGACTTTAGTGAAGAATTTATAAATCCTTATATAACAGTAGGAGATTTGTGTGCTATTACAAAATTTTCTGAAGAAAATAATTTAAATTTGCATGACATTAATCTAAGGGATTTTTTAGATATTATTCTTGATGCAAGTAATAAAAAACATGTAAAAGATTTAAATTTAATTATCAGTTTTATGCAAATTTATTTTTATAATACGTTAATGAAAAACTTTTCACATAAATTATTTGATCAACAAAGTTATTTTTATCAAAAATTGAATAAAGCTAGTAAATATAATTTAGATTTAGATAATATTTTTTTAGAATTTAAAAATAGAGTTCTTAATGGATAAAAATTTTTATATTACCACACCAATATATTATCCATCTGCAAAACCACATATGGGTCATGCTTATTCAAGCATAGTATCTGATTTTTTTGCCAGATTAAAAAAAATACAAGGTTATGATGTTTTCTTCCTAACTGGAACTGATGAACATGGTCAAAAGATTCAAAGAGCAGCTGAAAGTAAAGGGAAAGATCCTATTAATTTTTGCGACGAAATTAGTAAAACATTTAAAGACCTTTGCAAAACATTAAATCTTTCAAATAATGATTTTATAAGAACAACTGAAGACAGACATAAGAAGTCAGTAGAAAATCTTTGGAATATATTAGAAAATAAGAAAGAGATTTATTTATCTAAATATTCTGGTTGGTATTCAGTATCAGATGAAGCTTTTTATGCTGATGATGAGATAGAGGAGGTTAATGGTTCAAAAATATCTAAAATCTCTGGATCAAAAGTTGAATGGCTTGAGGAAGAGTCTTACTTTTTTAAATTATCCAAATGGCAAAGTTCATTATTAAAATTTTATGAAGATAATCCTGAATTTATCCTGCCAGAGACAAGAAAAAATGAGGTAATAAGTTTTGTAAAAGGTGGTCTTAAAGATTTATCTATAAGTAGAAAATCCTTTTCGTGGGGAATTAAGGTCCCAAATAACGGTGATCATGTTATTTATGTGTGGCTTGATGCATTAACCAATTATTTAAGCGCACTTAATTATCCGAATGTTAATGATAATTTATACAAAAAATTTTGGCCAGCATCAGTTCACATTATAGGAAAAGATATTTTAAGATTTCATGCAATATACTGGCCTGCTTTTTTGTTAGCCGCTGATATAAAGCCGCCCAAAAGAATTTATGGTCATGGATGGATACTTTCAGGTGATGAAAAAATGTCAAAGTCAAAAGGTAATATTCTTGATCCAATTGAAATCATCAATAAATATGGTCTTGATCCATTGAGATATTATTTACTTAAAGAGGTTTCATTTGGAAATGATGGCAATATATCAAATGAAAAATTAGAAAATTGCATAAATAGTGATTTAGCAAATAATTATGGAAATTTATGTCAAAGAGTAATTTCGTTTTGTGAAAAAAACATTGGTTTAAAAGTCCCAGAGCTAGATAAATTTAACAAGGATGATGTGGAAATTTTAAATAACTTTAAAATTAATTTCGAAAATTTAAAAAATCAAATAGACAAACAAAATATAAATTTTTATTTAAATTTTATAGTTGATCAGTTATTTAAAGCTAATAAATATTTTAATGATCAAGAACCCTGGAAAAAAAAGTCAGATAAAAAAAGATTAAATACGATCGTATATGTTGCACTTGAAATCATAAGAAAAATTTCAATTTTACTCTATCCAATAATTCCCGAGTCTTCCTTAAAGGCACTTCATATTTTTAATATATCTGAAAAAGATATAGACTTTGAGACAATTTTAGATAATAATTTTCTAAATAAAGGAGATAAAATTAATAAGATACAAATATTATTTAATAAAATTACATAATGATAGACTCACATTGTCATTTAGATTATGAGCCTATTTCTTCAAATTTAGAGGATATAATTAAAAGATCGAAAAATGAAGGAATAGAAAAGTTACTTACAATCTGTACAACAAAAGAAAGTTATAAAAATATATTGAAAATTATAAATTCAGATAAAATTATTTATGGTACTTTTGGTATCCACCCTCATGAAGCTGATAAAAATGAAATAAATAAATTTGAAATAATCTCATCCGTAAAACAAAATAAAAAAATTATTGGTATTGGTGAAACTGGTTTAGATTTTTTCTATAATAATAGTAAAAAAGAGGCTCAAATTAAAAGCTTTGAAACTCATATCGAAGCGGCTATTGAATTAAAATTACCATTAATTGTACATTCAAGAAGTGCAGAAAAAGAAACCTATGAAATTTTAAAAAAAAATTATCATCAAAATCTTAAAATTTTGATGCACTGTTTTACAGGGAGCACCTCATTTGCAAAAAAATTACTAGAGCTAAATGCATTTTTCTCTGCAAGTGGAATTATTACATTTAAAAATTCTAATAAACTTCAGGATACATTTAAAACTATTCCATTAGATAAATTGATGATAGAAACCGATAGTCCTTTTTTAGCACCTGAACCTATGAGGGGGAAAAAAAATGAACCCGCATTTATTAAATATACTGCAGATAAATTAGCATTTATAAAAAACGTACCAAGTAAAACCTTAATTGATTTTACTACTAAAAACTTTAACAATTTATTTTTTAAGTCTTAAAATGAAATTTACAATCCTAGGGTGTGGTAGTTCGATGGGTGTACCAAGAGCAGATGGTTTTTTTGGAAAATGTAATCCCAAAAACAAAAAAAACTACAGAACAAGATGCTCTGCAATACTACAAAGTTATAATGCTAACATTTTAATTGATACTTCCCCCGACTTACGTATGCAATTATTAAATAATAAAATAACTAGAATAGACAAAGTTTTGTATTCACATATGCATGCTGATCAAACGCACGGCATAAATGATCTTAGAGTTTTTTTTATAAAAAATAGAAAAACTTTGGATATTTATGCAGATTTAAATACTAGGAATTATCTTTATAAAAATTTTTCCTATTGTTTTGATACGAATTCATATGAATATCCTGCAACACTAAAAATGCATCCTATTAAAAAAAATTTATATTTTAAAAAAAAAAATGAGAAAATTACCGTAAAATGTATAAGTGTCGAACACGGTAATGTTAAAAGCATATGTTATATATTTAATGATAAGTTAGCTTACATTAGCGATGTAAGTAAAATACAGAAAAAAGATTATAAGCATTTTAAAAATTTAAAATTTTTGATAATTGACTGTTTGTGGTATAGAAATCATCCCTCACATTTAAATTTAAACAAATCTTTAGAATTAATAGAACTTTTTTCTCCTAAAAAAGCAGTATTGACAAATTTACACTCAGATTTAGACTACGATGAATTAAATAACAAACTTAAAAAAAATATAATTCCAGCTCATGATGGATTAAGCTTAGTTTTCTAGCAAAGTTTCAATCTTTGATATTACTTTTTTGGACATAGGATTTGTGAATGAAGAGTATGTTTCTGCTACCTTACCATCTTTATTTATTAGAATTTTATGAAAATTCCATTTTGGAATTGCTGATTTGCCATGATTTTCTTTTGCCCATTTATAAATTTCATGTGCATCGTCTCCTTTAACGCTAGTGATAGAAGTCAGGGGAAAATTAATATTAAAATTTACTTCACAAAATTTTTTAACTTCTGAGTCATCATTTTTTTCTTGATTAAAGGAATTTGAGGGCACGCCAAGCACTAGTAATCCCTTATCTTTATATTTATCCCAAAGTTTTTGCATGTCTGTGTATTGATTTGTGAAACCACAGTAACTAGCTGTATTAACAATTAGTACAACATTATTTTCATAATCTTTAAAATTTAAGATATCTCCATTATTACTTTTAATATTAAAGTCAAAAAATAATTTTTCATATTTTGCATTTGCTGTAGAATTTAAATTGAACATTATAATTACTAATATAATATATATTTTTTTTTTCATATTTTTAAATTACCTGTTTGGTGTTAGTAATATTAAAAAATATCCTGCTAGAGTGGATAATAATGACCCAGTAAGAACTCCAATTTTTACACCATCCATATATTGCATATTTTCAACAAATGCGAGATTTCCTACAAATAAACTCATTGTAAAACCAATACCTGTAAGTATTCCAACTCCATAAAAATTATACCAACTTGTATTACTTGGCATTTGAGCAATTTTTAATTTTATTGATATGTATGAAAAAACAAAAACACCCAATTGTTTACCTACAAACAATCCAAGCACTATTCCTAGTGGAACTTTATCAAGTAGTGACCCAAGAGATAATCCGTCTAATGAAACACCAGCATTTGCAAATGCAAATAAAGGCATTATCCCAAATGCAACATATGGGCTTATCGCATGCTCAACTTTGATTAATAAAGAGAAATCTTTTTCTTTTTCTCTATGAGGTATAGTCATTGCAAGAAGTACACCAGCAATTGTTGCGTGTATTCCAGAATTGTGAGTAAAATCCCACAAGAATAATCCTATAATTAAATATGGTAGGAATTTCTTAATATTAAATTTATTTATAATTAACAAAATAATAAATGCTAAAAACATTAGAGAAAGATATTTTAAATTAAGATCACCTGAATAAAATATCGCTATAATTAAAATAGCACCTAAATCGTCGATTATTGCTAAAGCTGTTAAAAAAACTTTAAGTGATAGTGGTACTCTTTTTCCGAGTAATGATAGAACACCAAGGGAAAATGCAATATCTGTGGCAGATGGGATTGCCCAACCATTAAGTGTTTCTGGGTCACCTAAATTAATTAATACATATACAAGTGCAGGTACTACCATTCCTCCAACTGCAGCTATTATTGGGAGTAATGCTTGTTTAATATTAGAAAGTTCACCTTGTAAAAATTCTCTTTTAATTTCTAATGTTACAAAAAAGAAAAAAATAGCCATAAGCGCATCATTAATCCAATGAAGCACACTAAGTTTTAATCCTATTTCGTTAAAACCAATAAATATGTATTTTTCAAGATATCCAAAATAATAAGATGAATATGCTGAATTGCTAATAATTAATGCTAATATTGCACTTATAAGCAATATAAGACCACTAGCAGCTTCTAACTTGAAAAACCATTTAAAAGGTTTTGAAATATAATTTATCATTTTATCTAATTAAATCTTTAAAGAATAAATATATATCCTTTAGACTTTCATAAAAATTTATCATTAAGAAATCAAAGCCAGGAAGTATATTGTTAATTTGAAATCTAAAGGTATCTAATACTATTATAAAAGCTATCAAGCTTATAATAAATAAAAAGAAAAGATTTAATAAATTATAATTTGAAGCATTTTTATAAATCGCAACATTATCTTCAGATTTTATATTTTCTGCATCTTTAATTATTTTATCGACTTCATTAGGAATATTTTCTAGTGGGTTAATTTTCTTAATTTTAACTTCCTTTTTTTTTTTCATGTCATCTTTATTAAAAATTTCTAATTTGTAATGCCATTTACGCCCACATGAACCACACTTTAACAATCTTCCTTCTGAAGGAATTAATGAAGCATCAACATTAAATTTTTTTTTGTCACAAGGGCATGTAATTATCATTTTATCTTTTATACCAGATTCTTATCAAATTTCTTTTATTTTTGATCTATTTATACTTTGAAATTAACCTTATCTACTGTATTAGTATCACAATCGGGGCGTAGCGCAGCCTGGTAGCGCATCTGGTTTGGGACCAGAGGGTCGCAGGTTCAAATCCTGCCGCCCCGACCATTTTTATGAAAAAAGCTTTGATCTACAAACCAACAAAAACATCCATGCAGTCGGGAAGGGCAAAAACTAAAAAATGGATATTAAAATTTAAAGACAATAAACCTGGTATAAATCCTTTGATGGGATGGGAAAGTTCTACTAATACAGATAATGAAGTAAATCTAGAATTTTCAACAGTAGAAAATGCAATTAAATACGCAAAAAAAAATAAAATTAATTACGAAGTAGTTGAACCTAAAGTAAGAAAAATAATTAAAAAATCTTACGCTGATAATTTTACAAAATAATGTTTAAATTTTTCACTGATAAACGTTGGCATATTTGGAGTATTGGTGGAACTGTTCTTATCCTTGTGGCAACATGGTATCAAGTTCAACTTGATGTAAGAATTAATGAATGGTTTGGTGAGTTTTACGATACTTTGCAAAAAGCACTTGCTGAACCTGGTGCTGTTTCTGAAAAAGAATTTATTGCGTATCTTTTTACATTCGCAAAAATTGCAGCTGTATATATATTAGTTGTTATCTTTAGTGATTATTTTACTAGTCATTGGACATTTAGGTGGAGAACTGCAATGGCTGATTTTTATCATGATAAATGGGATTTAGCATCGTCAATCGAGGGAGCTTCACAAAGAGTTCAGGAAGACACACTTAAATTTGCAAGAATAATGGAAGGTCTTGGGGCAGAGCTTTTGAGAAGTGTAATGACGCTAATTGCATTTACACCAATACTTTGGGGACTTTCAAAAAGTATTACTGTACTTCCTTGGATTGGTGAGGTGAATCATGCATTAGTTTGGGTTGCTATTATTTCAGCACTAGGAGGCACATTTATACTGGCAGCAGTAGGTATAAAGCTTCCTGGTATAGAATATGATATTCAGAAAGAAGAAGCAGCATATAGAAAAGAACTAGTTTTAGGTGAAGATTTTAAAGAAAGTGCTAGACCTGATAAAATAGATAACCTTTATGGAGGTGTAAGAAAAATACATTATAAAATGTATTTTCATTATTTATATTTTAATGCCGTAAAATGGAGTTATCTTCAAGGTATGGTAATAGTTCCTTACCTAGCATTAGCTCCAACAATTGTAACGGGTGCAATTACACTCGGATTTGTTCAGCAAATCATAAGAGCATTTGGAAGAGTAGAGACATCACTTCAGTACTTAGTTAGAAGTTGGCCAATTATTGTTGAATTAATTTCTGTTTGGAAAAGGTTAAATGAATTTGAAAACAAACTTAAAGTAAATTTAGAAAAAAAATCGAAAGAAAATATTTAGTGTCATTAGATAAAAAACTTGTTGCCGATATGGTTAAAATTACTTCAAGTGCAGCTATATCATGTTTAAAATTTTTAGGTAAGAATGATAAAGAGTTAGTTGATAAAGCAGCAACTGACTCTATGAGAAATGAAATTAATAAACTTAAAATTAATGGTGTTGTTGTAATTGGTGAGGGTGAACTGGATGAAGCGCCAATGCTTCATATAGGAGAAAAATTAGGAGCTGGTGGAGATTTGGAATTAGATATTGCAGTCGATCCACTTGAAGGTACAAATTTTGCTGCTAAAAATTTACCTGGTGCTTTATCTGTAATATCAATTGCTGAAAAAGGAAATTTATTTAATGCGCCAGAAACATACATGGATAAACTTGCCGTATCAGGTAAAGTTCCTTTTGATGCTACAGATTTAGATTTTTCTCTTGAAAAAAATATACAAAATATTGCAGATTCAATGAACAAAGATATTAAAGATGTAACTGCATGTTTATTAGATAGACCAAGGCACAAAGAACTTATCAATAAACTGAAAGATATGAAAACTAAAATAAAGTTAATAACGGATGGTGATGTGTCAGGGGCGTTATTAGTTACAAATGAAAAATATAACGTGGATATTTTTCTAGGGATCGGCGGTGGTCCAGAAGGAGTTCTTGCTGCATCTGCAATTGATGCGCTAGGAAGTAAATTTCAAGGTAGATTTCTTTTTAAAAATGAAAAAGATATTTCTAGGGCTAAAAAAATGGGAATAAAAGATTTAAACAAAAAGTATGATTTAAAAGAAATTATAAAGGGCGACAGCATTTTTTGTGCAACTGGTATCACGAATGGTGATTTAGTAAATGGGGTTAATATCAAAGACAACAAATATATAACAGAAACTTTAGTTACACATAAAAGCTCAAATATGAGCAAAACTGTTGTAAGTGAAGACACTATAAAAACTTGATAAATTTTATTTTTTGCAATAAAAGATGCAAATTTGGTCCCTTCGTCTATCGGTTAGGACACATGGTTTTCATCCATGAAAGAGGGGTTCGATTCCCCTAGGGACCGCCATAATGTTTTATTATGTATATCTAATCATTAGCAAAGACAAAAATAAGACAATTTCTTATGTAGGATATACAAATAATATTAATAAAAGAATTAAATTACATAATAATGGAAAGGGAGCCAAATTCACCAAAGGTAGAAAATGGATATTAATTTATTCTAAAAAGTTTTTATCAAAAAAAAAAGCAATGAGAGAAGAATATAAGCTTAAAAAAAATTATAAACTTAGAAAAGAAATTAAATCTAATGCTAAAGTTTAAAAAAGTAAAAGGCAATTTGATCCATCCAACTGCAGTTATTAATTGGAAATCGCTTATCATTGGAAGAGGTAATACTATAGGGCCATATGTGATAATTGGTAATCAAGCACAATGGAAAAATAAAAAAAATATTGGAAAAATAGTAATCGGTAATGGTAATGTTTTTAATGAATATACAAATATACACTTACCTACATCTATTAAAAGAATAACTCATATAGGAAATAACAATTATATAATGAACTCAACAACAATTGATCATGATTGCTTTTTAGAGGATGATATTGTTTTAAGTAGCAATGTTATTCTAGGTGGCAACATCCATATAATGAAAAAAGCTAATTTGGGTATAAAGACGATTGTACATCAAAATCAAGTTATAGGATCATTTTCTATGATAGGTATGGGGTCAATAATAACAAAAAATAAAAGGATTCTACCAGGTTATATGTATTACGGTAAACCTATTAAAAAAATTAGAAAAAATATTTTAAGTTTAAAAAAGAATAGGATTAATGATAAAAATTTAAAAAATGAACATGCAAGATACAAAAAAATTTTAAAAAATATATGAAAGATATTGCAATATTATTACCATATAAGGAAAACTTTACAGAAAAAAGTGCAGGAGCTGCATCAATTTGGGTAAAAGAGTATTTAAATAAAAGTAAATTAAAAAAAAGATCCTTAGTTTTTGGTAATCTTGAAGATAATGCTAAACCATTATTAAAAAATTTTAAAAATCTGAAAATTGGAAATTCTTTTGTTAAAAAAAATATATCTTATACAAATAAGCTATATAAAGAATATCTAAAAAATAATTTTAAAATTATTGAAATTCATAATAGACCAGAATCATTGCTTTATTTAATTAAAAAAAAAGTAAAAGCTAAACTTATTTTTATTTTTCACAATAATCCTCAAGATTTAAGATCGTCCTCATCAATAAAAGAAAGATTATTTATTGCTGAAAATACAGATCAAATTTATTTTGTTAGTAAATGGGTAAAAAATAAATTTTTTGAAGATTTACCCTATAAGCACCGAAACAATGCAGAGATTCTTTATCCTGCTATTAGTCCAATAAAAAATTTTCCAAAAAAAGATAAATTGATAATTTTTACTGGAAAACTAAATTCATCAAAAGGCTTTGATATTTATTGTAAAGCTGTAATTAAGATATTAGATAAATTCAAAGATTGGAGAGCATTAGCTATAGGTAATGAACCTAGAGAAAAATTTAATTTTAAACATGATCGTTTTAAAGTCTTAGATTGGGTTACACATGATAAGATATTAAATTATTATAAAAAGTCATCTATTTCAGTCGTTCCATCTAGATGGCAGGAGCCATTCGGTAGAACCGCAATGGAGTCTGCTGCTTTTGGTTGTGCGACAATTACTTCAATGAAAGGTGGTTTGCCTGAAACATTTGAAAATTCCTTGTTTATAAAAAAAATAAATGAGCAAGAATTATTTAAAATTATTAAAAAACTCATTAAAAATAGTAATTACAGAAAATATATACAAAAGCTTAACTTTAAAAATGTTAAACACAGACTTAATGATCATGTTAATAAAATTGATAATATAAAAAATTTCTTTTTGAATTCTAATTTTAATTTTAATAAAGGTTCGAGGCTTAAAATATTACATATATCTACATTTGATGAAAGAAGTGATCATCGTTTATTTAATATATCTATAGCAAATAAACTCTCAAAAGGTTTTATTAGAAACGATCATGATGTAATTAATTTTAGTTATAGAAATTATTTATCTAAAAATTTAGTAACTAAAAATAATACTCTTATTAATGAAAAGATTACTAATATAGCTGAAAATTACCGACCAAATTTAATTGTTTTAGGTCATAATAATATATTAGAATATGATACTCTATCTGAAATTAAATCAAAATATAATTCAAAAATAATTTTATGGTATGAGGATGCATTAGGCCATAGGGGAGAGGGCCCTAACTGGAAAAGCAATCTTAATTTAATTGAGAATAATAATGAATTGATAGATAATTACTATCTAACTACGCATCCTGATGAAATAAGTACTACAATACATAAAAAAAAACTTAATTATCTACCGATCCCTGTAGATCAAAATATAGAAAATTTAAAAATATATGAATATAAAAACAGATATAAAGATTTATTCTTTGCGCTAAGTCATGGAGTTAATTTTGGAAAACTCAAGAAAGGCAAAAGTGATGAACGCGAAATTTTTATTAACCAACTAATGAAGTTATTTCCTAATATTAAATATAATATTTTAGGAATATCTAATGAACCTCCAAAATGGAATTACAATTTTTATGAGGAGTTAATTAAATGTAAAATGTCATTAAATTTAAGTAGAGGTAAACCTCTTAAATTCACATCAAGTAACAGAATTGCTGCGCTAATTGGAAATGGAATTTTTACATTTATTGATGAAAAGACTAAATTTAAGCATTATTTTAATGAAAATGAAGTTGGTTTTTATAAAAATTTAAATGATTTAGGGAATAAGATTGAATACATGTTAAGTAATCCAAAAAAAATAGATGAGTATGGTAAAAACGGTAAATCAAAATATTTCAAACTTTTCAACAACAAAAAAATTACAAAGAATATAATTGAAAATACTTTTTAATAAAGTTTATCTAAAACATTTAAAATTTTTTGAGCAAAATCAATGTTCGTACATGGTTTTTTATTTTTTTTAATACATCTAAAAAAATATTTTAACTCATCAAGAAGGGGATTGTTAGATTTTATATTTGGTGAATAGTTTTTTCCAAAATATATTTTTGCTTTTTGTCTAAAAAACTTATTATTAAATTCAGAAATTTTTGGATACTCGGCGTATTTATTATATATCACAATTTTGTTATTTTTTTTCATTTCATCAAACAATAACATTTTTTTTTTTGTTACTACTGTTATACGTCTTACTTTATCTGGATTTAACCAACTATTATGTATGTCTATATACATGCTTTTAAACTTAGCGCTAAGATTGGATATATCAGGGAGCTTCTTTTTTAAAATTGAATAACTACTTTCGGTAACATTTTTTGGTAAATCTCCTAAAAAATAATATAGAATACTTAAATCATGCGAAGATAGATCATGAGAAACACTTACATCATTTCTTATTGGTCCTAAATTTTGTCTTTGAAACTTTAAATATAGTACTTTTCCATTTTTTTTATCTGTAACAAATTTTTTTATAAAATTAATATAATTATTGAACATATAAATATAACCAAACATAAGTATTTTATTATTTTTAAATTTTTTAAAATAATTAATCTCCTTTAAGTTTTTTAAACCTGGTTTTTCAATAAATATATTTTTTTTATTTTTTATAAATATTTTAAGTAATTTAAAGTTTTTACTTGGTGGAGTAGCTAAAATTACATTTTTAATTCTTTTATCAGCAAGGATATTTGATAAATTTTTTTCAATATTTATAAAATTAGAGAATCTTTTTTTTAAAATTTTGCAATTATTTTGATTCTGATCGTAAACATAAATAGTCCTTTTAATTGCAATTAATGATTTTGCTATATTAGTACCCCAATAACCACAGCCAATTAAAGCAGTATCGATTTTTTTGGTATTTTTGGTCATAAAATTGTAATAATTATTGTATTAAGATTGTTATCATGGAATTTTCAATCATTATACCGAGTCATAATAATTACAAATACTGCAAATTAACCATAGATTCTATCAAAAAAAATTCATCCTTTAATCATGAAATAATTGTTCATTTAAATGGCGAAGACTTAGAAACAGAAGATTATCTTAAAAATGAAAGTATTCTATATTCTAAATCAATTGAAAATATTGGTCTGTGTAGTGGAGTAAATAAAGCTTTTAAATTAAGCTCTAAAAGTTACATTTTATATTCACATGATGATATGTATTTTTTACCAAATTGGGATCGTGCGTTAATTATAGAAATGAAAAATATTAATACTAATAATTATTATCTTTCAATGACCCAAATATCACCTGCTGGTCCAGTTAAGGGTAGTTTACAACATATACAATTCGATTGTGGCGAAAAAATTGAGGATTTTAATGAAGAGAAACTCTTAGAAAATTATATGAGTTTTAAATTTAATGATTTACAAGGAAGTCATTGGGCACCACATTTAGTACCGAGAGATTTATGGGAAAAAGTAGGGGGTTTTAGCGAAGAATATAATCCAGGCTTCGCTTCTGACCCAGATCTTAATATGAAACTTTGGATGAAAGGTAATAGAATCTTTAAAAGTGTGTCTAATTCAAGAATTTATCATTTTGGCTCAGTCACAACTAGAAAAAATAAGAAGATTATAAGAAATGAAGGGAAAAAAACATTTTTATTAAAGTGGAAATTAACAGTTGAGTTTTTCACGAAACATTACTTAAGAAGAGGTAAAATATATGATGGACCTTTAGTGAGTCCAAAAATAAATCTTGTTTATCTTATTGATTATATAATTAGTAAAACTAAATATGTAACTTATAAATTTTTTAAATGAAAAAAAAACTAACTGTTGAAATTTCTGAGGGTCTTGGAAATCAAATTTTTATGTATGCTTTTGCTTTTTCAATATCAAAAAAATTTAATTATAATCTCTTTATCGATAATCGTAGTGGATATTCTAAAAAAAAAAACTTATTAAGACCTCATCAAGTGTACATGCTAGATAAGTTGAATATTGATCAAAATATTGCAGATAATAAAATGATTTTTGACACGTCATTTAAAAGAATTAAAAAAAAATTGATAATATTTATAGATAACTTTTTATACAAAAAAAAATTCTTAATTGAAAAAAAAATTATCAAAGATAATGAAAAAATTGTTGAAACGTTAATTAATGTGGACTCAAAAAAAATTTCTGATAATCTTTATATTCAAGGAAATTTTGAAAATTCTATCTATTTTAGTAATTTTAAATCTGAGTTATCTAAAATTTTAACACCAAAAAAAGATTTAATTGATGCAGATAATCCACTGATTGACAAAATCAAAAATTCAAATTCTGTATCATTACATATAAGAAAAAATAGATTTTCAGATCAAAAAGATCTTAAAAGTATTGAAAATATTGAAAAATCAAATTCTTTTGAAGAAAGCATCGTTAATTATACTAACAAATCAATTGATTATATAAATTCAAAAGTTTCAAATCCTGAGTATTTTATTTGGTCTAATGATCATAATAATATTAATGATTTGTTAAGTAAAATTAAAATTAAAAATTATACGTTAGTAAATAATAGTGTAATTAATGATTTTAATCTATTTAGTTATTGCAAACATTTTATTGTTGGTCCTTCATCATTCCATTGGTGGGGTGCATGGTTAAATCAAAATCCTAATAAAATTTGTATTAGACCTAAAAATATCAATCCTTCAAATAATAAAAATTTTTGGCCTGAAAATTGGATATCAATTTAAATTTTCACTTTATTTAATGCGTTATTTTTAAATATATTTGCTTCTCTTATGTACCTTCTTACCATCTGAGTTGTTTTATGGCCAGTCATTGCCATAATACTACGTTCATCTGCTCCAGCCTCAGCAGCAACCGTAGCAAAACCTGATCTTAAACTATGTCCAGCAAAGTTTTTATTTTCAATACCTGCTAAATTTAAATACTCTTTCATTAATAAAACTACTGATTGGTCGGTCAATCTTTTCTCTGTTAGAGATAAGCCTTTTGAAAATCTTCTAAATATAGGTCCAGACTTAATTTTAGAAATTTCTAACCATTTTTTAAGATTTACTACAGGGCAATAAGTTTCATTGGTAAAGTAGGGTAGTCCTTTAATCATTCCCTCACCGAATTGATCAGTTTTTGATCTTCTGATAGTGATTTTAAGACCCTCAGGTACAAATTCAAGATCTTCATGATCAATTGAAATAAGCTCAGTTCGTCTAAAGCCACCTCCAAAGCCAACTAGGATAATTGACTTGTCTCTAAATTTCTTAATATTTTCAATTTTTTGCTCATCTATTACATTAATTATTGATTTTAAATGATTGATTAATATAGGTTTTTTTCCTTTTTGAATGCTTCCTTTTACCCTTTTTATTCCCATTAAATTTTCAACAATTATCGGATGTTTTGTATCTAAATAATGTCCTTTGAGTTTATGCACCATGCTAATAGACACTAATCTTCTTCTTATGGTGCTGATTTTTGAATTCTTAGAAAGATGGGTTAAGTACAAAGAGACAATTTTTGGCTCTGATGGTAATGAATTCAAACCATGTTTTACACAAAAAGCTCCAAAGTCTTTAAAGTCTGATTTATATGCTCTCAAAGTGTTATTAGCTTTAGAACTTTTAAGGTTATTTAAAGTTGCCTCATGAAGCAATTTTAGGTCTGTTGTCAGTTCATTCATATAATTACTATTGATAACAATTAATTATCATTAGTAATAATATAACGCATTTCTAATGTCAAGCAAATAAGTTAGAAATAATTAATGCCAAAATATGTTCTCATAGGCTTAAGTGTTCCCATAATAATATTTTTTATCATGCATTTTTGGTCAAAAATTTCGGATCAAAGTAAAAATAGAATTTTAATGATAATATTTGGTATATTCTTTATCAGTATATTCGTGCTGCTTTTTTTATTGATGAACTAAAATTATCCCCACTATCCACCACTGTTAAAAACAATTATAAAACAACTAAAAAGTGATTAATACAACCGATCTTGGATGTTATAAGGGGATTAATTAAGAGGCAACTCTTAACTGGCCAACTGGGGAAAGGCCGAGAGGACCAAGCCCAGGGGGCAGAAAGCTTCGCGGAGTAGCGCTAAAATCGTGAAGCGGGAGGCATGGCGGTAGCGCATACAACGACGTGCCAAAACTTACTGTTCTTTGCACCGTAAAAAGTGCAAGGAAACAGGGGTTTTTCTTTATGAAGGGAACTCCATTTCAAATCAAAGTTTGGAAATATCTGAAAACAATACCAAAAGGCAAAGTTATTACTTATAAACAATTGGCTAAAGCTATTAAAATGCCTAAAGCAGCTCGAGCTGTAGCTAATGCTTGTGCAAAAAACCCTTATGCCCCAAAAATCCCTTGCCATAGAGTAATTAGATCAGATGGAACCCTTGGAGGTTACTCTGGACGAGGCGGAATTAGAGAAAAGATCAAACTTTTAAGATCTGAAAAAATTAAAATTTAAGATAATTTAAGAGTATTTATAAGTCAAAAAAGCTAACAAAATCAACATTTTTTAATGA
Organism: uncultured Pelagibacteraceae bacterium; assembly: GCA_902585665.1. Classification (GTDB taxonomy): domain Bacteria; phylum Pseudomonadota; class Alphaproteobacteria; order Pelagibacterales; family Pelagibacteraceae; genus Pelagibacter. Next base: position 40,801 of record CACIEO010000005.1, on the reverse strand, counting down.
TTTTTCATTAAAAGCAATTTAATAAAGAATTTCTCCCTTCAGTTGTACTGTAATCAATGTTTTGTTAAAAATAGACCCTTCCCTGCTCGTTTAAATGGCATATTCTAATTATGCATTGCTTATAAAAAAAACGTTTTAAAGACTTTAAGATATTTTAATATTCTATGATTTGAATGTCTATAGGTGTTTAAAAATGAAGTATTTATTGGATTTTTAAGTATTTATCCTTTTTTAAGTTATGATTTTATTATCAATTATATTTTTGCTATTTTTTTAATAATTTATCTTATAAATGATTAATTTTTATTAATAATTTATAATTAAATTATTCAATAATTACAACGGTATATAATAATATATTAAAGTAAAGAATTAATATATAGTAAACAATTTTATACTTTATTAAATGTTATACTTATTAATGACTTCTCTTCTAAATATATAAAAACCTGCGGAAACAATAATAAAAAGACCAAGAAAAGTCCATTTATCTGGGAAGTCGCCAAAGAAGTAATAACCAATTAAAATGTTAGTAACTATTTCGAAATAACTAAAGGGAGCTAGTTTAGAAGCATCTGCGTATTTAAGAGATAAAATTAAAAAGAAATGTCCTATGCATGCAAATATTCCAACAGCGGCCATTAATGACCATTGAGTTAATGATGGTTGCACCCAAACAATTGGCATGATTAAAGAAATAATTATAGCCCCTACTACACCAGTTAATAATAAAGTTAATAGTGGATTGTCAGATGAACTTAATTTTCGTGTTATAATTAAATAAAATCCATACATAATTCCTGTTATTAAAGCTGCTATACTCGCTAAGTTTATTTCAACAAATCCTGGTCTAATTACTACCAAAGTGCCAACAAAACCTATTATTACAGCTAACCACCTTCTATAACCAACTTTTTCACCTAAAAAAAAAGGTGAAAATGCGGTGACTATCAGTGGAGCTATAAATGCTAAAGTTAAAGCTTTGGCAAGTGATATTATTGATATTGAATAAAAAAAACAAATATTAGCAATCAAAAGTATCAATCCTCTTAAGAATTGTAATTTAGGATTTGCTGTCCAAACAAAGTGTTTTTTAAATAAGAAAAATATTATCGGTAAAGTAAAAAAAACTGTAAAAAAATATCTTGCCCAAGTAATTTGCAAAACAGGAAGATCAGAACTTAAATATTTTGCAATACCATCCATTATTGGGAGCATTACCCAAGCTAGTAAATTAAATGTTACGGCTTTCATTAAGGAAAGTAATTTAATGAAATAAATACAATAATTGGAATAGTAATAAATGAAATTACTGTAGAAACAAAAATCATACTTGCTACATTGTCGACATTTTCCTTTGGTGAGTACATAGAGCCAACTAAGAAATTTAAAATTGCACTTGGCATCGAACATTGAATTAATAATACTCCAGCTGCAAATCCAGATAGATTAAAATAATAAATAATTGCAAAACCAATAGCAGGACCAAGAATAACACGTGCAAATGAAGAAATTAAAGATCTTTTTAATGAAAAAACTTTAAGACGTGTTAATGCTATACCTAAAGACATTAAAATTAAAAAAATTGTAGCATACATTAATAAAAATGTAGTATTTTCAACAAACACAGGTAGTTCAATGTCGTAATAAAGTAATAACACGGATATAATGATAGTATAAAAAGGCGGACTTTTTAATATAACATCAAAACTAAACCTTCTATCAGCTAAAAATACACCTACAGTAAAATGAAAAAGAATTATCAAAGCAGTAATTGCAGCAGCAACACCTAAACCTTCAAATCCATATGCAAATAAACAAATAGGAAAACCCATATTTCCTGTATTAGGCATCATGAATGGAGGGAGCTCTCTTATAATATCTTTTGATTTAACAAGAAATAAGAAAATAACTCCTATAATAGCAAAACCAAGAATTGCTAATAAATAATACCAAAAATAATCAACAAATGTTTGAAAAGAGATGTTTTTGACGTTCAGTGCATAAATTATCATGGCAGGTGAACCTACATTAGCAGCAAAGTTAGTGATAAAATTTGTATCGAATTTTTTATCTTTTTTGCCAATATAATATCCAATACCAATGATGAAAAAGACAGGAAATATTACTTCGAAAAGTTTTATATATATTTCCATTAAAATAATCTTATAAGAACGGGTTTTTTAATTATATTTTTTATTGAATTAATAGATTTTAAACATATTTTTGAATTATTTTCTTTAACACTGTGAGTAATTATTATAATTGAAGCTTTTTTCCTAGCGTTGTCAGGTATCTGTATTAATCTTTGAATTGAAATTTTATATTTTGCTAAATGTTTTGTAATTTGTGATAAAACACCTGGTTTATCATTTACCTCAAATCTTAAATATAATGAATTTTCATAATTTTTATCATCATATGTATTAGCATTCTCCCTAGCATTATTTGGTAATCCAAATGGAAATTTTATATTCCCTCTTAAAATAGATAAAAAATCTGACATTAAAGCAGATGAAGTTGGACCGGGACCTGCGCCCTCTCCTTGTAAAACCGATTGACCCACCGGCATACCCTCAAGAATTACAGCGTTCATGACACCACTGACGTTAGCTATGTAGGTGTTTTTCCTGACTAAACATGGGTGGACCCTTTCGAAAAGCTTATTATTTAAAATTTCTGTAATTCCTAAAAGTTTTATCCTTAAATTTAATTGTTCTGCCATGTCAAAATCTTTACTTTCAATGCTCTCTATACCCTCCATTAAACAATTTGATTTTGAAATTTTTTTATTAAAGGCTAGTGCAGAAAGAATTTTTACTTTTGCTAATGTATCATAACCATTTAAATCTAATTTAGGATTACCTGGCTCGGCATATCCAAGATCTTGTGCTTTTTTGAGCACACTTTTGAAAGTATCCCCTGTTTTTTCCATTTCAGTCAAAATATAATTACAAGTGCCATTAAGTATTCCATAAATTTTATGAATTTTATTTGTAGCAAGTCCCTCTTTGATTGTTCTTAAAATTGGGATACCACCGCCTACAGAAGCTTCAAATTCTAAATTGACTTTATTTTTGATTGCTAATTTAGACAGATATTCCCCGTGTTTAGAAATTAATGCTTTATTTGGAGTAATAACATGTATTTTTTTATTAATTGCTTTCTCAACAATTTTTTTTGAAATTCCATCTGACAAACCTATGCATTCAAATATTATATCAATTTTTTTTTCTGAAATTATTTTTAATGGATTTGTATAAAAGATTTTTTTACTAATTTTGAAATTTCTTTTTTTATTTTTATTTTTTGCACTTATTGCAACAATATTAATAATTTTACCAGTTTTTTTTTGTATTTCGTTTTTTTTAGCTAAAACCTCTTTATAAAGATATGAACCAATCTGACCTAAACCTATTATTGCAACATTGTATACTTTTTTCATTTATCAATATCAGGGTAATTTTTTGATTTATTATAATTCTCGAGTTTTTTCTTATATTCAATAATACTTAAATTGTAAAAATTATCAAAATCTACAGTCATAGATAAATTTTTATTATTATTTAGACTACAAGAACTTAACAAAATCAAGAGAAGCAAAAATAATCTTATCATTGAATACCTTCATTTTCTTTTAAACCGAATCTTAAATTCATATTTTGTACTGCCTGGCCTGAACCACCTTTAATTAAATTATCTATCGCAGACAATATAATAATTTTGTCTTTATACTTAGATTTACAAACTGATATTATACACTTATTTGTGCCTATCACATCATTAGTACTTAAAAAGCTATCTTTGTTTGCAATTTTAATAAATTTTTTCCCTTTATAATATTGTTTAAGAACATTTAGTACTTTATTTTGGTTAATATTTTTATTCATATCAATATATATAGTGCTTAGTATTCCACGGAACATTGGTGAAAGATGTGGTGTAAAAGTAAATTTGATATTACGTTTTGAATAAAAATTTAATTCTTGCATAATTTCTGAATTATGACGATGTAAGGTTATTCCATAAGCACTTAAAGATTCGTACAGATTTTTATCTTTAAATTTTTTATGTACTCCCCGGCCAGCGCCGGAATATCCAGATTTTGAGTCAATAATAATATTTTGAGTTTTAATTATTTTTTTTATTATTAATGGAACTAATGGTATTAATATAGATGTAGGATAACATCCTGGACAAGATATAATTTGGTAATTTTTTAACTTTAAATTTGATAATTCTGGTAAATTGTAGATACTCTTTTTAATATTACTTACTGCACTATGTTTTTTTTTGTACCATTTTAAGTATTCTTTTGAACTTTTTAAACGAAAATCTCCAGAAAGGTCAATTAAAACATTATGTTTTTTTAAATTTTTTGAGATACTTTGAGCCTCTCCATTAGGTAGTGCTGAAAATATTATATCACATTCGTTTATTCTAGATTTAGTAATTTTTGTAATTAATGGTAAATTATATTTAATTGATTTATCAAAATCTGTAATTTTTTTTCCAACAGAACTGTTTCCACATAGATACTTAATTTTAACTTTTTTATGTTTTGCTAAAATTTTTATTAATTCTATACCTAGATACCCTGTTGCACCGGCTATTAAAACATTCATTTTAGACATTGATTAGTTATAACAGTTTATATGGAAAAAAAAATTATCTTTTAGAAAACTGGAAGCTTCTTCTAGCTTTTCTATGACCGTATTTTTTTCTCTCAACGGCTCTAGAGTCTCTTGTGGTTAATTTTTCTTTTTTAAGAGTGGATTTAGACTCGGGGTCAATCATTACTAATGCTTTTGAAATACCGTTAACCATGGCACCAACTTGTCCTGTTAAACCACCACCTTTTACCTTGCAATTAACATCATAGTTAGTTTGTTGATTTAATATTTCAAAAGGTCTAAGTAATTGCATCTTGTGGTTAGCTCTTTTAAAATAATTTTCATAATTTTTTCCATTTACAATTATTTTTCCAGTACCTTTTTTAAGCCATATTCTTGCAATTGACTTTTTTCTTTTACCAGTCGCATATTTACCATCTTTGAAATTTAAGTCAGATTTACTAATTTCGTTAGATGAGTTTGTATTTACTTCCATATTAATTTCTAATTAAATTTTTGTTGTTAATTTTAGATACATTTAAAATTTTTGGATTTTGCGCTGAATGAGGATGATTTTCACCTGGATAAATTTTTAATTTTCTAAGCTGATTTTTTGATAAAACACCACCAGGTAACATTCTCTTTACTGCCAATTTAAGTATTTCTTCTGGTCTATTTTTTTCACTCAGTTTTTGTGGAGTAATTTCTTTGATACCACCAGGATAACCAGTATGTTTATAATATTTTTTATTTTGGAACTTATGTCCTGTAAATTTAATTTTTTCGACATTTTTAACAATTACAAAATCACCATGATCAACATGTGGTGAATAAGTATTTTTGTTTTTTCCTCTGAGAATTTTAGTAATTATAGTTGCTAGTCTTCCGACAACAGCATTTGTTGCATCAATTTCTATCCAATCAGAGCTTATTTCAGATTTTTTGATAAACTTAGTCATTTGTGTGGGATTAATACTTTTAATTAATTAGTATGTCAATTAATAGGTTGTATTTTAATCCCAAAAAAAGCTTATACAATAAGGGTTTTTTTAAAAATTGGACATTCAGTCTAGCTGTAATAAAATAAAATTATAAAAAGGGAGGAAATTAATGTCAAAACAAACAAAAAATCCGGAAACTATTGCATTACATGGTGGTGATTACAGAAGTGATCCAGCTACTACTGCGGTAGCTGTTCCAATTTATAGAACAACGTCATATCAATTTAACAATACAGGGCATGCTGCAAATTTATTTGCATTAAAAGAATTTGGAAATATTTACACAAGAATTATGAATCCAACAAATGATGTACTTGAAAAAAGAGTTGCGGCACTAGAAAATGGTTTAGCCTGTGTAACAGTTGGCTCTGGCCAAGCTGCATCAACATTTGCAATAGTTAATGTATGTCAAGCTGGAGATAATTTTGTTAGCTCAACTGATCTTTACGGTGGTACTGTTAACTTATTTACTCATACATTAAAAAAATTAGGAATAGAGGTAAGATATGCTGATCCATCTGATCCTAAAAATTTTGAAAAAGCTATTGATGAAAAAACTAGATGTTTTTATGCAGAGACTTTACCAAATCCAGCTCTTCGTGTTTTTCCTATCAAGGAGGTTTCAGATATAGGAAGAAAACATAATATACCGTTGATAATGGATAATACTGCTGCACCGATTATATGCAAACCACTTGATCATGGTGCTGCTGTAGTAGTTCATTCATTAACTAAATTTATTGGTGGTCATGGTACTGTAATTGGTGGGTGCTTAGTTGATGGTGGTAATTTTGATTGGACAGCAGATCCTAAAAGACAACCATTGTTTAATGAACCTGATATGAGTTATGGTGGAGCAAAATGGGGTGAAGTAGTGCCTCAATTAACTGGTGCAAATGTTTCATTTGCTGTTAGAGCAAGAGTATGTCTACTTAGAGACTTAGGTGCACCGTTAGCACCTGATAATGCATGGGGAATTATTCAAGGTCTTGAAACAGCTCCTTTAAGAATGCAACAACATTGCTCTAATGCAACAAAAGTTGTTGACTTTCTACAAAAACATAAAAATGTAGAGCGTGTTATATACCCTACCCTTCATAAAGGTGCGATCGGTGATAGGACTAAAAAATACTTTTCTGGAGGTAATGGAGCATTAGTCGGTATTGAAGTTAAGGGCGGTGTAGAAGCTGGTAAAAAGTTTATAGAAGCTTTAAAAATGTTTTATCATGTTGCAAATATTGGTGATGCAAGAAGCTTAGCAATACACCCGGCAACAACAACACACAGCCAATTGACTCCTGAGGAGCTTTTAGCTGCTGGTGTAACGCCTGGTTATGTTAGACTTTCAATTGGTATAGAACATCCAGATGATATTATAGCTGATTTAAAACAAGCATTGGATGCTTCAGGAAAACCAAGTCTAAAGGCTGTTAGTTAGTAACTTGTTTGTTTAAATATAAAAAATAAATACAAGAACTGACTAAAAAAATAGAACTTATCTGGTGCATAGATGCTAAGTAAATCTGTGCACCATTTATTAAAGTAAAAATTCCCAAGATCACTTGAATAATTAAAAATAATCCAATTAAATTTATTGGACCATACAATCTTTTAAGCTTGTTTCGATAAATTTTAAAAAGGATATAGATATAAAAGAAAATTATTAAATAAGCTAAATTTCTATGAATAAATTGAACTAAGGATGGATCATTAAATGCAGATAAAGCAAAAAGGTTAGAAATTTTATTATCGTCAGGAAAATAACTAGGACCCATCAAAGGCCATGTATTATATATAGTACCAGCATCCATACCAGAAACAAAAGCACCGATTGAGATTTGAGCATAAATTATGAAAAGTAGAAATAAAGATAGATAAAAACTAATACTTCTTTCAGGAAAATTTAAAGCTTTTAAATCAAGGTAATTCCACAAAATTAAAGAAAGTATAATAAAGGCAATCATCAAATGAACGGCTAATCTATAGTGACTAACATCGATTCTATCTACTAAACCGCTTGAAACCATGTACCAGCCAATAAAACCTTGAAAACAAATTAGGAAAAAAATTATATAATAATTTAACATTTGTTTGAAACTCGTACGATAAGTAAAATAAATTAAAGGAATTAAAAAAGAAATTCCAATTAATCTTCCTAAGAAACGATGAATCCACTCCCACCAAAAAATGACTTTGAATTCAGCCATAGTCATATCGTAATTTTGTAATTTGAACTCAGGAATTTCTTTATAGAGATCAAAATATTTATTCCACGAAATATCTGTTAATGGTGGAATAAAACCCGAAAATAATTCCCATTGAGTAATAGATAAACCAGAGTCAGTGAGTCTTGTAAGACCTCCGACTATTATCATGATTGATATAATCCAAAACATAAATAAAAGCCATGAAGTAATACTTTTCTTAATTGAAATATTATCTATATACATAATTGAATAAATATATTAATTTTTGTTAAAACCAATTGAATAAATGTCGCCAAAAAATAAAAAAAAACTAAATATTTTAAGAATAAAACTTGATAAATTAGACAATAAATTAATTGATATCATAAAAATAAGGACAAATTTAGTAAATGAGGTTGTCAAACTAAAAGAATATAAAAATGAAATTGTAGATAAAAAAAGAATATCTTTGATATTAAAAAAGATAAAAAAGAAATCGATTTCTAAAAAAATAGACCCAAAGATAACTAATAGAATATGGAAAAATATGATATGGTCTTATATTGATTACGAAAGAAGAGTTTTTAAAAAAAAATAGTTTATTTACTATGCGGTGGCAATTTCTTTTCTACAAAAATTTCATGTTTTCTTGTTGAAGGATTATATTTTCTAGCTTTGAGTTTCACTTTAGCTTTTTCTCCACCAGCAGGTTTTTTTACATAGTAAAAGAAAGGACTATCAGGTTTAGACTCTGGAACTAATCTAACTTTTACATGTGTTTTTTTTGCCATTTATTTTTTCTCTTTTAAATTTTTTAAAATACTTGAAATTTTTTTTAGTCTTATTTTTAAATCGTTTTTTGGTGTATTTATAGGGAGATTTATTTCATCGTCAAGAATAAATCGTTCATCTTTAATTATATTTTTAACACCTTTGATTGTCATACCTTGGTCTTTTAATAAAAATTTAATTCTTTTCAATAAATTTATTGTATTTTTATCATAATATCTTCTTTTATTATTCATTAGCTTAGGTTTAATTTGCTTAAATTCTTTTTCCCAAAATCTTAAGATGTAGGTATTTAATTTACCATTTTTCTCATTTTTAAGATTTAATAGCTCGGCAACTTCTCCAATTGTCTTGTACGCGTTATTAAGTTTTTTGTTCATTATTATTTATAAAATTTTTAAATTCTTTTGATGGTTTGAACAAAACTACGCTTCTCTCAGGAATAGTCTTTTTTTGTTTGGTTTTAAAATTATAACCTGGCCTACTTTTTTTGGTTTTAACTATAAAGGTACCAAAATTTGTAATTTTTAGTTTTTTATATTTTATTAAATTCTCTACAATTTGATCTAAAATATCATCAAAAAGGTTTTCTGAAACTTTTTTAGAAAAACCAATTTGCATATATATAGAATTGATTATATCTTTTTTAGTAAGATTAATTCTCACGATAGATATTTTCTTTTATTTTATTTATTAAATTTCCTTTTACAATTTTTTCACATACAGACAAAGAATTTGAAAATCCTATATAATCTGTCGCTCCATGACTTTTAACAACTGGTGAATCTAGTCCAATAAATATAGCACCATTGTACAATCTTGGATCTAATCTTTTTTTAAATTTACTTAAATTAAAATAATTTATCAAACCTGAAAATTTACCTAAAAAATTGTTTTTAAATACATTTTTTAATTCATTGGTTATAAAATTTGCTGTTCCCTCCGCAGTCTTAAGTGCTACATTACCAGTAAATCCATCAGAAACTATAACATTAACATTACCATTCATTAATTCATTTCCCTCTATAAAACCTTTAAATTCAAAATCAGAATTTTTTATATTTGACATTTTTTGATATGTATTTTTTAAAACCTCATTTCCTTTCATTTCCTCAGATCCAATATTCAATAAAGCAACTTTAGCTTTTTCATCAGGATACAATGATTTAAATATTGAAGCGCCCATAATTGAAAAATCTATTAAATTTTTTTCATTGCATTCAATATTTGCACCAAGATCTAATACTACGCTCATTCCAATTTTATTAGGCCAAAGTGCCGACAAAGCTGGCTTGTCGATATTTTCAATCATTTTTAAATTAAGCTTTGAAATGACCAACAAAGCTCCAGTATTTCCTGCAGATATAACAATGTCTGCTTTGTTTTTTTTAACACTTTCTATAGAAAGCCACATACTAGTGTTCTTTCCTCTTTTAGCTGCTTCTAAAGGTGTATCTTTGCCTTCTACACGATCCTTGGTATCAATAATTTCATAACAATGATTATGTAAAGTTTTGGGTATATATTTTAAAATAATCTCTTTATCTCCAAATATTAAGTAATGAATATTTTTAGATTTTTTATTGTGATCAGAAATTCCATCGATAATTTTTTTTGGTGAACCATCTCCACCCATCGCATCTACTGCAATTCTAATTTTCTTATCCATTAATTAATTATAGATTATTTATTCTTTTGGGTCTAAAACTTGTCTACCTTTATACATGCCGGTTTTAAGATCTAGATGGTGAGACAAACGGTATTCCCCGCTTTTTTTGTCTTCTATAATGTTTTTTGAAGAAACCCTTATATGAGATCTTCTTTTACCAGATCTAGATTTTGATGTTTTTCGCTTAGGTACTGCCATAACTAAATTTCTAGATTAATTACACCGTTTAAGAATGAATTAAAAGAATTTTTTTTTAAAAAAGTACTATATTTATCGAAGTATTTAACTAATTTAACTGTATCACCATCATAATTAAAAAAACTTTGAAATATATCACTTTTTTTACTCACATCTTGATTATCCCAATTATCAATTTTTTCTAAAATTGAGTAAAGGGAGTTTATATAAGTTTTCATTTTTTTATTTATTGATGCATCACCATAACCAATTTCACGTATACTTATTTCTAGTTCTCTAATAACATAATCAAATACCTCTTGTAGTAATTCTTTATCTTGGGTTTTTTTGTACTCTTTTAAAAAGAAACCAAAGTGAAAAAAAAAGATTAAAAGTCGATCTGAAAAGGTATCATTATCCGTAAATAAAGAAAAAATTGATTTATTCCTAGAGTATTTAACTAAATTGTTATAAATATTAATATAGTTTTTATTAGCCATGAAATTTATCTTTTATAGTTTTATATTTATTTTTATTTTAAGTTGTTCGTTTAATAAAGTAGTAAATCACCACGGTGTTCATTTTTTAGAAAAAAAGTATGAAAAATTAACAATTAATAAAACAAACAAAAATGATATTATTAAAATATTGGGCGAACCATCCACAAAAAGCTCATTTGATAATGATGTATGGATTTATATAGAGAGAAAATTTTCTACTGGAAAAATATATAAATTAGGAAGAAATAAAACTTTAGTAAATAATGTACTTGTATTAGAGATAGATGAAGTCGGTCTGTTAGCAAGTAAAAAATTGTATAAAAAAGAAGATATGAAAGATTTAAAATTTGCTGAAAATTCCACTGACCCTGTTTATAGAAAAAGATCTTTTGTTTATGATTTTCTATCTAGTATGAGACAAAAAATAAACGACCCCCTTGGAAAAAGGAAAAAAAAATAACCTCTTATCCAGCTATAACTGCTAATAAAAGTAAGGCTACAATGTTTGTTATCTTAATCATTGGATTAACAGCTGGGCCTGCTGTATCTTTATAAGGATCACCAACCGTATCACCTGTAACTGCAGCTTTATGAGCCTCAGAACCTTTGCCTCCAAAGTTTCCATCTTCAATATATTTTTTTGCATTATCCCAAGCTCCGCCACCAGCGGTCATAGAAATAGCTACAAATAATCCAGTAATTATTACTCCTAACAACATTGCACCAACTGAAGATAATGCAGCAACTTGTCCACCTATTGGTAAAATTATTAAATATAGAACTATTGGTGATAATACCGGCAACAATGATGGGACAATCATCTCTTTAATTGCAGCTTTAGTTAATAAATCAACTAATTTACCATAATCAGGTTTTGCTTTTCTTTTCATTATACCTGGAATTTTTTTGAATTGTCTTCTTACCTCGACTACAACAGCACCACCCGCTCTACCAACTGCCTGCATACCCATAGAGCCAAACAAATAAGGCAACATTCCACCAACTAATAATCCAACTACCACAAATGGATTTGATAAATCAAAAGTTACGACTATACCCTCTAATTGAGATCCAGCTACTTTTGAAAAATGTTTTATATCCTCTGTATAAGCTGCAAATAAAACTAAGGCACCTAAACCGGCTGAACCAATTGCATAACCTTTTGTAACTGCTTTAGTAGTGTTACCTACTGCATCTAATGCATCTGTGGTTTTTCTTACATTTTTTGGTAGATTAGACATTTCGGCAATACCACCTGCATTATCAGTAACAGGGCCATAAGCATCTAATGCTACAACCATACCAGCTAATGCAAGCATGGTAGTAACGGCTATTGCAATACCAAAAAGACCAGCAATATAGTTTGTTAATAATATCCCGCTTACAATAATTAAAGCTGGAACTGCCGTGGCTTCCATAGATACTGCCAATCCTTGGATTACGTTTGTACCATGACCAGTTGTAGACGAAGACGCAACACTTTTTACAGGTCTATAATTTGTGCCTGTATAATATTCTGTAACCCATATAATCAAACCAGTAATAGCAAGACCAATTATACCGCAAATGTATAAACTCATACCAGTGAATGATTTGTCAGATATATTATATGAGTTTTCTAAACCTAAAACATAGTCTGTTATTGGATACAATATAGCAACTGAAGTTACCGCAGTAACTATAAATCCTTTATATAAAGCTGCCATTATATTCTTTGAGTTTCCTAGTTTAACAAAAAAAGTTCCAATAATTGATGTGATTATACAAGCTCCACCAATAGATAATGGATAAACCATCATATTTAAATCACCTTGAAAAAATATTGATGATAAAACCATTGTAGCTACAATAGTAACCGCATAAGTTTCAAATAAATCAGCAGCCATACCAGCGCAGTCACCTACATTATCTCCAACATTGTCCGCAATTACTGCCGGATTTCTTGGATCGTCTTCTGGAATACCAGCTTCTACTTTTCCTACTAAATCAGCACCTACGTCCGCACCTTTTGTAAAAATTCCGCCACCAAGTCTTGCAAAAATTGAAATTAAAGATGCACCAAATCCCAGTGCGACAAGAGCATTTACTATTTCTCTTTCATCAACACCAAAAGATAACAATAAATAATAATAAACAGCGATAGATAAAAGGGCTAAACCAGCAACTAACATTCCAGTAACAGCACCAGATTTAAATGCAATTGAGAGTCCTTGGGGTAAACCTTTCCTTGATGCTTCTGCGGTTCGTACGTTTGCTTGTACAGATACAAGCATACCAACATAACCTGCCAAACCAGATAAAGCAGCTCCAATTAGATATCCCAAACCAACTAAAATGCTAAAAGCATAACTTATAATAACTAAAACTACTACTCCTACAATCGCTATAGTCTTATACTGTCTATTTAGATATGCTCTCGCTCCAACTTGAATAGCTGATGCAATCTCTTGCATTTTTTGATTTCCAGAACTCGAATTTAATATATTTTTTCCTGTAAAAAAGCCGTAAACAATTGATAGTAAACCCGATAAAATGATTAATTGGAGTATATTTAGTGCTGAGTCTTCCATAAATTCCTTTAATTATAGTTATTTAGTAATGTTAAAAACCCGGACATTACAAAAATAAATACAAAAGGCAATATTTAACTTTCTATAACTTATGCAAATATCCTTTGTATTTGCTTAATTTTAATGACTTATTATTCAACAAAAGCGTATTTTTTTTATAATTGTTATTTATCTCCCCAATAATCGTAACCTTTTGACTCATTTTATTAGCAATTGATTTAATTAGCTTGCGGTTTTTTTTTGAAGATGTAAATAATATTTGGTAATCATCACCATAAAATACAAATTTTTCCTTCATTAAATTATTTTTGTTTAAATAACTTTTTAAATTTGATGAGATAGGAATATTGTTAACATTAAGCTCAAAAGATAGTCTTTGATTGTTAATTAATCTCTCCATGTCGGAAATTAAACCATCTGATATATCAATGGATGTATTTGCAAATATAGGTAATTTTTTAGAAAAATTATAAGGAATATCTGGACAGTAATATTTATTAATAAAATATTTTTCTATTTTTTTCGAAAAAGATTTTTGTTTTTTAATAAATTTTAACCCTAAATAACTATCACCAATATTACCAGTTACATAAATATCATCACTCAATTTTGCAGAATTTCTCTCAACAATTTTTTTTGAAAAACCAATTACAGTAACTGAGAAGGACGGAATTTTTGAGTAAACTGTATCACCACCACCAATAACAATTGAATATTTTTTTTGTTCATCCTTTAAAGATTTTGAAATTAAAGAAAGATTTTTTTTTGTAAAAATTTTTTTATTACCACCACCTGATAAAAAGTAGTATTTTGGAACAACTCCTTTGCAAATTAGATCTGATAGTGACGACCTAATAATTTTTTTGATAATATAGTGAGGGTGATCAAAACTTTTAAAGTGAATATCTGAGTTATAAGTGTCAACAGATACTACTAGCCCGGTATTCTTGTCATGAAAAACATCATCGTTCAGATTTTTTGCAGCTGGGTTGTTTTTTGATAATACCTTAAAATAATCATTTATTATTTTAAACTCATTCATAATTATTTCTAATATTTTTTCCAAGTTGATCCATAATAGAATGTAGATATTTGGTTTGTGATGAATTTAAAAAGAAATTTGATGCATTTAAGTATTCCTTAATAATTATTTTGATTGGGGTTTTAGACCTATATAAAAATTCAAAAATTGCAGCTTTTAGAATAATAACTATAATTTTGTCTAATTTTTTTAAATTATAATTTTGTGAAATTATTGATAATTCATCATTTATAACTTCATCTCTCTCGATAGTTCCATATACAACATCTTTTATAAATTTTTTAAATCTATGTTTGGGGAAAGAAATAATTTCATCATCATTAAATAACTTTCCATATAATTTTTGAATAATTATTACTCTTGAATTTATAATTGTTTTATTAGTATTTGACATAATTTATTGACTTAGAACAGAAATTACTGCATTGGCAGCCTCAGCACCTTTTCTTTTTCTTGCTTTTGCTTGTTTCATGCTTAAACATGTCAAAATTCCATTTCCGATAGGTTTCTTAAAATTGATTGATAAATCCATGATTGAGTTAGTCGCTGCTGAAGAGATAAACTCAAAATGTGGTGTTTGTCCTTTAATTACACATCCTAAAGCTATAAAAGCATCATATTTTTTAATATTTTTTGAAATTGTAACTGGTATTTCAAAAACTCCTGACACTCTTATAATTTTTATTGTATATGAGTTTTTCAACTTTGTTTTTGCTGAATTTAATAAACCAGTTGAAATATCTTTATAATAATCGGCTACAACTATAAATATTTTTTTTTTCATTTTATGATTTCCTGTTTTATTATTTTAATTCCAAAACCCTCTAAACTCACTACCTTTTTTGGTGATCTAGTTACTAGGATCATTTTTGTAATATTTAAGGATTTAATAATTTGTGCTCCTATACCATAATTTCTAATCATTTGATCTGATTTTTTATAATTTTTATTACTTTTGAAGACTGACAAAGTTTGTGTAACAGATTTTAAATTAGTATCTTTGATAAAAACTAAAACACAATTATTGAAATTTTTAAAATATTTAATTGTTTTGTTAAATAAATCTGGAAATTTTTTACCCATTAAATAATTTTGTACTAAGTTTGACGAAATTACTCTTACTCTAATTTTTTTTCCAGGTATTATTTTACCTTTAATTAGGGCAAAATTTTCTGATCCATCTAGCATATTTTCAAACACTTTAATTTTATATTTTTGGTTTTGTATTTTAATAGAGTCGGTTTTTTTTAATTTCACCAATTTTTCTACCTTTAATCGGTAAGCTATTAAATCGTCTATTCTACCAATTTTAAGTTTATGATTGTTAGCAAATTCTATGAGTTCTTTACCTTTAGCCATTTTACCATTGTCATTCATTATTTCACATATAACACCAGATGGATTTTTGTTAGCTAATTTTGAAATATCAACAGAACCCTCAGTGTGTCCTGCTCTAACTAAAACTCCTCCATCTTTAGCAATAATTGGAAAGATATGTCCAGGAGAAACTATTTCTTTTTTTTTAACATTTTGTTTGATTGCTGTTTTAATTGTTACATATCTATCTTTTGCTGAAATTCCTGTTGTAACACCCTTTCTTGCTTCTATTGAAACTGTAAATGCAGTTTGATTTCTTGATTTATTCACAGGTGACATTAGTGATAAATTTAATTTTTTTGCTTGTTTGCCTGTGAGGGACAAACATATTAGTCCCCTACCATATTTTGCCATAAAATTTATTTTTTTTGCTGTTATATTAGATGCTGGCACAACTAAATCACCCTCATTTTCTCTATTTTCGTCATCCACTAAAATATACATTTCGCCTTTTTTAGCCGCGCTTATAATTTTTTCAATTTTTGTAAAATTATTTTTTTTCATTAAAAAATTTTTTTATATATTTTGATAAAATGTCTATTTCTATATTTACAATATCATTTTTTTTTAGATCTTTAAGATTTGTTAATTTTAATGTGTGTGGTATAGCCCATATTTGAAAACCATTCTTAGTAACCTTAGAAATGGTAAGTGACACGCCATTAATTAAAATTGAAGCTTTTTCTATAAGATATTTTTTATAATTTATATCTATTGAAAAATCATAAATCGATGATTTATCAACTTTAGAAATTTTACTTACTCTAGCTACTGTATCAACATGTCCTTGACAAATATGTCCTGATATTTTTTGCCCATACTTTAATGGTAATTCAAGATTTAAAATATCATTAATTTTTAATTTGTTAAATTTTGATCGTTTGATTGTTTCTTTTGACAGATAAAACTCAATAATTTTATTTTTAATTGAAATTAAGGTTAGACATACACCATCACAACATATGGAAACACCTAAATCCTTTTTGTATAATTTTAAATTTGACTTTAAAAATAGGTTAATCCCCTTTTTTCTGTTTACAATCTTCTTTACTTTACCTTGATTAAATATAATTCCGTTAAACATAATTAATAGTACCTTAAGACTTGGTCATTTTCTGTAAAAGAATTTAATTTTTCGGAGTTATTAAATTTATTTTTTAAGATTTTATCAAGATTATGTAATTTAATAGTACCATTTTTCTTTAGTTTTTTATTAGACTTAAAATGAAAAAACTCATTAAACGCATTATGTTTCATAAGATTTAATGTAAGATTTGATCCGCCTTCAACTAATAAGTAAAATATATTATTTCTGTATAACTTTTTATATATTTCTACTGGGTTAAAATAATTATTTTTTAATTTAAGTTTGAATATTTTAACACCTTTTTTCTTTAAAAAATTTATCTTTTTTGCATTTTCTTTATTATAAAAAATATATGTAGGTTTTTTTTTGGCAGTTTTAATTAGATAACTATTTTTTTTAAATTTGAGGTTTTTATCTAATATTATTCTTGCTGGAGAATACTTTTCTAAACCATTCAATCTACAGTCTAATTTTGGATTATCAGAGTTTAAAGTTTTATGTGTAATTAAAATTCCATGACTCCGATATCTTAATAAATGAGAAATATTTTGTGAGTCGGTATTAGTAATGAATCTATATTTTTTAGATTTGATAAAATTGTCTTTGGAGGATGCAATTTTACCAATAACGTAAGGTAATTTTTTTTCTTTTATATAAAAATAACTTTTATAAAACTTATTAATTTTTTTTGACAGTATGCCATTTATGACTTCAATATTATTTTTTTTAAAAAATTTTTTTGCCTTTTTACTTGTTCTTTTATCTACATCATTAATACCATAAACAACTTTTTTAATTTTTTTATTTTTAATAAAATTTGTACATGGTGGAGTTTTTCCATAATGATTACAAGGTTCAAGTGTAACATACAATGTTGAGCCTTTTACTTTTTCTTTAGAATTTTTGATTGCATTTACCTCAGCATGAGGTTTGCCATTAATTCCTGTAACACCAACAGATATAGTTTGATTGCCTTTTATTAATACACAACCAACAGACGGGTTTTCGCCGGTTAAGCCCAAATTTTGAGAAGCCAAGCTTAAAGCTTGGTCCATGAAAAAATTATCATCTTTATTTGATTTATTTCTTTTTGAAGACATCTATCTTGTCAACAAATTGTATAAAATCTTTTTCTTCTCTAAAGTTTCTATAAACTGATGCAAATCTTACGTACGCAACAGGATCAAGATCTTTAAGACCCTCCATAACCATAGTGCCGATTGTTGATGATGAAATCTCACTCTGTCCAAGTTCCTCTAATGATCTTGAAATTTTTGTAATAAACTTTTCAACAGTGTCAGTGTCTATTGGTCTTTTCTTTAATGCTATATAAATAGATTTAGATAGTTTTTCTCTGTCGAAAGCTGATTTTCTTCCATTTTTTTTTACTACCATTAATTCTCTAAACTGTATCCTTTCAAAGGTAGTAAATCTCTCCCCGCATGAGCACAATCTTCTTCTTCTAATTGCAGTTCCATCCTCGGTAGGGCGTGAATCAACAACAGAAGTTTCTCCTTTTTTTTCGCACGGACAGATCATAAATTTTGTTTTTAAGTATTATCTTAAATGCTTATATATAGGGAAGTTTGAACAAAGATCTACAACTTCTTTCCTAACCTCAGCTTCTACTTTACTGTTATCTTGCGGATTTTCTGACAATCCTTTTATGACTTTTGTGATCAAATTACCAACTTTTTCAAATTCCTTTAAACCAAAACCTCTAGTGGTTGCAGCTTGTGATCCTAACCTGATACCCGATGTAACCATTGGACTTTCTGTATCAAATGGTATTCCATTTTTATTACATGTAATATTTGCCCTTGATAAACTATCTGCAGCTATATTTCCCTTTACGTTAAAAGGTCTTAGATCAACTAACATTAAGTGTGTGTCAGTACCACCAGAATAAATTTTAAAACCATTATTCTTTAAAGTTTCTGCTAACATTTTTGCATTTGCTAAAACTGAACTGATGTATTCTCTAAATTCAGGTTTTAATGCTTCAAGAAATCCAACAGCTTTAGCAGCAATTATGTGCATTAACGGTCCTCCTTGATATCCAGGAAAAACAGCTGTATTAAATTTTTTAGCGAGATCCTCGTGATTAGTTAAAATAATTCCTCCTCTTGCGCTTCTAAATACTTTGTGTGTGGTAGATGTAACTACATGTGCATGATCAACGGGATTAGGATAACCTTTACCAGCTACCAAGCCAGAAAAATGAGCCATGTCAACCATTAGGTATGCTCCAATTTTATCACAAATTTCTCTAAATCTTTTAAAATCAATAACTCTTGAATATGCACTTGCTCCAGCAATAATTAATTTAGGTTTATGTTCTAGTGCCATTTTTTCTATTAAATCATAATCAAGTAGTTCAGTTTTTTTATCAACATCATAAGAAATAGCGTTAAACCATTTTCCAGACATAGATATTTTTAGACCATGTGTTATATGCCCTCCTGAGTCTAAACTCATACCCA
This sequence comes from uncultured Pelagibacteraceae bacterium, assembly GCA_902585665.1. GTDB lineage: Bacteria > Pseudomonadota > Alphaproteobacteria > Pelagibacterales > Pelagibacteraceae > Pelagibacter. The sequence continues at coordinate 21,307 of CACIEO010000005.1, read as the reverse complement.
TGAATGTATCACCAGGTTTTAATAAAGCTAAGAAAACTGCTCCATTTGCTTGTGCACCAGAATGTGGTTGAGAATTTGCAAATTTACAATCAAATAATTTTTTTAACCTTTCATTAGCTAATGACTCAGCTACATCAACATGTTCACAACCATTATAGTATCTTTTTCCAGGGTAACCTTCAGCGTATTTGTTTGTTAAAACTGAACCCTGTGCTTCAAGAACTGCTTGGGAAACAATATTTTCAGAAGCAATAAGTTCTATATGATTTTGTTGTCTTATAAGTTCATCTGTTACGGCTTTATAAACTTCTGGATCTGTTTCAGATAATTTTTTTTCAAAAAAATTTTTATAATCTACATTTAAATATTTACCTTCACTTGACATATTTGCTCCTATATCTTTTTAACTCTTCTCAAATGCCTTCCACCCTCAAATTTTGTATTCAAAAAAGCGCTAATAAATTTCATAGCCTCATTTTTTGAAATTAACCTAGAGCCTAATGTAATAACATTTGCATCATTATGCAATCTAGATAATTTAGTTGATTTGAGGCTAAAGCATTGAGCAGCTCTAATATTTCTGTGTTTATTCGCCGCTATACTCATCCCTGTACCTGAACCACAGATTAAAATACCTACATAATTTTTATTTTTTTTGACATTTTCTGCCAATTTATGTGCATAATATGGGTAATCAACGCTTTTAGTGGAAAATGGACCCAAATCTTTAAAATTAAATTTTTTTTTAACTAAATAATTTACTATTTTTTTTTTTAATAAATAACCCGCGTGATCTGAAGAAATGAAAATTTTTCTCAAGCTAATATTATATATAAATCTAATTAAATTTATAGTCTAAAACACAAGCTACAAGATGAACCCTATTTTCCTCACCACCATTGAAAGCATTGTGATATTTTAGATTATTTGTAACCCATACAGATCCATCAGCAGGCATATGTTCAGCTCTTTTATCTATAACCATAATGGCTCCTGGATTTGTATAAATTGGTATATGTAATCTAGGTTCGGGGTCTCTGTGCCAACTAAGTGTTGATCTTGGTTCTTTTAATAACAATCTAACTCTACCAAGTTTATATTTTTTTGATAATTCGTCATAAACTTCTTTAAAATAAGTGTGCTCAAATTCTTTTACAAATTCAGTATACTTGCTTTCATCTATTTTTACATCTCGTGAAACTTCTACACCTGTTGCATCAGGTTTTGTCCAATATACACCTCTAACTTTATTTCCTTTAATGGAGTCTGGGTCACCTGGTATTTGATTAAGAGATATACCAGCGAAGTGTGGTATTCCTAAGCTAGTATCAAAACCTTTAATTTTTAAAACTTCATTACACGCATTTCTTAATTTATCGATATCAAATTTGATATTTTGTTTTTGAAAATCGCCTACAAGATTGTTAGCAGAATTTTTATTTAAGGGGGTAACGTTGTTCATATAAAAATTAATACTTTATTTCCTCTTATAATACATATAACTATTGTCGCATATAAAAAAATTATTGAGAATGATTATCACTGGAAAATACCCACAACTACGATTGAGAAGAAATCGTTATCACCAATGGTCTCGAAAATTGATAACTGAGAATAATTTATCTGTAAATGACCTTATAATGCCAATTTTTATTATAGATGGTAAAAACAAAAAAATACCTGTCAAAACAATGCCTGGTGTTTTTAGATATTCTCTTGATAAATTAAATTCAGTTGTTCAATCAGCAATACATTTAGGTATACCAATGGTGGCTCTATTTCCCTATACAAAGGGAAGTCTTAAAAACCCATTAGGAACAGAATCTTTAAATCCAAATAATTTGGTATGTAGAGCATGTAAACAAATTAAAAAAAAATTTAAAAACAAGATAGGTATTATGTGTGATGTTGCACTAGATCCTTATACATCACATGGTCATGATGGGGTTTTTTTAAAAGGGGATGTTGATAATGATGAAACTGTGAAAATCTTATCAGAACAAGCATTAATTCAGGCTTCAGCAGGATGTGATGTATTAGCACCATCAGATATGATGGATGGAAGAATTGGTGTAATACGTAAAACATTGGATAAGAACGGTTTCAAGCATGTACAAATTATTTCTTACGCAGTTAAATTTGCCTCGAATTACTACGGCCCTTTCAGAGATGCTGTGGGATCAAAGAATTTACTCAAAGGAGACAAACAAACATATCAGATGGATTTTAAAAATTCTGACGAAGCTTTAAGAGAAGTTACCCTTGATATAAAAGAAGGTGCAGATATGATTATAGTTAAACCCGGTTTACCCTACCTAGATATTATACAAAAAATAAAAAACAAATATAAAATTCCTGTCATAGCCTATCAAGTATCGGGTGAATATAGTATGATATGTAACTCAATTGAAAAAAAAATACTTAACCAAGAGGCAATTATAGAGACCCTTATAAGCTTTAAAAGAGCTGGGGCAAATGCAATAATTACTTATTTCGCTGATAAAATAGCTAAAAAGTTAAAGTGAATTATTTACCAGATTAAGAAAGTCTATTCTTGAATTCGGGATCTTAATATTATTTGGAGATAAAATTTTTTTTTCAAGATAGTTACCTAACAATAAAAAACCTTTCAAAAGATCTTTTTTATCTACGTTTTCAATTTTAGTATCAACTAAAAATGTAGGAACTTCTTTTTTTTGTGACGATGATTGAACAAAATATGTAGTTTTATTATCTGTAGTTTCCTTTTTTACAATATTTTTAAGATCGAGATCATAGCCAATTTCTTTAAGTAAATTTAGTTCCCAGATAATATAATTTTTAATCCAATTATCTTTTTTTAAAAATGTAAAAAAATCATTTATTAAATAAAAGATTTTCTTATTTGTTTGGTTTTCAACAGTTAAAAATTTAATCATGCTCATCGCAGATGAAATACAATAAAGTTTTTTCTGATTTTCAAAGAAAGTAGGTGTTACAGCATTTATAATTTCAACTTTTAAGGTTGGGATTCTTACTTCGTTTTTAATATTACAATTTAAGTGGAATACATTTCCTATTTGCAGATAGCCTTTAATTTTTTTTGATGTTGCTCCATAAATAATACCAGAGAATTTACCATGATCTGAAGTGAAAAAGTTAGCTATTATTGAATTTTCACTATATTTAAGCTTACTTAGCAAATATCCTTTATCCTCCCAATACATTATAATCCAATTTTATCCAATAATTTACTTGCTGCATTTTGTTCAGCTTCTTTTTTTGATAAGCCGCTTCCTTCAACATATTTATTATTTTTAATTTTAACACTTACATTAAATAATGGTTTATGCTTTGGACCCCTTGTGCTTAAAATTTTGTAAATAGGTAAAATTTTAAATTTTTTTAATGAGTACTCCTGCAATTTAGTTTTTGCGTCAACCTTAGTTTCAACTGAGTTTGATATATTATTAGACCATAAATCTAATATAAATTTCTCAACAATTTTAATGCCTTGATCATAAAATATTGCTCCAATTAAAGCCTCACATGCATCAGAAACGATCTTATCCTCAATAATATATGATTTTGTCTGTTTATTACCTGTCATTATAAATTTATTTAAATTAAATTTCTTACTAATTTCTAAACATTTATTTTTATTTACTAAGGATGCTAATTTTTTATCTAATATACCTTCTGTGTCAGATGGAAATATTTCTAAAAGTTTTTTTGCAATTACAAAGCCCAAAATTCTATCACCTATAAATTCTAGCTTTTCATTATTAACATTTTTGTCATAACTTTTATGAGTGATAGCTTGTTTTAAGAGTCTTTTATTTTTAAAATTAATATTAATTTTTTTTTCAAGCTGATGAAGATTATTCATTTAATTTTTTTAAAAAACCTATCAATTCTAATTAATTCATGCCATCTCCAGATTTCAAATATACTTCCTTTTCTTGTATCTGATGAGAAAAATATAAATTGCGCTTTTCCAACTAAATTATTTTCATGTACATAACCGACACTACTTAAAAATCTACTATCTTTAGAACAATCTCTATTATCCCCTAAAAAGAAATAATGTTTGTCAGGAACAATAAATTTTTGTGAGTTCTGAAAAGTATAATATTTACCATATACAGTTTTAAATGTTTTATCAGATAATTTTTCTTCAAAAGTGTTTACATCAATGGTTTTATCACCACAAAAAATTATATCTTTATCTGATTTTATATCCTTAAAAATCTCTAAATCATTAATATAAAGTAAACCATCAATAAATTGTATTGTGTCACCAGGCATACCAATAAGTCTTTTTATATAGTCAGTTCTGTTGTCAGCTGGTGTCTTAAAAACAACAACATCACCGATTTCAGGTCTTTTACTTAAAATTCTGTCTTTGAATATAGGTGGGCTGAATGGGAATGAGTGTTTGCTATAACCGTAACTATATTTTGTAACGAAAAGTCTATCTCCAACTAATAAGTTTGGTTCCATTGAAGATGAAGGAATATAAAAAGGTTGTATAAATATTGACCGTATAAATACAGCAATCACTAATGCATAAGCTAAAGTCTTTAAATTTTCAGAAATAACTTTTTTCATAATTTGTTTATTATAACATAAGCAATAGAATAACGTTTTTCATCAGATAAAGATAAAAAGACATTAAATTTTTTCGACTTAAATTTTTTTATCATTATGTTCTTAACTTTATTATTAAATAATAATTTTGGTTTTCCTAATCTATTATTTTTGACATAAATATCATTAAAGTTAATATTTTTTCTAAAACCTGTTCCTATAGATTTTACAAATGCCTCCTTTGCAGCAAATCTTTTAGCAAAAAAATTAGTTTTATTTTTTATTTTTTTAGAAGCTTTTATTTCGTTCTTTGAAAAAACTCTCAATAAAAACTTAGGATTTTTTAATAATTTTTTAATTCTTGAATTTTGTATTATATCAACACCGTTTCCAATTATTTCCATTTATTTGCAAATTTTTTTAAATTTTTTAATTACATTTTTTAATCCAAAAAAAATTGACTCTCCAATTATAAAATGGCCTATGTTAAATTCAGATATTTCATAAATTTTGGATAATATATTCGTACTTTTGTAATCAAGGCCGTGACCAGCATGAACCTCAATGCCTAATGTTTTTGCATATGAAGCACATTTCTTTATTTTCTTTAATTCATTATTAAAATTTTTGTTAGATCTAACTAATCTTGATAATTTTCCTGTATGAATTTCTACACATTTTGTATTTATTTTTTTAGAAAGTTTAATATCTTCAATGCTAGGGTTAATAAATAAGCTAGTTCTAATTTTATTTTTATTAAATAATTCTATTATTTTAGAAATTTTTTTATAATTTTTTTTTAAGTTAAGTCCACCTTCAGTGGTAACTTCATTTCTTTTTTCAGGTACCAAACAAATAAACTTTGGTTTGCATTTTAGGGCTAATTTAATAATTTTTTTATTAGTAGATAGTTCAAGATTTATTGGAATTCTTTTAAACTTAGATAACGTAATTAGATCTTTGTCATTAATATGTCTTCTATCTTCTCTTAAATGGATAGTAATTGAATCTGCACCAAGTTTCATTACATATATAGCTGCATTTAATATACTAGGATGACCCTCGCCTCTTGCATTACGTATAGTAGCTACATGATCAATATTAATACCTAGTCTTTTCATTAAATTCTTCTACTACCTGGACTACTTATAGGAATTTCTTTTAAATACTTGGGAAGTTTATTTTTTTTAAAAGTTTTAGCATCTATTTTTAATTGAGAAATTAAAGGTCTATTTTTAATTTTTAAATTTGTTTTATTAGAACGATCGATTATACAAGCAAAACCAACTAATTTAGCTTTAGCTTTTTTTATTAGATTTACACATTCTAAACTAGACTTGCCTGTTGTTATTACATCTTCAACAATTAAAACATTAGTATTTTTTTTAATTTTAAATCCCCTTCTTAATGTAAATTTTTTTTTAACCCTTTCACAAAAAATAGTTTCCTTTTTTAAAATTTTTCCTATCTCGTAACCAATAACTATTCCTCCAATCGCCGGAGAAAGAATTAAATCAATTTTTTTGAATTTTCTTTTTATTTTTTGACTTAAAGAATAACAGATTTTTTGAGATAAGTTTGGAAAGCTTAATAATTTTGCACATTGTATATATCTGTCAGAATGTAAACCAGATGATAAAACAAAATGTCCTTCTAGAAGTGCGTTAGTTTTTCTTAAAACCTTTAAAGATTCTTTGAAAGAAAGCATATTTTTTATCTTTTTGTCTAATAATTTTAAAATTATATTCTTTTTGTTTTAGCTCACTTATTAGTTTTGTAAAGTTTTTGAGGTCTCCAATAATAAGATTAAATTGAAAATTTATACTTTCTTTAGTTTTTTCTACCATTTCGACACTTGATATATTTAAATTATTTTCTCCAATGAGAGACGTTACTTCACCTAATCTTCCTGGTTGATCAGGTAGAGATATCCAAAGTTTAGTATTGTATATTTTCTTTTTTGTTAAATTTTCAGCATCACGGTATTGCCAATATCTTCTTATAGCTGCTCTAGCTTTACCTGTTTTAGTAGAAGTCAACCAATGAAGTGATGGAGAAACTTTTTTAGATGTAATAATCTTTATTACATCGCCATTTGTTAATATAGATTGCAAAGGACTTTCTTTGCCATTTATTTCACACCCAATTGCTGTATCTCCAACTTGAGTATGGACAGCATAAGCGAAATCAATCGGTGTTGCATTTTTTGGTAATTTTATAACTGATCCTTTGGGAGTAAAACAAAAAACGTTTTCTTGAAACATTTGTAATTTTGTGAACTCATAAAAATCTTCTGGATTTTCATTTCTATCTATTATTTCAACTAGGTCTGCTAACCAATCATACTCTTTCCAAGTTAGTGAGTTAAATTTTTCTGAAGATTTATATTTCCAGTGTGAAGCTATTCCTCTTTGTGCAAATTCATGCATTTGCATTGTACGTAGTTGTATTTCAATTGGTCTTTTATTTGGTCCTATAATTGCACTATGTAAAGACTCATATTTGTTTATTTTCGGAGAAGATATATAATCTTTAAATCGACCTGGTATACAATTCCATTTACTGTGAAAAATACCAAGTGCTTTATAGCAAGATGAAACATCATCTAAAATTATTCGAAAACCAATAATATCTGTTATTTGCTCAAGAGAAATTCTTTTTTGTTGTATCTTTCGCCAAATAGAAAAAGGTGTTTTTTCTCGTCCATATATTTTAGCAGTTAACTCATTTTCTTTTAACAGATTTGAAAAATCTTCTGATATTGTATTAAAATTATTTAAATTATTCTCTTTTATCTGATCTAATCTATCTTTAATTAACTTTCTTGCATTTGGATTTAAAACTTGAAAAGATAGATCTTCTAATTCATCTCTTATTCTATTCATCCCCATTCTATCAGCTAACGGCGCATATATTTCCATTGTTTCTTTAGCTTTTCTTATCTGTTTTTCTTTTTTTGTTACGAACTGTATAGTTCTCATGTTATGTAGTCTGTCAGCTAATTTTACTAAAAGTACTCTTATATCTTTCGATGTAGCTAATATTAATTTTCTAAAATTTTCTGCTTTTGAGTCACTTGCAGCTTGATTTTCATAAGCTGATATTTTTGTGACACCATCAACCAGGTCAGCAACCTCTTTACCAAATTCTTTCTCTATAGTCTTGTAGGTTGCTTGTGTATCTTCAATAGTATCGTGCAATAATCCAGTTGCGATGGTTGCACTATCAAGTTTTAAGTCTGTTAATATATTGGCTACAGCAACCGGATGAATAATATAAGGTGAACCTTCATCTCTTTTTTGTTTTTCATGAGCTTTAAGAGCAAAATCGTAAGCTTTACTTAATGTTTCTGGGTTTAGAAATTTATTATAAGATTTTACTTTATTTATTAAGTCGTCAGATTTAAGCATAATTCTTTTATATCATGAAATTATAAAATTTTAACACTTCTTAGACTTGTTATTGATAAATTGTTTAATAATTGAGTAATTTTCTTATTATTTTTTGGGTGTTTCCAATTTTTATCAATCTCAAATAATGGTAATAAAACAAAACCCCTATCATGCATCCTTGGGTGAGGAATTTTTAAATCAATATTATTTAAAAGTATATTTTTTTGGGAAAAATCTATTATATCTATATCGCAAGTTCTTGGTGCATTTTTATAAGATTTTGATCTTCCTAAAGATTTTTCAATTTTTTTTATAAATGTAAATAATTCACCTGGATTAAAAGTTGTGATGCATTTTAAAGCAATATTTAAAAAATATGGATCTTTTTTATTTGGCCATGACTCTGTTCTATAAAAAGCAGAGGATGACATAATTTTAATTTTTTCATCTGAGTTCAGAAAATACTTCGCTTTTTCTATATTGTGTTGTCTATTGCCAAGGTTGGATCCTATAGCTAATATAACATTTTTAGCTTGTTTTTCGAACATACCTAGCTCTATCTCTATTCCAATCTCTAGTTTTTTTTGATTGTCTCTTGTCGTACTGTTTTTTTCCTTTAGCTACAGCAATTTCAATTTTTGCTTTACCTTTTTTAAGATATAATTTTGTAGGAATTAAAGTAAAACCTTCTCTATTAACCTTGCCGATTAATTTATTGATTTCTCTTTTGTTAAGAAGAAGTTTTCGATCATCCATAGGATTATGATCTGAATAACTTGCCTGCTTATAAGAAGATATATGAGCATTAATTAAAATTATTTCCCCATCTCTTTCAATTGCGTAAGCATCCGAGATATTAACTTTTCCAGATCTAATAGATTTTATTTCAGATCCCTTTAACACTAATCCAGCTTCATAAACATTTTCGAAAAAAAAATTAAAACTTGCTTTACGATTTAGAGAAATAATTTTTAAACCAGGACTGGTCTTCTGTTTCATTAACTTAATAAGTTAGCTGAGGAAAGTGCCTTTTTAACTTGATCTTCAGTTTCTTTTTTTATTTTAACTAAAGGAAGTCTAATTTCATCACCACATAAACCTAAAAGCTTTGCAGCATATTTAACCGGCGCAGGATTACTTTCTATGAATAAAGATTTGTGAACTGGTTGTAATATTTGATCAATTCTCTCTGCTTCCTTAATTTCATTATCAGTTTTAGATTTAGAATATTTTTGAAAGTCAGAACATAATTTAGGAGCAATATTTGCTGTAACAGAAATAATACCAACCCCTCCTCTTCTATTAAATTCTAGAGCAAATCCATCTTCTCCAGTTAATTGAATAAAATCTGGTCCTAGTTTCTTAAGGGTAGCGTCTATTCTATTTGGGTCACCAGTTGCATCCTTTACACCAGCAATATTTTTCAACTCAAATAATCTGGCCATTGTATCAACTGACATATCAATGACACATCTACTTGGAATGTTATAAATTATAATTGGTAAATTTGTATTATCATTTATGGCTTTATAATGTTGATATAAACCTTCTTGTGTAGGTTTATTATAATATGGTGTTACTATTAGAGCGCCATCTGCTCCAACTTTTTCTGCGTGCTTTGTTAGAGAGATTGCTTCTTCTGTTGAATTAGAACCAGTACCTGCAATAACAGGTATTTTTCCATTACTTTCTTTTATACAAAGTTCTATTACTTGTTCATGTTCTTCGTGATTTAATGTTGGGGACTCGCCTGTAGTACCTGCTGGTACAAGTCCATGGGTTCCATTTTCAAGATGAAAATGGATAAGTTTTACATAAGCCTCTTTATCAAGCTTATTATTCTTAAATGGTGTGATTAATGCAACATTTGAACCTTTGAACATAAATACTTATAGCATATATATCGTATAAATAGATACGAAATTATGAAAAAATTTTATTTTTTACTTTTAACATCAATATTAATTTTAACCATTACAAAACAAGTTTTTTCAGATGAAAAAAATATATTTCCAAAGAAAAAACCTATTTTAGTTCCTGAAATAAAAGAAAAAAAAGTATCAAAAAATATTTTATTACCTCTTAAAAAACCTATCGAAGAAGACAAAAAGGAAAGTAAAAAAGTGGAAGTTGTAAAAGAGATAAAAACAACAACCAAATTGGGTATAATTGTCCCAAAAAATAAGCCTAAAATAGTATCAAAAAAAATCAAAACAGCTGAAGTAAAATCAAAATATTTTTCTAAAAAAAAATTTAGACTTGCAAAAAAGTCAATAGAAGCTTTTGAAAAAGGAAGATGGACAGAAGCTTTATCTTTGGCAAAAAAATCAAAAGATAAAAGTATTTATAATTTCGTTCAATGGAGACACTTGTTAACTAGAGGAAATAAGGCAAGTTACTATGATTACCAACAATTTATTTTAAATAATCCAGATTATCCACGAATTGGAAGAGTAAAGTATTTGTCTGAGCATAAATTATCAACTGAAAAAATTTCACCTAAGAAAATAATCTCACTATTTGAAAATGAAGAACCTTTAAGTGGATATGGTGAAATGATTTATGGTGAAAGTTTAATTTCTGAAGGTAGATACGATGATGGAGTTGAATTAATTAAAAAAGGATGGATTACCGCAAAACTTAGCAAGAGTGATTTAAGATATTTTCGAAAAAAATATAAAAAGTATCTTAATAAACAAGATTATATTAAGAGAGCCGATTATCTGGCATGGGAAAATAAATATTGGGATTTGCAGAGGATGTTACGTTATCTTCCTAAAGAAGAGCAACTATTATATACAGCACGACAATTATTAATGAGCAGATCTTATGGTGTGGATAATGCTATTTCTAAAGTACCGCAAAAATATAAGAATGACCCTGGATTAAATTACGATAGACTTAAATGGAGAAGAAAAAGAGGAAGAGTAGACTCATCTTTAGAAATATTATTAAAAGTAAAAAATAATAAAGATTACTTAGTTAGGCCTGATAAATGGTGGGTTGAAAGAGAAATAATATCCAGATCATTAATTTATAAAAAAAAATATGCACTAGCATATAAAATTACTAGCAATCATGCACTTTCGGAGGGACCAGAATTTGCAGCTGCAGAATGGATGAGTGGTTGGATTGCTCTTAGTTTTTTAAATGATCCAATATTAGCAATTGAGCACTTTGAAAATTTTTATAACTCTGTAGGTTATCCTATTAGTCTTTCCAGAGGAGCTTTTTGGCTTGGTAGATCATACGAACAAATTGGAAATACTAAACTCATGGAAAAGTGGTATCAAGAATCCGCGAAATTTCCAACAACTTATTATGGACAACTTTCATTCATGAAAGTCTATCCGGATAAAAAGTATGAACTTAATATGGACGAAAATTTTGATAAAGATTATAAAAAAAAATTTTTTGATAAGGATTTAGTAAAAATTGTATACCTTCTCGATGAATTAAATAAATCTAAATATACTAAATTTATATTACGTGGTTTAGCAAATGATAACATTGAACAAGGAAGTGAAATATTTGCTGCTGAACTGGCAACAAATATTTCCCGTTATGATTTTGCAATTCAAATTGCTAAACTAGCTTCATATGAAAAAAGATTTATAAATAATTATAATTATCCAATCATAAGTACACCAAAATTGATTAATGGAAGAAAAATTCCTGATAGTGCATTTATATTATCAATAATTCGGCAAGAAAGTGAATTTGATATATCAGCTAACAGTTCTGCTGGCGCAAGAGGTTTAATGCAATTAATGACCTACACAGCAAAAGTAGTTGCAAAACAGGCTAAACTTCCTTATTCAAAATCAAGATTAACTACTGACCCAGAATATAATATTAATTTAGGTTCTCATTATATAGCAGGTCTCATACTAGAGTATGATGGTTCCTATCCATTTGCTATAGCGGCATACAACGCTGGACCGAAGAGAGTGAAATATTGGAAAAGAATAAATAAAAATCCCCAGAAAAAACAAATCGATTATGTTGACTGGATAGAATTGATAAAATTTAAAGAGACAAGAAATTACGTCCAGAGAGTTCTAGAAAACTATAATGTGTACAATTATATAGTTCAGAAGAAACCAGTCGATATTATTGATTTTTTTAAGAATAAACCACTTTATTAATGGCGGAAGGAGAGGGATTCGAACCCTCGGTACACCTTTTCAAGCGTACGGCGGTTTAGCAAACCGCTGGTTTAAACCAGCTCACCCATCCTTCCGTATTACCCTGTGTAACTTGAAATCATTGAATATTCAATATTAATCAAGTAATTTCATCAAAAATGAAAAACAAATATTCTATATTTTCGCTAATTAAAAATGCTTTTAGCAACCACGAAAATTGGCAAAGAGCATGGCGTGATCCTGAACCAAAAAAAGAATATGATGCGATAATCGTAGGTGGTGGAGGACATGGATTAGCAACAGCATATTATTTGGCAAAAAAACATAAAATGACAAATATAGCTGTTGTTGAAAAAGGTTGGATTGGTGGTGGAAACACAGGAAGAAATACAACTATTATAAGATCAAATTATTTATGGGATGCTAGTGCGGGATTATACGACCACGCACTTAAAATTTGGGAGGGTTTATCTCAAGAACTAAATTATAACATCATGTTCAGTCAAAGGGGCGTTATGAATTTAGCACATAACCTCCAAGATGTTCGTGATCTTAAAAGAAGAACTCATGCAAATAGATTAAATGGTATAGATGCTGTTTGGTTAAATACTGATGAAGTAAAAAAATTCTGTCCAATTATAAATACCTCTCCTGATATTAGGTATCCAGTTTTAGGTGGTACATTACAAAAAAGAGCTGGCACAGCACGTCATGATGCAGTTGCTTGGGGATACGCTAGAGGAGCGGATCAACTTGGTGTGGATATAATTCAGAATTGTGAAGTTAAAGGAATTAAAAGAGATGGTGATCAAATCATTGGTATAGAAACATCCAAAGGGTACATCAAATCTAAAAAAATTGGAGTAGTTGCTGCAGGTCATTCAAGTGTAATAGCAAATATGGCTGGTTTAAAATTACCACTTGAAAGTAAACCGCTTCAAGCCTTAGTATCTGAGCCAGTTAAACCAATTATTGATACAGTTGTGATGTCAAATGCAGTTCATGCTTATGTTAGTCAGTCTGATAAAGGTGAATTAGTTATAGGTGCTGGAACAGACTCATATGTATCTTATACTCAGAAAGGAAGTCATAATATTGTGGAGGAGACTTTAAGAGCAATATTAGAACTGTATCCAATTTTTAGTAGAATGAAAATGCTAAGGCAATGGGGAGGTATAGTTGACATTTGTCCTGATGCAAGTCCAATAATAAGTAAAACACAAGTCAAAGGTCTTTATTTCAATTGTGGCTGGGGTACCGGTGGTTTTAAAGCAACACCAGGCTCTGGTGATCTTTTTGCTCATACTATCGCAAATGATGAACCCCATAAACTAAATGCATCATTTAACATAAATAGATTTGTAAGTGGCGATCTTGTAGACGAACATGGGGCAGCAGCAGTTGCACACTAAAGATGTTTATAATTAATTGCCCTTATTGTGGAGAAAGAGATCAAACAGAATTTTCATCAGGTGGTGAAGCACATATTGTAAGACCAAAACAGCCAACAGAACTAAGTGACGATGAGTGGGCCGAGTTTTTATTCATGAGAAAAAATATAAAAGGAATTCAATTTGAAAGATGGAACCACAGTCATGGCTGTAGAAAGTGGTTTAACGTTGTTAGAGACACTTCTAATGATAAAATTCATGCAGTTTATAAAATGGGTGAAAAACCTCCGGTAAATAAATAATGTCCCAAGAGTTAAGAATAAATAATAACAAATTCATTGATCAGACAACTAGATTATCTTTTAAATTTAATGGTGAAAAATTATATGGTTACAAAGGAGATACCTTAGCCTCTGCATTATTAGCAAATAATATACATTTGGTAGGTAGAAGTTTCAAATATCATAGACCAAGAGGTATAATGACATGTGGATCTGAAGAGCCAAATGCAATTGTTCAAATTGGAAACGATCCGTCACTTACAGACCCAAACGTTAGAGCTACTGAAATAGAACTTTACGAGGGTTTAGAAGCATTCAGTCAAAATTGTTGGCCTAATGTAAAATTTGATATTGGTGGTATAAACAATCTTTTGTCCCCTCTTCTTCCTGCTGGATTTTATTATAAAACTTTTATGTGGCCTGCTAGTTTTTGGGAAAAATACGAATTCTTTATTCGTCATTCTGCAGGACTGGGTAAATCACCAACAAAACCTGATCCAGATATATACGATCATAAGTATTATCACTGTGATGTCTTAGTTGTTGGTGGAGGTATTTCAGGCATAATGGCTGCAAAATTATCAGCTGAAAATAATAATGAGACATTGCTACTTGATGATAAAAATATTTTGGGAGGTGCAACAATTTATCAAAATAATGATTGTTTTCAAATTGACGGCACTCATACAAATTATTGGTTAGAAAAAGAAATTAAGAACATTAAAAATATTAAAAATTTAACTATTAAAACAAGAACAAGTTTAGCGGCTTATCATGGATATAATTATTTATTGGCTAAGGAAAATCTAACTGATCATTTAAGCCCAGATGAAAGAAAGGGTAAAATAAGACAAAGACTTTGGAAAATAAGAGCTAAAAAAGTTATAATTTCAACAGGTTCTATAGAAAGGCCATTAATTTTTAATAATAACGACAGACCTGGTATTATGCTTTCATCTGCAATTAAGAAATTTATCGATTTTTATGGTGTAAAAGCAGGAAAAGAAATCACATTATTTACTAATAATGATAGCGCTTATGAAACAGCAATTTCATTGAAGAAAAGTGGAGTAAATATTGTATCTATTATTGATATTAGAGATAAATCATCATCAAAAATTGTTAAAGAAGTAGAGAAACATAATATAAAAATTTATTGGAAACATACAATTGTAAATACTGAAGGTTATAGAAGAATTAGTTTTATAGAAATTATGCAGCTATCAGATGATGGGTCTGATGTAATAGGAAAAAAAATTAAATTAAAAACAGATTGTTTGGGGATTTCAGGTGGTTGGACACCAATGGTTCATTTATTCACACAATCTGGTGGGAAATTAAAATTTAGATCAGATGATAATGTTTTTTTACCAGACAAGAATAAAACTCCATCGGATCAAATAAGTATAGGATCATGTAATGGAGATTTTGATATTAAAGATATAATTTTAAACTCTAATAAAGATGTTAAAACATTTTTAGGTATAGAAAATTCATCCTTTGATAATCTAAAAGTTGAGTCATCAAAAGAGGAAATGAAGAGAAATATTTGGTTGCTACCTTCAGATAAACCGATTGGAAAAACAAAACCCTTTTTAGATTTTCAAAACGACTCTACAGCAAAAGATGTAAAACTTGCATTGCGTGAAGGATTTAAATCTATTGAACATGTAAAAAGATATACAACAACTGGAATGGGGACTGATCAAGGAAAATTATCTAATATGCATGCTCTAGGTATTATAGCTGAAACAACTGGAACAAATATGGGTGAGCTAGGTACAACAACTTTTAGACCTCCCTACACTCCTCTTACCTTCGGTGCAATTGTTGGAAGAAATGTTGGAGAATTTTTTGATCATACAAGAAAAACTGCAATGCATAATTGGCATGTTCAAAACAAAGCTAAATTTGAAAATGTAGGTCAATGGAAAAGAGCCTGGTATTATCCAAAAAATGGTGAGACAATGTTTGAAGCAGTTCAAAGAGAGAGCAAAGCTGCTAGAGAAAGTGTTGGTATACTAGATGCTTCTACGCTTGGAAAAATTGATATTCAAGGGACTGATGCATCAGAATTTTTAAATCGTGTATATACAAATGCTTGGTCAAAGTTAGCAATAGGCAAATGTAGATATGGTTTAATGTTAAATGAGGATGGAATGGTTTATGATGACGGAGTAACTACAAGATTAGGTGAAAATCACTATATAATGACGACTACAACTGGTGGTGCAGCAAATGTACTTACTAAACTAGAGGATTATCTTCAAACAGAGTGGCCTGAACTAGATGTTTATTTAACAACAGTTACTGATCATTTTTCAACAATAAGTATCTGTGGACCTAACTCGAAAAAAATATTGAGTAAAGTCATACCTGATCTGGATCTATCAGATGAAAAATTTCCTCATATGTCTTTCAAAAATTCTATAATAAATGGAATTAAATGTAGGGTAATGCGAATTAGTTTCACAGGTGAACATAGCTATGAAATTAATATTCAATCAAATTACGCTAAACATGTTTGGGAATTGTGTATGGATGCTGGCAAAAATTATAATATAACTCCTTACGGTACTGAAACTATGCACCTATTAAGAGCGGAAAAAGGATTTATAATTACTGGTCAAGATACGGATGGAACAATGACACCATCAGATTTACAAATGGATTGGATTATTGGTAAGAAAAAATTTGATTTTATTGGTAAAAGATCGCTTTATAGAAGCGATACAATAAGAGATGATAGAAAACAATTAGTAGGTCTTTTAACTGATGATCCTAAGGAGATTTTAGAAGAAGGTGCACAAATTGTTGAAAAGTTAAATCAAAAGCCTGTCGAGATGTTAGGGCATGTAACATCAAGTTATTTTAGCCCAAATTTAAATAAATCAATTGCTTTAGCAGTAATGAAGAGTGGAAAAAAACTAAAAGGTAAAAAATTTTTTGTACCAATGGAAAATAAAAACATTAACGTAACTGTTACTGACACAGTTTTTTTTGATAAGGAAAATAAAAGATTAAATGCTTAATTTTGAAACTACAGTACAAGATAGTAAATCATATGGAGATCTAACTTTATCTGAGGTAGAACCTATTTTAAAAATTAACCTAAGAAGTAACAAAAGAGAATTTTCAACTAAAATAGGCAAACTTCTTTCAATAATACCACCTATAGAAGCAAATACCTCATCAAGTAATGAGGATTATTCTATTTTGTGGTTGAGCCCTGATGAGTGGTTAATTTATTCAAATAACAAAATCTCATATGAACAACAAAATCTATTGGAAGAAAATTTGTTTAACAATATTTCTAATACAAACCAAGGTTCAGTCACTAATGTTACAGATCATTGGGTAATGATCAATCTTAAAGGTTCTAAAATTTATGATTTATTATCGAAATCTTCACCATATGATTTTAAAAACTTTAAAATGAAAAAAGGTTCTGTAGCTCAAACTTTGTTAAATCATACTGATGTTATTTTACATAACATAGACGATAATAATTTAAATTTATTTGTGAGAAGGTCTTTTTCTGAAGATTTATGGCTGTGGATTAACGACAGCGCTCGTTTTCTCTAATCTAAATTTTAAATATAATATTAAAATACTAAAATAAATTCCTGAAAAAATCCAATTTACTCCTGCCCAGAGCCAAAAAAAGGTTTCAAAACTTGCATTTATATATCTTGCAAAAAGAAATACCATTATTGGATTAAAGCCATTTCTAAATAAATTTGAAATCATTGCATTTTCCGATTTCTTAATTGCCATAAATAAACCGTTTGAGAGAAAAAATATTGGGTATGCAGGCAAAATAAATGCACAAATTTTTAAGTATTTAGAACCAAAATCGATAACAACTGGATCACTAGAAAAAAAACTTATTATAAGATCTGACAATATGTACAAAAATATTCCAGATACAATCATAATAAGAAATGAATATTTTATAGAAGTAAAATATGTTTCTTTAACTCTATCGAAATTTTTAGCACCAAAATTTTGAGAAATGATAGAAATAATTGCTGTATTAATACCTAATATCGGAAGTAATACTACTTGCTCAATTCTTGTACCTGCCCCGTAACCGGCTACTGCATATTCACCAGATTGACCAATATAAGCAAGAACAATTGCTGCTGTTATAGAGTATGCAAATATTGAAACTACAATGGGCATTGATGTAAAGAAAATATTAATAAAATAAAATAATTTTGGAATAAGAAATTTATTAGTAATTTCTTTAATTCTAGGATTTTTTAAAATTTTAAATAAAATTATAAAAAAAGCTACTGACTGAGAAAATATAGTAGATATCGCAATTCCTTTAACTCCTAAAGCTGGAAAAAACAATAGACCAAATATTAAAATTGGACTCAATATTAAATTTATAAAGAATGATAAAATTAATACATTTCTGTAGGTTTTTGTATCTCCTTCAGCGTGTAACAATGAATTTAAAGCTACAACTAAAATAAATAATATTGATCCCGAAAAAATTATATCTGTATATTCAAGACCTAGTTCAGTAACTTCTTTAGTTGTTACCATTAAAGAAAAAATTTTATCGGAAAAATTTAAACCTATTAGTGTAATTACAACTGATATCAAGACTCCAAAATAAATGATGTGAGTGAAATAATTTAATATGTTTTCTTTATTCTTTTCACCAATACTATTTCCTATCAAGGAGGTTCCTGCTACAGTAACTCCTATAGAGGTTGCTACAATAATAAAGTATATTGGAAATGATTTACTTAATGCCGCTAATGCCTCGGGTGATATTTTTCCAGCATAAAAAGTATCAACAATATTATACAAGGTTTGAAATAACATCCCCACCATAGCAGGTAGTGCTAATTTACGAACTAAATGAGGAATGTTGTCCTTTAGTAAATTCATTTCAAGCTTCTCTTTGGAAAAAGTATTTTTTTCCATGTTTTTTTGCTGTTAATATCTGCTTTTGTCTCATTCTAAATCTCTGTTTTTGTGAATTTGTTAAGTTATTATAACAATTTGGACAACTAACACCTTGCTCATAAAATTTAGATTTTCTCTCAGAAAGTTTGATTGGATTTCTACAACCTGGACATATTTTTAAATTTCCAGGCTTCAATCCATGTTTAATTGATACACGATTATCAAATACGAAGCAGTCCCCACTCCATAAACTATCCTTTTTCTTAACATTATCTAAATAATTTATTATTCCACCTTTTAATTGGTAAACATTTTTAAAACCTTTTTTTTTTAAATAAGCACTAGCCTTTTCACATCTTATACCACCCGTGCAAAACATACCTATGTTTTGATCTTTTTTTAAGGTTTTAAAATATCGTGGAAAATCTCTAAAATTATTTAATTCTGGATTAATAGATCCTTTAAATGTTCCAACTTTAAATTCAAAATTTTTTCTAGTATCAATAAGAACAGTTTCTTTTTTTAATATAAACTTATTCCAATCTTTAGGTTCTATTTTGTTTTTTGTAACAATTTTATTTAATTTCAATCCTATTGGAACAACTTCTTTTTTAATTTTAATTTTACCTTTTTTAAAAACTTGATACTTATAATAGGATATATTTTCATTATCTAACTTTCTGATATTTAGTAAATTTAAAATCTTATTCTTGACTTTTTTATATTTAGTAGGCTTGAAACTAATTGTACCGTTTATCCCTTCAATAGAAATTATAATGGTACCCCTAACCTGTTCTTCTTCTATGAAATTTTTAAGATTTTTTTTTAATAATTTTATATTTTTAATCTTCTTAAACTTATAAAAACCAAATATCTTATACATTATAATTTCCTACATATAGACAAACCGTCACCAATAGGAAGGATTAGAGACTCAACTTTATTATTTTTTTTTATATATGAATTGAATTCCCTTATCTTTACTGTAAGCCTGTCATTCTTGTCTTCATTGGCTACATCCCCATACCATAATACATTATCTGTAATTATAATTCCCGACTTATTAGTAATTTTTAAAGATTTTTCAAAATAATCTATATAATTCTCTTTATCAGCATCAATAAATACCATATCAAAATATTTATTTGAATTTAATAAATCTTCTAAACTTTTCTTAGCATTATTTACTAATAAATTAATTTTTTTACTAAGATTAGCTTTGTCAAAAAATGATCTTGCTATTTTAGAGGTTTCCTTGTTCTTATCTAAAGCCGTGATCGAAGTATCATCATTTGATGCCAAGGCCATAGTTAAAGTACTTAACCCTGTAAATGTACCAATTTCCAAAATATTTTTTGGATTAGTAATTTTAATAATAAAGTGTAAGAAATGACATTGGCTAACTGATATTTGCATTTTTTTAATTTCACCAAGTTTTTCATTATATTTTATGATCTCTTTTTGAACTGGATGTAAATCTATTGAATAATTATTAATATAATTTTCAATTTGACTGTTTAACTGAAGATTTGAACCCATTTTAGTTCAATTTTTTTTTTAGTATTTCATTAACTAATTGTGGATTTGCTTTTCCACCAGAGCTTTTCATAACCTGGCCAACAAAAAAGCCAAATAATTTATCTTTTCCAGATTTATACAACTCAACATTTTTCGGATTTTCAGATATTATTTTATCTATAATTTTTTCTAATTCTTTTGGATCGCTTTGTTGTTTTAGACCCTTTTCTTCAACAATTTTTTCTGGATCCTTATCTCCATCAGACATTAATTCAAAAATTGTTTTTGCGATTTTTCCTGAAATTGTACCCTTTTTGATGAGATTTATTAATTTTGATAAATTTTTAGATGAAATAGGACTTTCAGTAATTTCTAAATTTTTTTCATTTAATAATGCAAATAATTCACCTGTAATCCAATTTGTAGCGAGTTTTACATCAGAATTTTTTGATACTTCCTCAAAATATTTTGATGTATCTATATCAGATACCAAAATATTAGCCTCATAAGGTGATAGCTTAAACTTTTCTATAAATCTTTTCTTTTTTTCATCTGGTAATTCTGGAATATTTTTTTTAATATCGTTAATAAAATTTTCATCTAACTCCAAAGGAAGCAAATCTGGATCTGGAAAGTATCTATAGTCGTGAGCATCTTCTTTAGATCTCATAGATCTAGTTTCATTTTTTTTTGTATCAAATAATCTGGTTTCTTGATCAATAGATCCACCCTCTTCTAAAACATCAACTTGTCTATTTGCTTCATAATCAATGGCCATTTGCATAAATTTGATTGAGTTAACATTCTTTATTTCACATCTTGTTCCAAGTTCCTTGCTACCCTTTTTTCTTACTGAAACATTTACATCAGCTCTTAATGATCCTTCTTGCATATTACCATCACATGTACCCAAATATCTCATTATTGATCTTAGTTTTTTTATATATGAATTTACTTCATCTAATGATCTTAAATCGGGTTTACTTACGATTTCCATCAATGCAACCCCTGATCTGTTTAAGTCAACTAATGTATTATTTGGATCTACATCATGAATGCTTTTACCAGCATCTTGCTCAAGA
>CACIEO010000004.1:0-87589 GCA_902585665.1 uncultured Pelagibacteraceae bacterium | reverse complement strand
GTTCTCCCACCTCTACCTTGACGACCTTCAAAATTTCTATTTGAAGTAGATGCACATCTTTCTTCTGGTTTTAATTTATCAGCGTTCATGGCTAAACACATTGAACATCCAGGTTCTCTCCAATCAAAACCTGATTCTTTGAAGACTTTATCTAAACCCTCTTGTTCGGCTTGTTGTTTAACTAATCCAGAACCAGGAACCACCATGGCATAAACGTGTTGTGCAATTTTTTTGTTCTTAATTATTTTTGCTGCATCTCTTAAGTCCTCAATTCTACCATTTGTACAACTACCGATAAACACTTTATCTATTTTAACATCCTTTATAGCTGTACCAGGTTTTAAACCCATATATTTTAAAGATCTTTCTATTGAATTTTTTCTATCCTCATCTGCTTCATTGTCCGGATTTGGTATCCTTCCATCTATCGAAATAACATCCTGTGGAGATGTTCCCCATGTTACCATTGGCATAATATCTTTTCCATCTAAAGTAACTTCTTTGTCAAAGCTAGCATCATTATCAGATTTTAATTTGCTCCAATAATCTAAAGCTTTATCCCAATTTTCTTTTTTAGGTGCCATTGGTCTACCTTTTAAATAATCAAATATTTTT
Source organism: uncultured Pelagibacteraceae bacterium (assembly GCA_902585665.1). Taxonomy (GTDB): domain Bacteria; phylum Pseudomonadota; class Alphaproteobacteria; order Pelagibacterales; family Pelagibacteraceae; genus Pelagibacter. The sequence continues at coordinate 86,974 of CACIEO010000004.1, read as the reverse complement.
TGGTCAGGCTCGATTAATCCTGCTCTTGCACCTCCCTCAATAGTCATATTACAAATTGTCATTCTTTGCTCTACACTTAGTGATGAGATTAAACTTCCTGCATACTCAATTACATAACCGGTTCCACCCGCAGTACCAATTTTGCCAATAATTTGTAAAATAACATCTTTAGATGTTACACCTATGGATAACTTTCCATCGACTTTAATTCGAAAGTTCTTTGATTTTTTTTGAACTAAGGTTTGCGTGGCTAATACGTGCTCTACTTCGGAAGTTCCTATTCCAAAAGCTAAAGATCCAAAAGCTCCATGGGTTGCTGTGTGACTGTCTCCACAGACTATTATACTCCCTGGCTGTGTGAAACCTTGCTCAGGTCCAATTATATGAACTATGCCTTGTCTTTTATCATCCATTCCAAAAAGCTTTATTCCAAACTCTTCACAGTTTTTTTCTAAAGTTTCTACTTGAAGTCTAGACTCTTCATCTGAGATGCCTTTTGATCTATCAGATGTTGGCACGTTGTGATCTGCAACGGCTAGTGTCAGATTTGGTTGTCTAACTTTTCTATTTGAGTTTCTTAATCCTTCAAATGCTTGAGGGCTCGTAACTTCATGAACTAAATGTCTATCTACATAGAGTAATGATGTTCCGTCTTCTTGTGCATGAACAAGATGATCATCCCAGATTTTATCGTATAAAGTTTTAGACATTTAGAAAAAAAATTATTTTTTGTCTTCTAGATTTTCTTTTTTACTCTCTACTTTTAGAGACTCGGTTTTTTTTTCATCTTTTTTAGTTGTCTCAGTTGAAGAAGTTTCTTTATCTGCTGATTTTTCATCTTTAGAAACTACAACATTTTCTTCGGTTACAGTTTCTGGTTTTGTATCAACATCTATACCTATTTTTTTTCTAATTTTCTCAGCAATTCTTGCTGATTTACCAGTTCTGTCTCTAAGATAATATAATTTTGCTCTTCTTACTTTACCAGATCTAACAACTTTAATTGAATCAACTATTGGGCTATATAATGCAAAAGTTCTCTCTACACCTTCGCCAAAAGATATTTTTCTAACCGTAAACGAAGAATTAATATCTCTATTTTTTTTTGCGATACAAACTCCTTCGAAATACTGAATTCTATCTCTTTTTCCCTCAGTTATTCTTACTCCAACCTTGACTATGTCACCTGTAAAAAACTCTGGGAGTTTCTTCTCAGCAGCAATTTTTTTTACATTTGCTTGGTTAATTTCTTCAATATTTTTCATGTTTAAATTAATCAATTTAATTCTTTTTATTATATTTTTGCCATAAATCTGGTCTTCGGTCGCGTGTTATAGCCTTTGATTGCGTTAAACGCCAGTCTTTAATTTTCGCATGATCACCTGATAAAAGTACATTTGGAACGCTTTTTTCCTCCCAAATCTGTGGCTTTGTATACTGAGGATACTCTAGTAAGCCATTTTCAAAGCTTTCCTCGTTTTTGGAATCTTCGTTGCCAATAACGCCTGGTATCAATCTCAAAATGGAGTCTAAAAAAACATACGAAGCAGTTTCGCCTCCAGATAAAATGAAGTCACCAATGCTTATTTCCTCTATTTTTCTATTATCTAAAACTCTTTGATCGATACCTTCAAAATGTCCGCAAATTATATTTACTTTATTTTCTTTAGATATTTCTTTTGCAATATTTTGATTAAATACTTTGCCCCTTGGAGAAAGGTAATAAATTTTTTCTCCATTTTTAGTATTTGCATCTATTGATTTTGCAATAACATCTGGTTTAAGAAGCATTCCTGATCCACCTCCATAAGGTGTGTCATCAACTGTTTTGTGCTTATCCAATGCGTATTCTCTAATATCTACAGTTTTTAAACCCCAAATTTTTTTTTCCATAGCTTTTCCGTAAAGACCTTTGTTAAGTGGTCCAGGAAAATAATCTGGATAAAGAGTAAATACTTTGGCAATAAACATTTTTATTTTTTCTCTTCTTGTTTAGGAGCTTCCTTTGGAGCCTCAGCTTTTTTCTCTTCTTGTTTAGGAGCTTCCTTTGGAGCCTCAGCTTTTTTTTCTCCATCTTTAGGAGCATCATCCTTAGCTTCTTTTTTTCTGTCTTTTTTTGGAACTGCTTTTAAAGGATTATTACCCTTCGCCGGCATTTCCATTAATTGATTTTCTCCGAGAATTCTTGCTACACGCATTGTTGGTTTAGCACCTTGACTTAACCAATATTTAATTCTCTCAGATTGTAAACCAACTCTTTCCTTTTTCTCCTTTGGTAAAAGTGGATTGAAAAAACCAAGTTTCTCTATAAATCTTCCATCTCTTGGGAATCTGCTATCTGCAACCACAATTTTATAAACAGGTCTTTTTTTTGTTCCACCCATTGATAATCTTAACTTTAACATTTTTCTCCTTTTATTATTTTAGTTGATTAAAAAGTTCTGGTGGAATTCCTTTATCCTCCAAACCTTTCATATTTCCTTTAGACATCTTCTTCATCATTTCAGACATCATTTTAAATTGTTTTAACAATTTATTGATAGTGGCAATGTCAGTACCTGAGCCATTAGCAATTCTTTTTTTTCTTGATCCATCTATTATTTTTGGATTTGATCTCTCTTTTTTTGTCATAGATAAAATTACAGCCTCATTTTTACTTACAATTTTTTCATCAACTCCAGCTTGATCCATTTGATTTTTTATTTTTGACACACCAGGTAAAAAAGACATAATACCCTCAATTCCTCCCATCTTTTTCATCTGTCGCAATTGAGAAAGGTAATCATCTAATGAAAACTGACCTTTCTTCAATTTCTCCTCAGTTTTTTTTAAATTCTCTTCATCTAAGTCTTGAGTGGCCTTTTCAACTAGGGAAACTATGTCTCCCATACCAAGGATTCTGTTAGCAATTCTGTCAGGATGAAATTCTTCTAAGTTATCGATTTTTTCACCCACCCCTAAAAATTTAATTGGAACTTGCGATACATATTTCATACTTAAAGCAGCACCGCCTCTTGCGTCACCATCAGATCTTGTAAGAATTATTCCTGTTAAATTGACAGTGCTGTTAAACTCTTTAGCGACATTTGCTGCTACTTGCCCAGTAAGAGAGTCAGCAACAAGTAAAGTTTCAGAGGGATTAATTGTTTGCTCAATTTGTTTAACTTCACTCATCATTTGCAGATCTATTTGCGTTCTACCTGCTGTATCGAAAATTATTACCTCTGATCCGTTTAAATTTGCAGCGCTAAGAGCACGTCTGCAAATATCCAAAGGTTGTTGTCCTTCGACTATAGGTAATGTTAAAATATTATTTTGTTCACCTAGCAATTTTAATTGTTCTTGAGCAGCTGGCCTGTAAACATCTAAGCTCACCATCATAATTTTTTTTTTATTTACTTTCTCAATATACTTTGCGATTTTTGCAGCAGAGGTGGTTTTACCTGATCCTTGTAAACCCACTAGCATCATTGAAACTGGTGGAACTGCATTAAGATTTATTTTTTCAGATTTGCTTCCTAGAAAATTGACTAATTCATCGTAGACAATTTTAACAACCATTTGACCAGGTGAAGTTGACCTAACAATTTCTTTTCCTAATGCCTTTGGTTTAACATTTTCTATAAACTGCTTTGCAACATCTAAGGATACATCTGCTTCAAGAAGAGCTAGCCGAACAGACCTTAATCCTTCATCCACTTGTTTTTCATCAAGTGATGGGGCTTTTTTTAAAGAAGAAAAAATTTCCTCAAATTTATTTGTCAAATTTTCAAACATAATTTTACACAGCAGCAATCGCACCAGTGGGCGAACCCTCGCTGACTGGTGTCGATCTCTTTGTTTCCAAAGACACCGCAAATTGCTTACTTTGCGGAAGTAGCGATAAACTATAATAGAGGTTCAAAAAGTCAATAAATAAGTTAAGTATAAATATATGGAATTTAATGCGTACAAAATGGATGGTTTAGGAAACGATTTTATCATCATAGATAGAAGAGAAAATTCAATTAATTTGACAAAGGAAAAAATTATTGAATTAGGAGACAGATCTAATATTGGATTTGATCAAATTATCTTCATAGATAAAAAACAAGAAAGTTCTTTTCCTATAAAAATATTTAACTCTGATGGAGGTGAGGTAAGCGCTTGTGGAAACGGGTCAAGGTGCGTAGCTTATCTTTTGGGTGAAAAATTAAATACCAAACAAATAAAGTTAAAAACAAACAATAGAGTACTTAATGCAAAAATAGTTGGAGATTTACAAGTTGAACTTGAAATGGGGCAACCTTTGTTTAGTTTTGAGGAAATTCCATTATCAAAGACAATAAATCCTGCTGATGTAACTTTAAAAATAAATGATAAAACATTTTCTAATGGATTTTGTGTCAATGTAGGGAACCCACACATAATTTTTTTTGTAAAAAATTGTTTTGATTATGATTTAAAAATAATAGGTCCTAAAATTGAAAACCATGATCTGTTTCCCGAAAAAATAAATGTAACATTTGCTGAAGTCACAGATAAAAATAATATAACTGTGAATGTATGGGAAAGAGGAGCGGGACTTACTAAAGCCTGTGGTACGGCAGCGTGCGCATCTGCTGTTGCTGCTATAGAAAAAAATTTAGTTAATAATAAAGTTAACATAAATTTTAAAAAAGGTGTTTTGAATATTGAGGTAGATAAATATAATAATATTTTTATGACTGGACCAGTTTCAGAGGTGAAAAATATAAATTTAAAATTATAAAATGGGTATTTTTGAAAAATTCAAACTAGGCTTACAAAAAACTGCCTCTAGTTTTTCTTCTGGGCTAAAGGAAATAATTATTAAAAAAGAGATTGATGATAAAACTTTAGATGAAATAGAAGAATTTTTAATACAATCGGATGTGGGTGTTACTGCTTCAGAGGAAATAAAAAAAATAATTGCAGAAAAAAAGATTGATCCAAATAAAGATAAATTAGAAGAAATTAATTTAATTCTTAAGAATTACATTATTAGCTTAATGTCACCTCTCGAAAATAGAAATTTTTTCTCCAATAAAACTGATTTGAATGCTGTACTTGTCTCTGGTGTTAATGGTGTAGGTAAGACAACTACAATAGGAAAAATTGGAAAAATTTTAAAAAATAATGGTAATAAAGTAATTTTTTCAGCTTCAGATACATTTAGAGCTGCAGCAATTGAACAGTTAGAAAATTGGGCAAAAAAAATTGATGTCGATATCATTAAATCTTCTCAAGGCTCTGACCCAGCTTCTGTTGCATATAAAGCTATTGAAGAAGCGATAGGTAAAAATTTTACCCATGTTTTAATAGATACTGCTGGAAGATTACAAAATAAAAAGAATTTAATGGAAGAGTATAAAAAAATAGCAAATGTAACAAAAAAAATTGACCCAAAAGCTCCTCACGAGGTATTGTTAGTTTTGGATGCCACTTCTGGCCAAAATATAATTAATCAAGTCGAGGAATTTAATAAAATTATTCCAATTACAGGATTAATAATGACTAAACTTGATGGAACTGCAAAAGGCGGCATTTTAATAGCTTTGGCTAAAAAATATAAATTACCAATTATCGCATTAGGTCTTGGTGAGAAAGAAGATGATTTGCAGATTTTTGAAGCAGAAAAATTTGCCAATTCATTTGTAAATATTAATTGATTTGCTCTAAAAACTTTTTTATAGAAGCTATTAATTCCTTATTATATTCCATCATATGATCGTCTTGGTCATTAAAATAAGCAAACTTTGGTACTGATGATAAAGCCTCATATATTTGCTGACCCATATAAAAGGGGACAATATTATCTTTTCTGCCGTGCATTACTAATACTGGAGATTTAATGTCATTAAGTTTTTTTTTACTTTCGTACCTGTCTTTAAGAATTAGCTTAACAGGAATTATGGGGTAATACTTTTGTGCAAGCTCTAACATTGAAGTAAAAGGAGACTCTAAAATAATCCCTGAAAATTTATATCTGCTTGCTAGATCAACCGCAACTGCTGTCCCAAGAGACTCTCCGTAAATGATGATATCTTTATCTTTAACTCCATTTTTATTTAACCAAACTTTTGCAGAATTTGCATCCTCATATAAACCATTTTCTGATGGGCTACCTGTATTTCCACTAAAACCTCTGTATGCAATTATCAAATAATTTATATCTAGTTTTGATAATTCGTTGAGTTTATAAACTCTATTATCAAGTTTTCCTGCATTTCCATGAAAGAATAATATGGTTTTAAATTTTGAATTTTTTTTAAAATACCACGAAACAAGTTTATCATTTGATTGGATAAATGTTTTTTCTATCTCGTGATTTAATTGCGTTTCATCCAAATAATTATTTTCGCTAGGATGGTAGAGCAATTTTCTTTGATAAAAAATAGAAAAACTACTATAGAAATGTAAACAAGTAATAAAATTAAAAAGGAATTTAATACGATGCTTCCGATTTTCATTAATTAGAAATTTACTATTTTTTATCGAAAAAAGCTTCGTAAATCATCATGACAATTGCGATTCCCATAAAAATATAGACTGGCAAAACATCAAAGAAACCTATCATCATTGATCTTGTAAGAGTTGTTGCAAGTCCAATTAAGAAGAAAAGACAAAAAGATAATCCGACTATTGTAGCAAATTTATTCATTATATTTTTTACTTTTTTGTTCTAACCATCTAGCAACCCCAAGAAATCTATGATCATCATACTTATCACCAATTAATTGGATGCCTAAAGGTAAATTATTTTCACCTTGAAGTAAAGGTAGAGAAATTGCTGGTGTATGCATATAAGACCAAACTCGATTAAAATCTGCACTTCCAGTACTTTTTAGTCCTTTATCTGCAACTCCTGTGGAGCATGGACTTAGAACACCATGATAATCTTCAAATACTTCTCTGTAAGACTCATAACTTCTTTTCATAAAATCTACGGCATCTAAATACTCCTTTGCAGAATATTTCATTCCTCTACTTATTGCAGACTGCATCTCTTTTGAAAGTTTATTTTTAGATTTCTTATAATATGTCTGAAAATTATTAGCTAAGTCTGTTTCATGAATTACTTTATGGTACTTGTCTATATCTTTGAAGTAAGATGGAGTATCAAATACTTCAATATTTTTTTTAAAAGATTTTATAAAAAACTCGAACGACTCTTGGGATTTTTTGTCTATTTTTTTCCAACTATCTGTTTTGTAAAATATAAACTTAGGTTCAAACATTGGTCCTTTTAAACATTCATCCACCATAAATTCTGAGGAATAATGTATAGTTGCTTCATCATATTGATCTTTTTTGATCAAAACTTTCGCAAGCAAGGCCACGTCCTCAACTGTTTTTCCAAAAACTCCCATATGATCTAGATGATAAGATGTTCTTAAAACCCCATTTCTTGATATTAGTCCGTAGCTAGGTTTATATCCAACTACTCCACAATAAGATGCTGGTCTTATAACTGAACCTCCGGTTTGAGACCCAATAGATAGGGGAGCCATATGAGTCGCAATAACAGCAGCTGACCCACTTGAGGATCCTCCAGGGGTTCTTGAATAATCATGAGGATTTCTTGTTTCTGGTGGACCAAGATAAGCCAATTCTGATGTTGCTGTTTTTCCCATTATAATTGCTCCCTCTGATTTAAGAAGATCTACAATTTCAGAGTTTTGAGATTGTGTTTTACCTTTTCTCAATACCGTGCCACATTCCGTCGGCATATCATAAGTTCCAATTATATCTTTTAATGCTACAGGAATTCCATGCAAAAGACCCATGGGTTTTCCAGATTTCCTATATGTGTCAGCCTCTTCAGCTTTTTGTATTAAAAGTTTTTTATCAAAAAATGCCCAAGCTTTAACATCTTTTTCATGTTTTTCTATTTGTGCAATATAATTTTGACAAAGTTCTAAACAAGTGATTTCGGAATTTTTTATTTTTTCTGCTATTTGAGATATCGGTAATGAAAAGACATTCGTCATTTAAAAATTAGTCTGCAAACAATGTATCAGGTAACCATAGTGCTATACCTGGAAATATATACATTAAAACCATTGCAAGTATCACAATTCCAAGGAAAGGCATAATTCCTCTAAATATTTCCATTAATTGAACATTTCTACTTTGAACTCCTTTCAAATAATATGCTGACATTGCCATTGGTGGTGTCAAAAAAGACGTTTGTAAATTTAATGCTATTAACATTGCAAAGAAATAAGGGTTTACTCCGAAAAATTCTACAAGTGGTAAAAAGATTGGAACAAAAATAATCAAGATTTCAGTCCACTCAAGTGGCCAACCTAAAAGAAAAATAATTATTTGTGTTATAACTAAAAATTGCCACGGCTGAATATCCATTGATTTAAAAAAGTGCTCAAATACCTCATGTCCACCTAAGTACGAAAATACAGATGCAAAGGTCCATGAGCCTACAAATAACCACATAATCATAGCACTTGTTTTTGCAGTCAAAAATACAGATTCTTTAAAATTTTTCCATTTTAGAGATTTATAAAAATAAGAGAGAACTAAAGCACCAAAGGCTCCAACTGCAGCTGCCTCAGCTGGTGTGGCCAAACCAGCTAGAATTGTTCCAAGTACTAAAATAATGAGTGAAAATAATGGAACAAACGAAACCAAAACTTCTTTTAAAATTTCTGAACGTGGAGGAATTTCCTCTGCAGCAGGTTTTGGAGCTAAAGATGGATTAAAGTATGCTCTTATAATTACATAAAGTATGTAGAGTCCGGCTAACATTAATCCAGGAAATATAGCTGCAGCAAAAAGCCTTAATGGTGATAGCTGAGCTATTACAGCATAAACAATAAGCATAATACTTGGCGGGATAAGAATCCCTAAACATCCACCAGAGCAAATTACACCTGATGCAAATTTTTTATCATATCCAGCTCTTATCATCGCTGGCCAGGCAAGAAGACCCATAAGTGTAACCACGGCACCAATAATTCCAGTTGCTGTCGAAAATAATGCACATGTAACAAGTGCTGCAACAGCCATTGATGCAGGAAGTCTGTGCGATGCTAGTCGTATGGCAAAGAATAGTTTTGCTACAATACCTGCCCTTTCAACTAAATAACCCATAAATAAAAATAACGGGACGGCGGTCAATACAGTATTATCCATTATTGTATAAGTATTAGATACCAATAAAGAAAATATCCGGTTGTCAAATAAATGATCCATTCTAGTTGGATCAAAATAAGCATAATAACCAAAGCCAACACCCATAGCTAGTAAAGTAAATGCAATTGGAAAACCTAATAAGACTGCGAACAGAAACAAACTCATCATTAAAATTGCGATTTCAGGATTTGTTAGTTCAAATAACATCTGCTTGATCGTCCTTTTGTGAAGTTCTCATTAATACTTTTTCAGTTTCCTCAGCATCTGCTGATGCTCTAACAGGCCAATGACCAGTTTTAATGCAAATAATTGCTCTGCATACTTCGCTAACACCCTGTATGGTTAGTAATATTCCAGACAATGGTATTAAAGATTTAGCCATATAAATCTGTATTTGTGCTGGACTATTCCAACTTGTTTCTTTTATTTTCCAAGCTAAAGCAGCGTATTCATAGCCATAAAATGCTAAAGCTAAAATTCCAGGGAAGAAAAATATAAAATATAAAATTAGATCAATCCAGCCCTGTACTCTGGTTGGGAATAATCTATAAATAACATCACCTCTTACATGGGCCTCTGTAGATAAAGTGTATGCTCCAGCCATCATAAAAATAGCTCCGTACATTTGTAAACTAAAATCAAAGTTCCATAATGTAGGGCTGTTAAATGCATATGCCATGATAACTTCATAGCAAGTACCCCCCATAAGAATGACAATACACCAAGAAAATGCTTTGCCCATTGAGGCACTTAGTGTGTCGGCGAATTTTATGAAAGATTTCATTTCCGTACCTTATGTTAAAATATATAATTAAAGCAAACAAAAAAAAGGGGACCATTTGGTCCCCTTTTTAAATATTGAAGTTAATAATTATATCTTAACTTTTCCAATAGGTCCGAACTCATTTTCATATGCTAATTTGTAATTAGGCTGGTTCATCAGCAAGTACTTCATTACTCTCTTAGCGTATGCTTTTTGAGAATCAACGATTTTCTTAAAGAAAGGATCTTTCTTATTGAAATCACCGATAACTTTATCCCAACCTTTTAATTGTTGAGCTAAAATCTCATCAGACGTTTGGTAAACATTAACTTTATGTTCATTCATTAATTTAGATAAATCAGCTGAATATCTAACTAATGCTTTGAAATAGTTATCTGTGTTCGCAGCGTACGCAGCATTTTTTAATATTGCTTGGTTAGCTGGTGACAGACCGTTAAATGTTTTGTTGTTGATAGGTATTTCAAACATCTCTTGAGATTGGTGAAAACTTCCTAAGTGATAGTGCTTAGAAACGTCTTGCATACCAAACTGTGAGTCTGAAGTTGGGTTGTTAAACTCAGCGGCTTCAATCAATCCAGTTTTCATAGCTGGTTGAATTTCACCACCTGGTAATTGTCTAACGACCATTCCCATAGCAGTAAGAACGTTAGTAGCAAGACCAACTGTTCTATACTTCATACCTTTAACATCAGATACTTTAGTTACATTTTTCTTAAACCATCCAAACGGTTGTGCTGGCATAGGCATATGAAAAACACCCGTGTAGTCGAAACCTACTTTTTTTATAGTTTCTTCATAAAGTGCTCTTCCTCCACCGTATTCCATCCATCCCATTACTTCTTGAGATGACATACCATATGAAGGTCCTGTTCCGAATAAAGATGCCGCAGCATTTTTACCATACCAGTAAGCTGTTACCCAGTGACCCATATCAACGGCACCTGAGCTAACTGCTTGACCAATCTCACTAGTCTTAACAACTGCTCCAACTGGTTGAAGATCAATTTTTAAAGATCCACCAGACATGTCGCTTACCATCTTGCAGTAATCTCCTGCCATTTCAAAAAAGATGTTAGCTCCACTTGGCCATGCAGCTTGCATTTTTAAAGTTTGTGCAGCGCCTAAGTTAACATAAGGCATTGCAACAGCAGCTGCTCCGGCCATAGCCGCAGTCTTAAAGAACTTACGTCTTGAAGGCGTTTTTCCCTTCAATGATTTTTTTTCTTTAATCATTATTTCTCCTCTTTAGTTAATTAACTTGTAATAATTTAAGCATAAATGGTTGTAAGAGTCTTTTGCTAAATAGACCTATTCAAAATTATTTACAACTTTGAGTAGAATTTTATACTTTTAATTAACTTTATTTTTACAGCTTCCTGATTTGAAGAATTCTTCTAAATTGTCTATGGCAAGGTTCGCCATCGCTGTTCTAGTCTCTTTTGTTGCGCTACCTAAGTGAGGTAAAATAAAAGCACTCTTATGTTTTAAATATCCAGGGTTTAAATTTGGCTCTCCTTTATAAACATCTAAACCAACTGCATAAACTTTTCTTCTATCAAGAGCATCAATAAGAGCCTCGTCGTCTACAATATCTCCTCTTGCAACATTAGTTACTACTGCGCCTTTTGGTAAATATTCTAATGTCTCTTTATTAATTAAATTTATAGTTTCTTTTGATGCAGGACAACAAACTGAGAGTACATCTGATACCTCCATTAAACTTTTAAGATTGTCATGATAAATTGATCCATTTTCTTTATCAGAACTAAGTTTAGATCGATTATGATAATGAACTATCATTCCTAAAGACTTCGCAATTTTTGCTATCTTTTGCCCAATTCTTCCCATGCCCAGAATTCCAAGTCTCGCACCAGTTAATTGTTTTCCAATCAGATAATCTGCTGACCATTTCCAGTTCGCATCTCTTGCGCCCTGAATACCCTCAGATGCTCTTCTACAGGCTCCAAGTATTAAAAGAACACCAATTTCAGCTGTAGCATCAGTTAAAACTTCTGGTGTATTTGTAACAATTATATTTCTTTTCTTTGCTGCCTCTAAGTCGATATTTCCAAAGCCTACAGCAAAATTAGATAAAATTTTTACACTGTCAGGTAGGCGATTAATTGTTTTCTCGTCTAACTTATCTGTTAAAGCTGATAATACGCCATCACATCCCTGACTCAATTCTATTAGCTTGTCCTGAGAGTAAAGTTCATCATTTAAATTTAAGTTCGCATCGTAAATCTCTTTAATCCTATCTTCGTTAGATCTTAAAAGTCTTCGTGTAACAAGAATTTTTTTCATAGTTTAATTAATATCGAAAATTTTTCCAGGATTCATTATGTTGTTAGGATCCAAGCTTCTTTTAATAGTTTTCATCACAGGTATATTGTCTGGATGCTCTTTTAACAAGTAACTTTTTTTATGAAGACCTACTCCATGTTCTCCAGTTATTGTACCTTCAAGTTCTAAAGTTTTATCTATTAATAAATCACTAAATTCTCTTATTTTTTTATAAACTGTTTTATTTTTAGGATCATAAGGGAATAGAACGTGGAAGTTTCCATCTCCTAGATGGCCAACCATTGGTGCTCTTAGACCAAACTTTTTAACCTCTTTTTCAGCAAATTTAACGCATTCTGTTATTTTTGATATTGGCACACATACATCTGTTGAATAAACTCTACCGTTATCAACTAATGCTTTAACGGAATAATAAACATCCCATCTTGCTCGCCAAAGATGGTTTCTTTCCTCTAACGTATCAGCCCATTTAAAAGCACTACCATTATTATTCTTTGAAATTTCCTCTACAATTTTAATTGACTCCTTATTAGAAATCTCAGTTCCATGAAATTCAAAAAACAATGTAGGTAAAGTTTTAATATCTTTAAGTTTTGAGTAGTTGATACTTATATCCATTTGATCTTTATTAAGCATTTCAATCCTTGCGATTGGAACACCATACTGGATTGTTTCTTGAGCTGTATGAACAGCTTCCTCCAACGTATTAAAATGGCAAATGGCGCTCATCATGCTTTCTGGTATTGGCGATAATCTAAGTTGAACTTCAGTTATAATCCCAAGTGTACCCTCTGAACCAATAAATAAATTCGTAAGATTATATCCCGCTGAAGTTTTTTTTGTCCTGGTTCCTGTTTTTATTATTTCTCCACTTGGTAAAACTACAGTCAAACCAGTAATTACTGTTTTCATTGTTCCATATTTTACAGCCATAGTTCCTGAGGCTGATGTCGATGCCATCCCACCTATTGCAGCATTAGCACCTGGATCTATAGGGAAAAAAACTCCATCCTCTCTTAAATATTCATTTAGTTTTTCTCTTGTTACATTTGCTTGAACCCTACAATCAAAATCTGCTGCATTAACATTTAAAATTTTATCCATTTTTTCCAAAGAAACTGTTATTCCTTTATCGTTACCAACCACGTTACCCTCTAAAGAAGTTCCTGTTCCAAAAGGCACCACTGGAACTTTGTGATCATTACAAAGTTTTAAAATTCCAGAAACTTCTTCGTTTGTCTCTGGGAATACTACTGCTTGTGAGAGAATAGGATCGTATGTGTCTTCTCCTCTAGCATAATTTGCTCTAGTTGATTGAGATAAAGAAAATCTATCTTTTAATAAATTTGTAAGTTCTTGTTTTAAAGAAGGGTTGTTCATTGAATTAGTATAACAATCCGATTAATAAAATAAGCTTATCCTAGCATTTTTTTAACATTTTCAAGAGCTTGAGAAATATTATCTCTTGATGCTGCAAAACTAAATCTTACGTAATCATTGCAGCTTTTTCCAAACGCAGTTCCAGGTACAATTGCGACTCCTGCTTCATGCATAGCTTTTTTGCAGAATTCAGCTCCGCTCATGCCTGTTCCACTTACTTTTGGAAAAGCATAAAAGGCTCCACCAGGCAAACTACACTCAACACCAGGCAAGCTATTTAATCCTTCATGAATAAGTTTTCGCCTAGCAGTAAATTTTTCCATCATTTCATGAATGGAGTCATCTGGTCCATCAAGGGCAGCAATACCAGCAAACTGAGCAGCAGCATTTACGCATGAAACACTGTTGATTAATAATTTATTTACATGCTCAACTAAATGTTCTGGCCAAAAACTCCAACCCAATCTCCAACCGGTCATAGAGTAAGCTTTACTCCATCCCTCTAGAACTATTAATCTATCTCTCAATTCTGGATAGTTGAAAAAAGAAGGCATTTCTTTTCCATCAAATATTTGTCGACTATAAATCTCATCACTCAAGATTGTTACATGTGGATGTTTTTTTAAGCCCTCTGCTAATTTATCAATTTCTTGTTTTTCAACAAAACTTCCTGTTGGATTATTAGGATTTATTAAAACCAACAGTCTCGTTTTATCAGTAATCAAAGAAAGTATCTTCTCAGCACTAAACTTAAGATCTTTATCTTCAGTTAAATCATATTTGACTGAAGTTGCTCCTGTATAATTTATCATAGACTCGTATATTGGAAAAGCTGGAGTTGGATTGATGATTTCTGCTCCTGGCTCACCAAAACATTGGATTGCATATGTCATGGTAGGTTTTCCACCCGGCATAATTAGTATTCTTTCTGCACTGACATCTGCATTATAACGTTTTTTAATCCATCTAGTTACAGCTTGTCTACATTCAGGAATTCCATTTGACATCACATATCCATGATGACCATCGTCCAAAGCTTTCTTAGCAGCATCTACAACATGCTTTGGAGTTTTAAAATCTGGCTGACCCAATCCTAAGTGAATCATGGGTTTGCCTTGTGCTTCTAATTTCTTCGCCTCAGCTAGGACACTGAAAGCAGTTTCTGTTCCTAATCTGTCTAAACTTTTTGCTAACTTCATTCTAAATCTCCAATCTACTTTCTATAAATTATTTTTGAACTATTTAACTCTGATAAGTTTTTACATCCCATCAAAATCATATTTCTATTTATTTCATCATGCATCATTTTTAATAAATGTTCAACGCCTTGTTGACCACCTGCGCTCAAAGAAAACAGAAACATTTTGCCAAAACTACATGCTTTTGCACCAGCTGCTAAGGCTTTAAGAACATGCGTTCCTCTCCTGACACCTCCATCAAGTATTATTTCTAATTTATCACCGACTGCATCTGAGATAGATTTTATTTGATCAAAAGGAGATCGAGAACCATCCAATTGTCTTCCTCCATGGTTGGATACCATTATAGCTGTACATCCTATATCAATTGCACGCTTTGCATCCTCTACGGACATAACTCCTTTTAATGCGAATGGTCCATTCCATCTTTTTACACAATACTCTGCATCTTCCCAGTTCATCTTGGGGTCATATTGTTCATTGATATAATCTATTACTGATTTTGCGATATTAGTTCCTTTATCGGTTTTTTTTTTAACATTAGATAATTCAAATTTTTTATTTGTTAAATATTTCAATACCCATGACGGTCTTAATGCAAAACTTAGCAAACTGTTTAAAGTAAGTTTAGGAGGAGTTGTAAATCCAGTTTTATGATCCTTCTCTCTGTTTCCTGCAACCAAAGTATCTACAGTAAGGCACATACCATCAAAACCTGACCTTTTACATCTATCCAATAAGTCGTCAGTGATTGATTTATCTTTGTGAACATAAAGCTGGAATAATTTTGGACCACTTGAGATATTTGATATTTCCTCAATAGAATTATTTGCCATTGTCGACATGCTGTAGAAAGTACCAAATTTCTCTGCTGCTCTTGCTGAGGCCTTATCCCCATCCGGGTGGTATAATCTTTGCATTGCAGTTGGAGAAAGAAAAATAGGCATGTCTATTTTCCTGCCAAAAATTGTTGTTGATAAATCTGGTTTACCAACGCTCGTTAGAATATTTGGGATTAAATCACAATCATCAAAGGCACTAGTATTTCTTCTTAATGTAACTTCATCGTCAGCACCACCATCTATATAATGAAAAATAGGTGCAGGAAGTTTTTTTTTTGCAAGTATTCTAAAATCGTTGAAATTTCTGCAATCAGAAATTTTCATTAAATTCTAAATCTTAAATTTTTTCTACTGAGATCACTTATTTTAGTGCATCCCATAAGTTTCATATCTCTTTCTAATTCAGCTTTGTATTGACCTAAAGCTCTTTCGACACCTGCTTGTCCAGCTGCTGCTAATGCATACAAATATAATCTTCCACCTGCACATGCTTTTGCACCAAGTGACAAAGCTTTCAACATGTGTGTACCTCTTTGAAATCCACCTTCGCAAATAACATCAATTTTATCACCAACAGCATCTACAATTTCAGCCAACTGATCGAAAGGGGATCTAGAGCCATCAAGTTGTCTTCCTCCATGATTTGAAACCATTATACCAGTACAACCAATATCAACTGCTTTTTTTGCGTCTTCGACACTCATTACTCCTTTAAGAGCAAAATGGCCATCCCATTGAGCACATAATTTTTCTGCATCTTTCCAATTCATTGACTGATCTAACATTGTAGAAAAATAATTACCAATAGAAGTGTTTGTGCTTGTACCTTCTTTTACGTAATCTTGTAAATGAGGTAACTCAAATTTGCCTTTTGTAAGATAGTTTATTCCCCACATTGGTTTTGTAGCAAAACTAAATAAACTTGCTAATGTTAATTTTGGTGGAGAAGTAAAACCTGTTCTAAGATCTCTCTCTCTATTTCCTCCAGTAATTGTGTCTACTGTTAAAGCCATAACATCAAACTTTGCTGCTTTAGCACGTTCTAGGCAAGAGTCGTTTAAACCTCTGTCTTTGTGAAAATAAAATTGAAACATTTTAGGTGTATCAATCATAGAGGAAATTTCCTCTACACTAACTGTTGCGAGAGCTGAAACTCCAAACATAGTATTAAATTTTTTTGCCGCTTTACCAACTGCTCTTTCACCATCATAGTGAAACAGTCTCTGCAAAGCTGTAGGGGAACAATAGAATGGTAGATCAATTTTTTTTCCGAAAATTGTGGTTGATAAATCGACATTTTCTACCCCACGTAAAACATTTGGTACAAGGTCTACATCATTAAAAGCTGAAGTGTTTCGACTATAAGTAATTTCATCATCAGCAGCACCATCGATGTAGTGAAATATAGGACTTGGGAGTTTTTTTTCAGCTAATTTTCTAAAATCTTGAAAGTTATGACAATCTTTTAATCTCATGGGTAAAATTTAAAATTTTTTCATGAAATTAAACATATAACTATTTGCCCCAGGATTCTTTTCTCCAAGACTAGCATTAGAAATATGATTGTATGAAAAACCTAATTCGGAATTCTTAAACAAATCTAACGAAAATTGTAATTCACTTTTAAACTCAACAATATGACCTAAATCTTTACCATCACCTTGACCATATAATCCAGGTGTAAAACTTGGTGTGAGATTTATTTTACCTAAGTTGTACTCTGCCTGAACACCAGTATATAAATATGTGGCAGTGTCTCCTGTTACTAAAAAACCTGTTACAGGTGATATAGTTCCTAAAAAAGTATCTTTATATAAATCTTCATTTTGATGTTGAATTCCTACAAGAGTAGATTTTTTTCCCTCATCGCTGAAGTCAAATATACCTGTATAAAAATTATACTCATGAGGATCAATTAAATCTTTTACCTCATCACTTTTAAGAAATGTTGCATTAAAAGAAATAACCAAAACAGTGTAAAAAAAAAATTGAAATATATTTTTCATAATTTTATAATTATAATATAGCTTATTATCTTTTCTTTAAAACTCCAAATTTGGCTATTATTATTATTCCTCCGACCAAAAATATAACAATTGGAAGCAACCAAAGGGCAAAATTTTTAGTGTTAAATTGAGGATCGTACAAAATCCACTCGCCATATTGCATTTTAAAAAATGAGTAAATTTCCTCCTCACTCATTCCAGCATCTATTTTTTGTTTTACGACTAGCTTCATGCTTTCAGCAAAGTCAGATTGTGAGTCATAAATAGATTGTCCTTGACAAATTAAACATCTTAAATTTTTATTAATTTTATTTTCTAATTCTAATTCATCAGAAATTGAGGAATTGAAAAAAGTAAAAAATAAAAAAATTATAGATAATATTAATTTAATTTTCATTTTTTAATAATTTTTTTATTTCGTTAAATTTTTTATTATCAATTGGACCAATAATTTTTTTTATAATTTTTTTTTCTTTATTTAAAATTAAACTCTCGGGGACTCCATATGCTCCAATTTCGATTGAAGCTGTTCCATTTCTATCATTTAATATAGTAAAATATGGATTTTCAAATTTATCAAGAAATTTTAATGCATTATCTTTTTTATCTTTGTAGTTAATGCCAATTATTTTAATAGATGAATTTTTTTTTAGTTTTAGTAAATACGGATGTTCCTCTCTACATGGTAAACACCATGAGGCCCAAATATTTATAAGATAATAATTACTATCTATTAAGATATCGTTAAAAGAGGTTTCGTTGTTAGTATAAAAATCTTTTAAAAATAAATTTGGTAATGTTTTAATACTTATATTCTCTGGTGTGTAAAAATTTTTTTGTTTTAATCCGTAATAAAAAATTAAAAATGTAAATATAAAAAAAACTACGATAGAAAATTTATAATATTTGTTTTTCATTGTTTTTAAAAATATTAATAACACCGCCCAAAGAAATCAAAATCGCAGAAATCCAAATCCAAAGCATAAATGGTTTTTCTTGATATCTTACATTTAAATACTCATTTTCTTTGACTAGATTAACAACTATAAATCTATCTTTAAAAATATCTGTCTTAATAGCTGCCTCACTTGTTATAGTTTCTGGTTTATCGTAAATCCGAATTTCTGGTTCTAAAACTAGATCTATTTTATTTTTTTCCACGATCTTAAAATAGGCAATCAACTTTAAAAAATTTGACTCAGTAGTGTTTTCAAGTTTTTGTAATTTTATAATTTTGTCTGTGAACTTGATTTCATCCCCAACACGCATATTTGAAGTAATCTCCTTTGAGAAAATACTGTTCATCAGTATACTTAAAACTAAGAGACTGAAACCAAAATGAGAAATTGTTTGTGCATAATTTTTAAAATTCTTCTTCATAAAGTCTTTGATGGTAGTAAAGAAAAGATAAAAGCAAGCAGCTAATAAAATTGTTATATTTAATGTGGTATTTCCAAAAAATTTCGAGACTAATATTGACGAAACAATACTCAAAATAAATATAATTATTAATTTTATTTTGTTTGAAAAATTGTCATTTTTTATCCATTTTAGATTTGGACCGACTGACATAAATATTAAGAATGGAATCAAAAATGGGATAATCAATTTGTTAAAAAATGGTGGACCTACTGAAATCTTTTCATTTGATATAACTTCTAAAAATATTGGATAAACTGTGCCGATCAAAATAACAGATAAAAAATACATTACAAACCAGTTGTTTAAAATTATTGAAGTTTCTTTTGTGTAAACATTTAAATTTTTATTATTTAGCTCGAATTTATCCTCATATATAAAGTAAATTAAAACTGACAAAAAAATTAGAAAAAATAAAAAGAATAATATATATAATCCTCTTTCCGGATCATTTGCAAATGTGTGGACTGAATTTAATATTCCAGATCGAACTAAAAAGGTTCCACAAATACCTAATGTAAAAGTTATTATTGATAGTATTACGGTCCATGAATGTAAAATTGATCTTTTTTCTAATACTAATACACAATGAACAAGTGCGGTAAGACTTAGCCAAGGCATTAAAGAGATGTTTTCAACTGGATCCCAAAACCAAAAACCTCCCCAGCCTAATTCATAGTAAGCCCAAATAGATCCAAGAAGAATTCCTAAGGTTAGAAATGTCCAGGATATAAAAACCCACTTTCTAATATCTTTCGCCCACAAATTATTTATGTTTCCTTTTATTAATCCAGCTAATGAAGAAGAAAATACAATTGACGTAGTGACGTATCCTAAATAAAGAACAGGAGGGTGAATAGCCAGCAATGGATCTTGCAAAATTGGATTCAGCCCTAATCCTTCTTTTGGTACAGGATAAATAATATTGAAAGGGTTAGAAGCTTTTAATAAGAAAAATAGAAATCCTAAAATTATTACCTCTTGAAACATTATTGTTAATAATCTTTCATCTGTGGGTCTATTTTTAGATTTTAGAAAATAAAAAAAAGCAAAAAAAGTCAATATTAAAAGCCATAGAAGTAAACTACCCTCATGATTACCCCAAGTGCCTGATATTTTATAAAACAAAGGTTTTGAAATATGTGAGTTATTTAAAACTGTTTCATTACTAAACTCAGAGTTAATAAATAAAACTATAAGGCTGAAAAAACTTAACAAAGCGAAGAAAAATTTAAAAAATAGTAATTCATTTAAATTTTTTTTTAAAAGAAAATATTTATTATTTAAACTTGATATGGAAGTAATAAATATTACTAATGAAATTATTAAACAAAACAAAAGAGCAAAGTTTCCTATGTAATTTAAAATCAATTTACTTATCTCCCATGCTGGCTTTTACCTCTGGGGGTATGTAATTCTCATCATGTTTAGCCAGTATCTTTTCTGCTTTAAAGAAATTTTTATCTCTAAGAATACCCTCAGCTACAACACCTTTGCCCTCTTGAAAAAGATTTGGAACTATTCCTGAGTAAATAACATTAATTTCATTTTTAAAATCAGTAATGATAAAATTTATTTTTTCAGAATTAATTTGCACAGAATTGTCTTTGACCATTCCACCTACTCTAATTTTTTCTGTAGTTGTTTCATTTAAATTTTTAATTTCTGTAGGAGAAAGAAAATAAACTACATTGTCCTCTAAAGCTTTGAGTACTAAAAAAATGACTAATATTATTGACGCTATGGAAAGAAATAGAAATAAAGCTCTTAACTTAACTTTTTTATTATACATATTCAAAAGTTAAATTTTAGAATATATCTCTGCCGCTATTATTTCTTTGTAGATTTTTTGTTTTTTAGCCTCTTTTACTTGTTCAGAGTTTAATTCACCAAATTTAACATTAAATTTATTTTGTTCTTTTGCAAGTTGTGATTTTGTTATTATGTAAAGTCCAAGAAAACAAACAAGTGTGAATAAGAATGACGAGAGAACATAATAGCCATAACCGTTCATATAAAAAAATTCTGAAATCATAATCTATCTAAGCCTTTATTTTTAATTTTTATCAATTCTGTATTATATTTCATTAAAAAAATAAGCAATGAAAATAGGGCAAATGCCGCAGTCATGATGCCCAGAGGTATTAGCATTGAGGAATGTATAGTGGTTTCAGAGAATATGTTTACAGATGACGGTTGATGTAAAGTTGACCACCAATCAACAGAAAATTTTATAATTGGAATATTTATAAATCCAAGAATTGCTATAAATGAAGTTATTTTGGTTACATAATCTTTATTTTCAAAAATTCTCCATGCAATTAAGTACATTAAATAGAAAATACATAGTATTAACATTGAAGTGATTCTAGCGTCCCAAGCCCACCAAGTTCCCCATGTCGGTTTACCCCATATCGAACCCGTTACCAAAGCAACAAGGCTAAATATAAATCCAGATGGTGCTAAACTTTTTGCAACTAAAAAAAATACTTTGTTTTTAAAAATGATTACCATAACTGAGAGAGACGCCATTAAGGAAAATATACCAAGTGAAATCCATGCCGAAGGAACATGAACATACATTATTCGTACAGAGTCACCTTGTAAGTAATCTTGCGGAGATAATATCAAGGCCTCAAATAAACCAAGAGTTAAGATAATTAAAAACAAGTACAAAACAATTTTTTGAGATTTTTGTACTAAGCTAAATTGATAGTTTTTAATAAATTTCATTGAAGTATTTATATTTGAAAATTTAATTTTTCAAAGTGAGATAAAGGGTCTTTTCTGATCAAGAATGCGAGGGAGATAATCTTAAGGGAAACGTTTACACTCTTGATCAGAATATGGTAAAAATCTACACACTATGTGTGACAAACATTTGAACCAAATGTGTTTGAAAAAAGATGTTAATTAGATTGTTTAAAGTAGCTAGATCCTCTTTTTCCAGAAAAAATCTCATTTATTAGAGGGTGTTTTATTGGCTCCTCTGAGTCATCAAATAACAAATTTTGCTCAGACACGTAAGCTTCATAAGTAAGATCATCATTTTCGGCTAAGAGATGATAAAAAGGTTGGTCTTTTCTTGGCCTTACGTTTTTTGGAATAGATTGGTACCATTCCTCAGAATTGTTAAATTTAAAATCAACATCATATATTACACCTCGAAAGTCAAAGTGCTTATGTTTGACTACATCACCTATTGAAAATTTTGCTTTTTGGATTGTCATAATTATAAATATGGGTATTTAAATAAGAAAATCAATAAAAAAAATATTATTAATTTTCAAATCTGTTAATATCTTTGTGTGAATAAATCTTTTTACAAATTTGTCACAGATTTTGGCCCTCTACTAGTATTCTTTACATTTTATTATAGAAATGAAAAAAATTTAGAAATTGCAATCCCCCCTTTTATTTTAGCAACATTGATTGCTCTAGCTATTGTTTGGAAAATAGAGAAAAAAATTCCAACTGTGCCTTTGCTTGGTGGAATTCTGATCACACTTTTCGGCGGCTTAACGATCTATTTTAAAAATCCGATTTTTATATATATTAAACCTACAATAATTAATATTTTGTTTGCTTTAGGACTAATATTTGGAAAATTTTTTACACGTGAGCCAGTTCTAAAAAAACTTCTAGGAAATGCATTAAAGATTCAAGATGAAGGATGGAAAATTTTAAATAAAAGATGGGCGTTATTTTTCATTGGTTTGGCAATTTTAAATGAAATTATATGGAGGACTCAATCAGAAGAGTTTTGGGTGAATTTTAAAGTGTGGGGTATGCTTCCAATAACTTTTATTTTCACTGCTTTTCAATTCAATATAATTAATAAGTATAAATTAGATGAATAGAAATTTAAAATTAGTTGTAAATAATACATTCAAAAAAGATAAGAATTATTTTTTTGAAAAAGATGAGCTTAAATCTATTTTAAATTTATATGCAAAAATGGTTTCAAATGGATCTTGGAAAGACTATGGCTTAGCTATTTCCAGTAAAAAAGTTACGTTTAGCGTTTTTAAGAATGCAGCCGAAAACGCTGTTTACAAAATTTGTAAAACTTTTAAACCAATAAATCAAAACTTGAAATACTCAATTACAGACTCTAATGGGAAAATTATAAATAATTCTTCAAGTTTAGAAAATTTAATTTTGAGAACAAATTGGAAAAAAATTAAGTAAGAAAATTATCTTCTTTGTCCGAATAATCTCAATAACATTATAAATAAGTTTATAAAATCTAAATATAACGTCAATGCACCCATTACAGCCTTTTTACCTATCACCTCACCACTGTCAGACGCTGAATACATATTTTTTATTTTTTGCGTATCGTAAGCCGTTAACCCTACAAATATCAATACGCCCAATATTGAAACTATAAAATACATCATTGCTGATTTTAGAAAGATATTTACTAGTGATGCAATTATTATTCCAATTAAACCCATCATTAAAAACGAACCAAGCTTTGTAAGATCTCTTTTAGTTGTGTAACCGTAAATACTCATTGCACCGAAAGTTGCTGAAGTAATAAAGAAAACTCTTGCAACACTTACTCCTGTATAAACAAGTAATATCCAAGACAAAGATAATCCCATTAATGCAGCAAAAATCCAAAACACTGTTTGCGCTTTTGCTGAACTCATTTTATTTATGCCAAAACTCATATAAAATACTACTCCGAGAGGTGCTAACATAACCACCCACTTTAATCCTGAAAAAAATAAAGCTTCACCCATTGGTGTAAATCCTATGATAGCTCCGTTTGGACCGGTCTCTACTGAAAGTTTAAAAGATAATAAAGCGATTATACCCGTCAACAAAACACCAGTTGCCATATAGTTGTATATTTTGAGCATGTAGGATCTTAGCCCAGCATCCCAAACTACTGTTTTTTTTGCTTCCGTTGCTTGAAAAATGTTTTGTCTATTAAAGTTCATGTTGATGTATATATAGTAATTTTTTAAAATGTTTTCAAGAAGTCTTATTAGTAATGAACTATAAAAAACTAGGAAATACTGACTTAAAAGTTAGCACAATATGTCTCGGCACGATGACTTGGGGTGAGCAAAATTCACAAGAAGAGGGATTCCAACAAATGGATTATGCAATTGATCAAGGAGTTAATTTTTGGGATACAGCAGAATTATATTCAATACCTCCTAAAGAAGAGACTTTTGGGCATACCGAAATTATTATAGGTAACTGGTTTAAAAAATCTAAAAAAAGAAAAGAGGTAATTCTAGCTACAAAAGTTTGTGGTCCGATGAGATCTTATGTCCGTGGTGGTGGAAATCAATATGGTAAGAAAAACTTAACAGATGCAATTGAAGGAAGTCTAAAAAGACTTCAAACCGATTACATAGACTTATATCAATTACACTGGCCTGAAAGAAATACTAATATGTTTGGGACACTTGGTTATCAGCATACTGACGATGAGAATTGGAATAAATTTGAAGAAATTTTAGAAAGTTTACAAAAATTTATTGAAGCTGGAAAAATAAGATACATCGGTCTATCAAACGAAACTCCTTGGGGTGTAAATAAATTTCTTGAAATATCAAAGGAAAAAAAACTTCCTAGAATGATGTCAATTCAGAACCCTTACAACCTGCTCAATAGATCATACGAAGTTGGGCTAGCTGAAATTTCTGTTAGAGATAAAATAGGACTTTTAGCTTATTCCCCATTAGCTATTGGTCATTTAACAGGAAAATACAGAAATAACGAAAAACCGAAAAAATCTAGACTAGACCATGATGATAATTTTTGGACAAGATACAATAAACCAAATCGAGAAAATGCTGTGGAGGAATACTATCAAATTTCTAAAAAATATAATTTAGATATGGCTCAAATGTCACTTAAATTTTGCGAAATTCAACCATTTGTAACTAGCGTAATAATTGGAGCAACGACTATGCAGCAGTTGAAAACTAACATAGAAAGTGTAAATGTTAATCTTTCTGAGGAAATTTTAAAAAATATAAACAATGTTCAAAAATTATATCCAAATCCATGCCCATAATTAACAAAATTATTACAAGCACAATTTTAATATTATTTCCTTTCAGCTTAATAGCTGAAGAAGTTAAGAAAGTTGGCAAGTTTAAAGACTGGGAAACTATGGTTTTAACAAAATCTGATGGCATTGTTTGCTTTGCTCAATCAAAACCAGTGCTTCAGTCGCCAAAAACAAATAAGCGGGATTCGAGATTATTTGTTACTTTCAGGCCTAACGAAAAAATTGTAGATGAAATTAGTCTTACTGCAGGATATGAATTCAATAAACAAAATTCAATAACTGCAAAGTCAGGTAAGTTCAAATACAAATTTGATATTTCGCAAGAAAATTTTGCATGGATAGCTGATAATAAGGTTGAAAAAAAAATGATTAGAACAATGAAAAAAGGATCTAGAATAATGGTTTCAGGATATAACTCTTCAGGCTCACAAACAATTGATCATTATTCATTACTAGGTTTTACAAAAGCTTATAATGAAGCAAAAAAAAGCTGCGGCTAAAAAAAAGCATAAAAAAAAAATTGTTTTAGCCTATTCTGGTGGCCTTGATACATCCATTATTTTAAAATGGCTTCAAGAAAATTTTAACGCCGATGTAATCGCTTACACGGCTGATATCGGACAAGAAATTAATAAAAAAAAAATTATATATAACGCTAAAAATTTGGGTGTTAAAAATCTGATAATTGAAGATTTACAAGAGGAGTTTGTTAAAGAATATGTTTTCCCAATGATAAGAGGTCACGCTGTTTATGAAGGTGTATATTTATTAGGGACGTCTATAGCCAGGCCATTGATAGCAAAAGCACAAATCAAGGTTGCTAAAAAATTTAATGCTTACGCTGTATCACATGGATCAACAGGAAAAGGTAACGATCAAGTAAGATTTGAACTTGGTTACTATTTTTTTAACCCAAAAATAAAAGTAATTGCTCCGTGGCGTATTTGGAATTTAAAGTCTAGAACTGATCTCATCAAATATGCTAAAAAAAATAAAATTCCAATACCAAAAGACAAAAAAGGTGAACCACCTTTTTCTATTGATGATAATTTATTTCATACATCAACTGAAGGAAAAGTCTTAGAAAATCCAAAAAATCAAGCACCAGAATTTATTTTTCAAAGAACTGTCTCACCTGAGAAGGCTCCAAACAAAGCAACTTATGTAACTATAAATTTTAAAAAAGGCGATCCGGTAGGTTTGAACGGAAAAAAATTATCTCCCGCAATATTATTAAAGAGACTAAATCATCTAGCTGGAACTAATGGTATAGGACGAGTGGATTTAGTTGAAAATAGATTTTTGGGAATAAAATCTCGAGGTGTTTATGAAACTCCAGGTGGAACGTTGCTAATGATTGCACATCGTGCAATTGAGTCGGTTTCATTAGATAAATCAACAATGCATATAAAAGAAAATATTATGCCAAGATACGCTGAGTTAATTTACAATGGTTATTGGTTTTCAAAAGAAAGATTTAAATTACAAAAAATTATAGATTTAAAAAGAAATAAAGTTAATGGCTCAATTAAACTAAAACTTTATAAAGGAAATACAACAATTGTTTCCAGAGTTACTAATAGTAAAGCTTATTCCCTTAAAAATGTTTCTTTTGAAGAAAATAAAAGTTTTAATAAAAAAAATGTTGAACGATTTATTAATTTCCACAAAAAAAAGTTGAGATAATTAACTTTGTGATCTTTTAAAGCACTCAATAGTATTCTTTAATAAACAAGCAATAGTCATTGGTCCTACCCCACCTGGAACTGGTGTGATAGCTTTTGCAATCTTTGAAACTTCATCAAAAGCAACATCCCCAACAATACCTTTTTCGGTTTTATTAATTCCTACGTCTATTACAATTGAATCTTTTTTAATCCAGTCACCTTTAACTAGCTCTGGTATACCAACAGCCGCTACAACTATATCGCCTTTTAAACACTCACCTTTTAGGTCCTTAGTTTTTGAATGGGTTATTGTTACTGTACAATTCTCTTTCAAAAGTAGTTGTGTCATCGGTTTACCATTCAAATTTGACCTACCAATTACTACAGCTTTTTTTCCAGACAAATTAGGCTCAATCTTTTTAATTAACAAGTAACAGCCTAAAGGTGTGCAAGGAATCGAACTTTCGTATCCTGATGAAAGATTTCCAACATTCATAGGATGAAATCCGTCAACATCCTTTTCAGGAATTATTGCCTCTATAACTTTTTTTTTATTAATATGCTTTGGCAATGGTAATTGAACTAAAATACCAGATACTGTCTCGTCTCTATTTAATTCATAAATTTTTTTTAATATTGTAATTTCTTCAACACTGTCTGGATATTTAATTACTTCAGATTTTAGTCCGACCTCTTTTGCGGATTTTTCTTTATTTCTCACATAAATTTGGCTTGGTGCAAGATCTCCAATTAAAATAACTGTAAGACCGGGAACCTTATTATATTTCGTTTTAAGCTGAGAAACTTCTTTTTTTAATTCCTCTCTTAAGTTTGCTGCTTCTTTTTTTCCATCAATCAAAATCATAATTAGTTAAATAAAACTGGTGCTAGGTAAAGCTTCATACACACTTCTACAAACCATATCAACAAAAGAAGAATGATTGGAGAAATATCAAAAGCTCCAAGATTAGGTAAAAACCTTCTTATACGCCATAATAATGGTTCTGTTAATCTGTAAGTAAAATCTAAAACTAAATAAACAAATCTATTTGATGTATTTAATACATTGAAAGCCACAAGCCAACTTATTACTACATTAGCAATAACTACATAGGTGTAAAGTTTCAAAACCTGAAGCACTAAATAAAATAATGCAATCATTTTTTTTCTACATAAATTGATTGACTTGGAAATGCAAAAGCAGCGCCATTTTTTTCAACAATTTGTTTAATCTGTATTGCCAATCTCTCTTTTACTGATAACCACTTCTCCCATTCATTAGTTTTTGTGAAACATCGTACATACATATCTATAGAACTTTCCGCAAATTTATCTATTCTTACCGCATAACCAACTTCTGTATTAAAGTCTTCGTGCGTTTTTACATAATCTTCTATTTCATCTCTAATTTTTTTTAGCTGATCAACAGTTGTGTCGTATTGAAGATTAATAATCCAACTAATTATCCAATTAGTGGTTTGACTTACATTAATCACAGCATTTTCAGCAAATTGGAAATTTGGAATTATAGCTAAAGATTTGTCGAATTTCCTAATTGTTGTTGATCTAAATCCAATTTTTTCAACTATCCCCTCAATGATACCCTCAACTAAAATCCAGTCTCCCATTTTAAAACGTTTTTCAACCAAAACCAAAATACCTGATATTAAGTTTTTAAATAAATCTTGTGCACCTAAAGCAACTGCAACACCAAATAGACCAAGACCAGCAATTATCGGACCTATTTTAATTCCCCATAATTCTAAAACTGCAGCTGCTCCTAGAATGAAAATTAAAATTTTTAACGATTTGATAATCCACCCAATTAACTCTCTAGTTAGAATTTTTCCTAATCCACTGAGAATGTATGAAATAGGTTCAATAATTTGATGAATGATCCAAAATAGTAAGATCGTTATCAGAGTTCTGTTAATATTGTCCACAAATGATCTGGTGTCATCTGAAAAGGACATGTAGTAACTAGCAATAAAAAATCCTAAAACAAGAGGTAAAAATCTTGCTGGACCCACCATTGCTTTAACAAAGGTATCATCTAATTTGTTTGAGGTTCTTTGTGAAATGATCTCTAATTTTTTAATTATAAGTTTGCTTATTAAACCTCTAAAAATTAAAAATATTAAAAATATACCTAATCCAATCAAAATCTCAAAAATATCAATGCCCAAAATTCCTCTGTTCCAAACAGACAAAAATAAATCTTTAAAATTATCAAATATTTCCATAATCAAATTTTATACAGCAAAAATTCTTCTTCTCCAGAACTAAAAAGAAATATTTTTTTCCACTTTATTTCATTTAAAATAGAAGAAGTTTTTTCACTTATACACATTAAATTAGTATTTATCCAAAAACTTTGAAGATTATAATTTTTAATCATATTTAAAAAACTAATTGCACTATTTTGTGAGTAAACGTAAACGACATCCGGTGTTTTTTCTTTAAGCTTTTCAATTTCATCACTATTAAATTTTTCTTGCTCAATAGCTTTATAATTAATTATTCTTTTTAAATTATAACCCTCAGTATTTAATTTTTTATCTAGATCTGAAGATATTATTTGCCCGGTAACATAAATTAATTTTCCTTCAGTGGTCGAAAAGTTCTGTAGGATTATTTCCTTAAGATTTTCAACATTACCACTTGCTACATATATATTTTGAAATCCTTTCATCTTAGCTACTTTTTCCGTAGCGTTTCCAACACAAAAACATTTTATTTTTTTGTCAATTTTTTTTGTATCTAAAAATTTAATAGCGTTAGCACTTGTAAATATAATTCCTTTAAATTGGGGAAAATCTGGAATTTCATATGTAATCTTTTGTATACTAATCACAGGTACATGCGAAACAATGTGTCCTAATGATTTAAATCTTAACATAAGTTCACGACAATCATCAAATGGTCTTGTAAGCAAAATATGCATTTATTTATTTTTTTTATAAAGATTTTTAGATCTTTTTTTTATTTTTTCACCAAGTTCTTTTCCAACCAAAGGGGCTAATTTTATATCTTTTGATGATTTAAGGAAGAATCTTTTCTTTCCATCTAAAGAAAATAATTCAATAACAATATTTAATTTATTATTTTGTATTTTTGTATTTACTCCGACAGGTGTTTCACAATCCCCATCTAAAACTTTAAGGACATCTCTTTCAACGTTTACACATATGTTAGTTGGTATATGATTAATAGCTTTTAGTAATTTCACCATTTTAATATCATTTTTTCTGCATTGTAAAGCAATGGTACCTTGGCCTGCGCTTGGTATTATTTCTGAAAGAGAAAAAACTTGAGAAATATTATTTTCCATTTTCAAACTTTTTAAGCCTGCATACGATAGTATTATTGCATCGTAAATTTTATTTTTTAATTTACTAATTCTTGTATCAACATTCCCTCTAATTAATTTATAAATTAAATCTTTTCTAATTTTTTTAAGCTGAAACTCTCTTCTAAAAGATGAGGTGCCTACTATGGAGTTTTTTGGAAGATTTTTAAATTTCTGTTTTTTTCTAGTTATCAAAACATCTCTAGCATCATTTCTTTTAAGAAAACAATTTGTAAATAAGTTTTTATTTTCTTTTGACGGAATATCTTTTAATGCATGTACGGCAATATCAATTTTTTTGTTTAAAAGTTCATTTTCAATTTTTTTGGTAAATAATCCCTTTCCACCAACATCAGAAAGTCTTTTATTTTGAACTTTGTCCCCTTTTGTAGTTAATTTTTTTATACTTACAAATTTTATTCCATAATTTGGTTTGAATTTATTAATATTTTTTTCTGCAATTTTAGCATAGATTAAAGCCAATTTACTTCCTCTTGTTCCTATAGTAATTTTTTTTTTCATAGAATTAATTTATAATTAATTTTTATATTTGAATTTTATAATTTATAAAAAGAAATTTAATGAAAAAAAAAGCATTAATACTGGGAATTGAGTCGAGCTGCGATGAAACTGCTGCTTCTATCTTGGAAGAAAGCAATGAAAGTGTACCTAATTTACTGTCAAACATCGTTTCAAGCCAAGAAGAAATTCATAAAAAATTTGGTGGTGTTGTTCCTGAATTGGCAGCT
The DNA here is from genome assembly GCA_902585665.1 of uncultured Pelagibacteraceae bacterium. Lineage (GTDB taxonomy): Bacteria > Pseudomonadota > Alphaproteobacteria > Pelagibacterales > Pelagibacteraceae > Pelagibacter. The sequence goes on along the minus strand of CACIEO010000004.1, from coordinate 56,082 downwards.
AGATCTCATATTGATAAAATTGATTTAATTGTAGATAAAGCTTTAAAAAAAAGTGGAAAAAAATTAAGTGATATTGATGCTATAGCAGTAACTGGTGGGCCAGGTTTAATAGTTTGTTTATCAGTAGGTTTAAATTTTGCTAAAACTTTGGCAATGACTTTAAAAAAACCACTAATTGTTGTAAATCATTTAGAGGGTCATGCTTTAAGTCCAAAACTTGTAACTGATTTAAAATTTCCATATTTACTTTTATTAATTTCTGGTGGTCATTCTCAATATTTGGCTGTTAAAAATTTGGGGAAATATAAAAGACTTGGAACAACAATCGATGACGCTTTAGGTGAAACTTTTGACAAAACAGCTAAATTGTTAGGAATAAAATTTCCTGGGGGACCATTCATTGAAAAATTAGCAGCAAAAGGAAATAAAAATAAATATGATCTTCCGAAACCAATTATAAATAAAGGTGGTTGTAATTTATCATTTGCTGGTCTTAAAACAGCTATTCTTAAAATTTCAAAAACAATTAAAAATGATCAAGATAGATATGATTTGGCAGCTTCGTTTCAAAAAACAATTGAAGAAATTTTAGTTAAAAAAACTAAAATAGCTTTTGATCAATTTAAAAAAATATCTAATAAAAAAAAAAATTTTTTTGTTATAGCGGGTGGAGTTGCCGCGAATAGCAATATAAGAAATAATTTGGAAAAATTAAGCTTAAACGAAAATTTCATACCTATTTTTCCCCCACATAATTTATGTGGTGATAACGCAGCTATGATTGCGATGGTGGGTTTAGAAAAATTTAAGTTAAAAAAATTTAGTAAATTAAATCATCCTGCTTTACCTAGATGGCAGCTAGATGAAAAAGCTACTTTTTTGAAAGGGTCTGGAGTAAAATTATAAAATATAATATATAAATCTTAAATATTATTATTATTTTGAAATTGTTTTTTTCGAAATTCAATTTGTCCATTTAGTTTTTTATCAAAATAGTTAATTTCAGGTAAGTCAATATTAAATTTCTTATAACAGCTATCATTAATTTTTTTTGCGAAGATTAGCCAATTTCTCATAATCAAAACGTCGCTTATACTAGTTCCATTAAGAGTATTTTCTGAGCTTTTTTTTTCTTTATAATTATTATTTTTATCAATTTTATTTTCAAATTTAGACCAGTCATCATCATATTTCATTGACTCGTCAATTTCTTTAAACTTTGGATAAGGAATAGAAAATTCAGTACATCCTCTCTTCATAAAGATAGGCATATCATACCCAAAGCTTTTTTTTAAAAGTAATGATACTTTATGAAAAATAGTTTTTAACTCCTCTACTCCAGTGCAGTATATTAATCCCTTATAAGTTCCCGAGACTTTTGGTCTGGATTCTATAATACATTTTCTAATATTATTATTTTTAAGTTCAAGATGATCAAAAAAAATATAAAGTTTAAATAAATCTATAATATTTTTTGGTTCAATTTGAATTTTATAGCAACTAAAACAATACTTAGGTATGACTTTATAATTATTAAATACTTCAAAATGTCTTTCGCAGTCTAAATTTAATTTATTTCTTCTAAATATTTGCTCATCATCTAAAAAGTAATTTTGCAAATTTTTAGTCAATAATTTGTAAATTTTTGAGAAATAATTTATGATTTGGTCATCTGTGATTTCATTCTTTAATTGAAATTCGAATTTTTTTTCTTTTAACAAATTATTTATTTCTATTATTGAATTATCTAAATTTTTTTTGGGTTGATAAAATGTTAATAAATTTATCAAATTTTTTGATGCGAGACTATGATCATGCTTTAATTCCAAAGCTTTAACAAAATTTTCGCAAGCTTCCTCCCATTTTTTTTGTTTAAAAAATGTAGAGCCTAACATGTTATAAATATCTGGACTATTTGGGTTTTTTTTTAAGGCAATTTTAAAATTAATTATAGCATCATCAAATTTACATAGGTTCATTAAAGCAAATGCTTTGCCGTGGTATATTTCTCCTATACTAGGTTTAATTTTTATTATTTGATCAAAATTTTTAATTGCTTCATCAAATTTTTCTAATTTTAAAAAACTGTTTGCAAGTCCATTGTAAGATTCAATTACGTTAGGGTCTATTTCTAATGACTTTTTCCAATTATCTATTGCATGTTCATAATTATTTAATTTATATAAAATCAAAGCATATAAATTATAAAATTTAGCGTCATCAATATTCTGATTTCTTAAAAAATCTTCGCAAAAATTTTTTGCACCAAATAAATCTTCTTTTTGTAATAATATTTGTAAATCTCTTATTTTTGATTTCATTAATTTATAATATACAAATAAAATTCCATTTTATATATTTTAAAATTATGAAATATTGGTTACTAAAATCCGAGCCAGATGTTTGGTCGATTGATCAACAAAAAAAAGTTGGTTTCAAAGGAGCTATGTGGGATGGAGTAAGAAATTATCAAGCTTGTAATAACTTAAAGCAAATGAAATTGGGTGATATGTGTTTTTTTTATCATTCTAATATTGGGAAGGAAATTGTTGGAATTGTAAAAGTAATAAAAGAAGCTTTTTTAGATCCAACTGATAAAGGGAAACGATTTGTTGCTATTCAAGTAAAATTTGAAAAGAAATTTAAATATCCTGTCAGTCTTGAAAACATTAAGAAAAACAAGGATCTTAAAGACCTAGCTTTGATTAAACAGAGCAGATTATCAGTCATGCCTATTAATACTAAAAGCTGGAAAATTATTTTGAAGATGGGTAGAATTAACTAATAAAAATATTATGCCAAAAAAAAAGAAGAAAAAGAAAAAGTCAAAATCAAATAAAAAGAAAAAAAGTAAAAGAAAAATAATTTCTAAAACAAAAAAAAAAGCCAGTTCTAGTAAGATTCAAAAAGCCGATGATCTTAAAGAGACTATTTATAAAGTAAAAACTGATTGGGTCAAAAAATCTTCAATAAGTAAATCAGAATATGAAAAAAAATATAAACAGTCATTAAAAGATAACGAAAGTTTTTGGAAAAAAGAGGGCAAAAGAATTACTTGGATTAAACCTTATTCGAAAATAAAGGACGTAAAATATAGCAAATCAGATGTTCATATAAAATGGTATTATGATGGAACCCTTAATGCTTCTGCCAATTGTATTGATAGACATTTGAAGAAAAATAAGGATAAGACCGCAATAATTTGGGTCGGCGATGATCCTAAAATTCAAAAAAAAATTTCTTATAAACAATTACATAATGAAGTTTCAAAAGCTGCCAATGGACTTAAGGAACTTGGTGTTAAAAAAGGTGATAGAGTTACAATTTATTTAACAATGATACCTGAACTTGCTTACACAATGTTGGCTTGTGCTAGGATTGGTGCAATACATTCAATAATATTTGGTGGATTTTCTCCTGATAGTATTGCAACAAGAATAAATGATTGTGAGTCAGATTATGTCATAACTGCAGATGAAGGGGTAAGATCTGGAAAAATAATACATCTTAAATCAATTACAGATGAAGCTTTAGTCGAATGCCCTAGGGTAAAAAAATGTATTGTGGTTAAAAGAACTGGAAACAGAATAAATTGGGATGAAAGCAGAGATGTTTGGTACCACGAAATGATTAAAAATGTTTCGGCTAACTGTGAACCAGAGGAAATGAATGCTGAAGATCCTCTATTTATTCTCTACACATCTGGTTCGACTGGAAAACCAAAAGGTGTACTTCATACTACGGGTGGTTATATGGTTTATGCTTCAATGACACATCAATATATATTTAATTATAAACCAAAAGATATTTATTTTTGTAGCGCTGACATAGGATGGATTACAGGACACAGTTACATAATTTATGGACCACTTTCTAATTGTGCCACAACAGTTATGTTTGAAGGTGTGCCGACGTATCCAGATGCTTCCAGATGGTGGCAGATCATCGATAAATATAAAGTAAATATTTTTTATACTGCCCCAACTGCAATAAGAGCATTGATGAAAGAGGGTGATAAACTGGTCAAAAAAACATCCCGTAAATCTCTGAAACTGCTTGGTACAGTTGGTGAACCAATAAATCCTCAGGCATGGGAGTGGTATTATAAAACAGTAGGTGATTCTAGATGTCCAATTGTTGATACATGGTGGCAAACTGAAACTGGAGGTATTTTAATAAGTCCTCAAACTGGTGCAATTGATTTGAAACCTGGCTCTGCGACCAAACCTTTTTATGGAATTAAACCAGTAATAGTCGATAAAAACGGATCAGTTATTAAGGGACAAGGACAGGGAAGATTATGTATTGCACAATCATGGCCGGGTCAAATGAGAACAGTTTATGGAGATCACCAAAGGTTTATAGATACATATTTTTCTCAATTTGATGGAAAGTATTTTACCGGAGATGGGTGCAGAAGAGATAAAGATGGTTACTATTGGATTACTGGACGAGTAGATGATGTAATAATTGTATCAGGACATAATCTAGGGACTGCTGAAATTGAAAGCGCTTTCGTTAAACACCCAAAAGTTGCTGAGGCTGCAGTTGTTGGATATCCACATGACATAAAAGGAAATGGTTTATATTGTTATGTAACTTTAAATTCTGGAGAGAGCCCAAACATGGATCTCGAGAGAGATTTAAAACTTCATGTAAAAAGTACAGTTGGGAAGCATGCTTACCCAGACTTTATACAATTTGCACCAGCACTTCCAAAAACTAGATCTGGTAAAATTATGAGAAGAATTTTAAGAAAAATTGCAGCTAATGAATACGATCAGTTGGGTGATACAACTACTCTTGCAGACCCTAGTGTAGTAAAGAACTTGGTAAGTGAGAGAAAAAATACTTAAAAGTCAATTAGCTTTTGAAACTCTTCCTTAATATTATCCCATTTTAAAATCATGGAATTTAAAACAATCTTTCTATCTAATTTTTTTAACTCATCTGCAATAGGGGCCCACTTGTATAATGCTAATGCGCTATCATTAAATGGAAGTGAATTATAGTGTTGATCCCAACTAATTTTTGAAAATCTTTCAGCAAATGTTTTTTTTGCCTCAATTATAATTTCTTCTGGCATTCCATTTTTTTTTTCATTTTCCAATATAGAAAAAAAAATATCTTTTGATTTCTCAACATCTTGGTAATTAAAAAAATTTCTGATGTAAGAAAAACTATAAAAAGTTAAATCTTGAAGTGCAACAATATAAATATTCCACTTTGCTTTATTAATTGATGATAAAAGTATTTCATTATCAAAATGAAGTACATATTTAGTACCCATTCTTGTTTTGAGGTAACTGTACAATGTTACTTGTGTTACCCATGCAGATTTTTTTTGAATAAACTTTTCTAGATCACTAATATTTTTTATTTTTTTTTTTGGAATTAAGGCCTTAAATAAAGCAAAGAAGTAAACCCTAAAATCTTCTAGAGATATATCTTTTAGATTGAATTTGTATTTGAGCACCATTTATATACCAAAAGTTGTAATATAGTACAAAAATTGCCGATTTTCGACAATTTTAGGGGTTCCAATATTCATCATTATGGGTAATCATTGTTTTTTTTAACCTATAGGGAGGGAAAAAAATGTCAAAACAACAACAACATTGGGAAAAGACCAGAAATTTGCTGTTTATTACTTTAGCAATATGGTTTGTATTCTCAATTGGCATCTTTTTCTTCGGTGCCGAAATGGAAGCATCATCAATTAGACCTTTTGGATATCCATTATCTTATTACATGACATGTCAAGGTTCTTTAGGAATCTTTGTAATATTAATTTTTTGGTTTGCTGGAAGACAAGAAAAGATTGATGAAGAGTTCGGCTTTACTGAAAGAGAGGATGACTAATGATTAAAGGTAAATTTATAGATAACTTGCCCAAAGTTTATGGAATATATACTGGAGGATTTCTAGTATTTATAATTTTGATGGCAATAGCTGAACAAGCTGGAATGACTGCTAAAATGATTGGAATATTTTTCGTATCATTTACAGTGGCGATCTATGCTATAATTGGTTACCTGTCTCGAACAATTCAAGTTGACGCATACTATGTAGCAGGTCGACAAGTACCAACTGTATTTAATGGAATGGCGACTGCGGCTGACTGGATGTCAGGTGCATCGTTTGTTGCTATGGCTGGAGGAATATATTTCAAAGGTTATGGCTACATGGCATTACTAGTTGGTTGGACTGGTGGTTACGTTTTAGTTGCATCACTACTAGCACCATACTTGAGAAAGTTTGGATGCTACACTGTTCCAGACTTTATTGGTACTAGATACGGTGGTAACGTCGCAAGACTTTGTGCTGTTCTAGTTTTAACAGTTGCTTCATTCACTTACGTTACAGCACAAATTAATGCGACCGGTACTATTGCATCAGTAGCATTAGATATTCCATTTGGAATTGCTGTTTATGTTGGTTTAGCAAGTATTTTACTTTGCTCAATGCTAGGTGGAATGAGAGCAGTTACATGGACGCAAGTAGCTCAGTACATTGTATTGATTATAGCTTACTTGTTACCTGTTTTCTGGATAAGCAACAAAATGGGTGCAGGGGTATTCCCACACCTAATGTTAGCAGATGAAGTAGCAAGGATTGCAGAGTTAGAGTCTCAATTCGGACTTGGAACTGTCAAAAATTCTGCTGCTGATTTAGCTACAGTGCCAAAAGGTTTAGCTGGTATCACAAAAGCACACTCTGAAGTTAACACAACGCCTTGGAAGTTTATCTCATTAGCAGTTTGTATGATGGCCGGAACTGCTTCATTACCTCACGTAATGATGAGATACTTTACTACGCCGAGCGTAAAAGCAGCGAGAAGATCTGTAGGTTGGTCATTATTCTTTATATTCCTACTGTATTGTTCTGCACCGATGTTAGCTACATTATCAAAACTGTCTTTGATGGATCCTACACTTCCAACTGGAATTATAGGTAAATCAATCGCAGAAGTGCAAGCTATAGATTGGTATCAAAACTGGAACCAAGCAAACTTAATGTTTATAAGCGACTTTAATGGAAATGGAACTCTCGAGTTAAACGAGTTTTTCATGGGTGGTAAAGCCGTTGTATTAGCAACTCCAGAGATAGCAGGATTGCCTTATGTAATTTCAGGATTGGTTGCAGCAGGTGGTATGGCGGCTGCCATGTCAACAGCTGACGGTCTTGTTTTAGCAATCGCAAATGCTTTGTCTCATGATTTATATTACAAAATCATAGACCCTAAAGCAGAAACTGCTAAAAGATTGATTGTTGCAAGGGTACTTCTTGTAGTAATCGGTTTTGCTGGAGCAACAATTGCTGCACTTGAAATTCAAGGTATCTTAGGTTCGGTCATATGGGCTTTTGACTTTGCAATGTCAGGGTTGTTCTTCCCACTTGTACTTGGTGTATGGTGGAAGAGAGCAAATGCACAAGGTGCAGTGGCAGGGATGCTTCTAGGTCTGGCTTCAGGAACTGCGTATCTAATTTGGGTACGTACTGGTGGAGCAGGATTCTGGGGTATAACTCAGTTAACATTTGGTATTGTTGGATCATTAGTAAGTTTAGTCTCAATGATAGTAGTGAGCTTAATTACTAAAGCGCCTGACTCAGCTACACAAAAAATGGTTGATGAAGTGCGTGTACCTAGTGGTAAAACAGTACTTGGTAAACAACACTAAATAATTTTTTCTCAAGGGGCGAAATTTTTCGCCCCTCGATCTAATCAAAAAAATGTCTGCGAATTTTCATCCACTTGTTTATCTAGTTGACTACATAATGGGTATGATTATGTGGACTTTGATTGGAAGAGTTGCAATGAATATTTTTCAAAGAGAAGATTCGAATTTTTTCTTTATGAAAGTCTTTGTTAAGTTAACTGATCCTTTAATAAATTCATTTAGAGTAATTACACCATCTTTTATTATAAAACCTCTTGTTCCACTATATGTCGCCTGGTTTTTTTATATGTTTAGGTTTTATCTTATGCCTTATCTGATGGGTTATTCTGTCATGGGTATGCTATCTTTTCCATTAGAAAGTGAAATTGCAATACAGATTTACCAAATTTTTGGAAAAAATTAATTCAAATTAAAAAACTTTATTGATAGTAGTATCTTAAAGTATTTAATGAAAAAAATTCAAATTTCACCATCTATTCTCGCAGCTGATTTTAGCCAACTTGGAGAGGAAATTAGCCGCTTAGAGAAGGGTGGTGCAGATATGATACATGTAGATGTTATGGATGGTCATTTTGTTCCTAACTTGACTATCGGACCCCCGGTAATTAAAACCCTGAGAAACTATACTAAGCTTCCATTTGATGTTCACTTAATGATATCTCCTGTGCACAAATATATTAAAAATTTCGCGGAAGCAGGTTCAGATATTATAACTATTCATCCAGAGACCACTGATAACGTAAAAGATTCTATAAAACTCATCAAAAGCCTGAATAACAAAGTAGGTTTATCAATTAATCCTGACGTACCTTTAAAGACAATAAATAATTTTTTACCCGATATAGATCTTGTTCTGGTCATGTCTGTATTTCCAGGGTTTGGAGGTCAAAAATTTATTCCAGAGGTGTTAGATAAAATTAAAAACCTTAATAAAATTAAAATAGAGAATAGTTATAATTTTCAAATCGAAGTTGATGGAGGAATAAACTTTGAGAATTCAAAAAGTGTAATAGATGCTGGTGCGGATATTTTGGTCTCTGGAACAACAATTTTTAAAGATAATCAAGGTGATATAAAAAAAAATATAGATTTGTTAAAAAACTTAAAATGATTTTGAAAAATTCATTGATTTACGTAAATCAATTTTTCTTTTTTATTTATAACAAATTAAGAGAATTTTATTTAAATTCAAAAATATATAATAAGAAAATTTCTAGGGTAAAAAAAAATAATCTTAAATACAAACCAAGCCCAAGCCTATTGGAGTGTATTGTAAAAGTTAAAAAGGAAAAAAATAATATTAGTGATCTTTCACTTGATAAAATCTGGTTAAGAAAGAATATAAATAACAAAGATTTTATTAACTTAAATAGTTTTTTTTGGCTATTTACACTTGATTTAAATTCTCCAAAAAAGGATGTTCAATCCACAATTGCTGAATGGATCAATAAAAATCATAATTATAATAATTTAACTTGGGAAGTAGATATATTATCTAAAAGAATTATCTCGTGGATTTCAAACGCAAAAATTACCTACGAGGACTCCGATGATAATTACAAAGAGAAATTTGATTGGATTATTAAAAAACAAGTTAATCACTTAATTAATGAAATAAAACAGTCTCAATGGATTGATAATAAAATGATTGGTTGTTCTGCAATAATATTAACTGGTATCGCTTATAATGAAAAATATTTTTTGGATTACGGATTTGATTTATTAAAAAAGATTATTAAAGTTTCTTTTGATAAAGATGGATTTCCTAAAACCAGAAATTTGAGGCAATTAAATTTTTATCTAAAGTATTTTATTTTAATAAGAGAATGGCTTAAAGAGTCACAAAATGAAATTAGTGATTATTTAGACGAAATTATTTATTATTTGGGTCAAGCATTTACCTTAACAAATAAAAATATTAGTAATAATTTTTTATTTAATGGAAATCATAATTTTAAAGATGCAAATCTTGAAATTCAGATAAAAAAATTAGGATATAATTTCAAAAATGATTTAGATGAGGTGGGTGGATATTTACTATTAAAAAATAAAAATTTTGTATTAGCTGCTGATCTCGGACCCTCACCTGAAAGAAAATATTCTAAAGATTACCAATCTGGTGCGTTATCATTTGAATTTATTAGCAATAAAAATAAAATTATTACAAACTCTGGTTACTTTCAAAATTCAAAACACCAACTTAACCTGATCTCTAAATTTACAGCAAGTCAAACCACTCTAAGTGTTGGAAATTCTTCCTCTGTTAATTTTCTGAAATCATCTGATGGGAAAAATGTAATAAATAATTCTCTTAGAATCTTTGATAAAAATATTAGTTCAAATAAAAATTTATGGTCATTTCAAGCATCTCATGATGGTTATGCAAAGAGATATGGTATTAATCATCAAAGAAAAGTTGAATTTAATCATACAAATTTAAAACTTTCGGGAACAGATAATATTATTAAAAGAAAAAACTTTAAATCAACAAATTTTGAAATAAGATTTCATTTAATACCAAGTGCAAGAGTGATGAAAACACAAGATGGTAAATCCATATTTATCGAAGTCGAAAAAGAAGGTTGGAAATTTACATCCTCAACGCATAAAATTGATTTTGAGACTGGATTATATTTTGGTTATAAAAATAGTTTTATTGAAAACCAGAATATTTTTATTTCTGATATGATTAGTGAACAAGACACCTCAATCAAATGGGAAATTGAAAGGGTTCAATGAACAAAATAAAAAGAGCTATTGTTTCGGTGTACAATAAAAAAAATTTGAAAAAACTTTTAATTTGTTTAAAAAAATTCAATATTGAGATTATAAGTTCTGGGGGCACCTTTAGAGAAATAAAAAAATTAGGTTTTTCATGTATTGAGGTATCGCAATACACAAATAATTTTGAAATATTAGAAGGAAGAGTCAAAACACTTCACCCTAAAATTTATGCTGGTATTTTAAACAAAAGAAATTCGAAAAAACATAATAAAGAAATGAAAATAAATAAGTATGACAACATAGATCTGGTAATTGTTAATTTTTATCCATTTGAAGAAATTTTGAGTAATACAAGTGACCAGAAAAAAATTATCGAAAATATAGACATTGGAGGTCCAACAATGGTTAGAGCAGCAGCTAAGAATTACAAGGACGTTACTGTTATAACTTCCGATACTCAGTATGACGAATTAATTGAAAATATAAAATTTAATAAAGGAAAAACATCTCTTGAATTTAGAAAAAAAATGTCTTTAGAGGCATTTTCCGAGACAAGTTACTACGATTCCCTAATTTCAAATTATTTTTGTAATATATCGAATGAAAAGTTTCCAAAAAAAAAGGTTATTGGACTTAAACGTTTAGAAAAATTGAGATATGGGGAAAATCCTCATCAAAAAGCCACGGTTTACAAGTTTTTAAAAAATTTTAATTTAGAAAAACTAGGTGGTAAAGATCTTAGTTATAATAATTACAGCGATATTTTTTCTGCTTTAAAGATTTCCAGATCATTGCCCGGAAATATTGGAACAGTAATAGTCAAACATGGAAATCCATGTGGAGTATCTATACATAAAGAGAAAGTTAAGAGCTTTAAGTTAGCATTTAATTCTGATCCTACAAGCGCATTTGGAGGAATAGTTTCATGTAATTTTAAAATCAACGAAAAAATTGCTAAAGAAATAAATAAAATATTTTTTGAGGTAATTATTGGAAATGGATTTGAAAAAAAAGCACTTAAAATTTTGAAAAAGAAGAAGAATTTACGAATAATAGACTCAAGTAAAGTACAAAAATTTAATGATCTCAAATTTTTCTCTAATGGGGAGGCAGTTTTACTCCAGACAGCTGATGAAAATAAATTTGAAACTCAAAATTTTAAAGTCGTTTCAAAAACCAAACCAAATTCAAAGACTTTGAAAAACCTTATTTTTGCGTTTAACGTTTGTAGATTTGTAAAATCTAACGCCATAGTAATTACTCAAAAAGAGACTACTATAGGAATTGGATCGGGACAGCCGAGTCGTTTGGATAGTTGTGAATTGGCAATTAACAAAATGAATAAATTTCATAAATTGAAAAATGAGGAAATACTTGCTGCATCAGATGCTTTTTTTCCATTCGTTGATGGTATCGAAAAACTTGTTCAAGCAGGTGTGACAGGTATTATTCAACCATATGGTTCAATTCGAGATAAAGAAATAATTGATTTTGCAAATAAAACTAAAACTGTTTTAGTTTTTTCAAAAACAAGACATTTCAACCATTAGTCAATTTTATCAATTTTTGCAGCCAATATAAAATCACTCTCATGTAGACCGTTAATGGCATGAGTAAAAATTTTGATTTTAGAGTAGCCCCAACCAAACATTATATCTGGATGATGGCCCTCTTCCTCAGCAATTTTTGCAACCTTATTTACAAACTCTTGACTTCCTAAAAAATTTTCAAATTTAAATTCTTTTATTAAATAATATGTTTTATTATCATCGGATTTTACATCCCAACCATCGACCTTTTTTAAATATTTGTGAATTTCAGTTAAATCGAAACTTGGTATTCCTCCTTCACAGGGTATACATTTTTTATCTGCTAAATTTGTCATAATATCATCCTTTAATTGGAGCGGGCAATGGGACTTGAACCCACGACCTTCTCGTTGGCAACGAGACGCTCTACCACTGAGCTATGCCCGCATAATAAAATATTATAGTAAGAGCATTTTATAAATGCAAGAGGTAATAAAAACATAAAGATTCAAAATAATTTTACAAAATATAAATGGAGTTTAAAATTATAATTTGTTAAATTATATTTTAAAATGAAAAAAGATAACAATCTTCCTGAAATTATCCCTATATTTCCGCTATCAAATTTTATTATTTTTCCAAAAACTACAGTTCCTCTAAATATATTCGAACCAAGATATATTCAAATGATTGACGATAGTATGAAATCACACAGATTAATTGGAATGATACAGCCTAAAAGAAGTGGCGAATTAAAAAAACCTGATTTATATCAAGTTGGATGTATTGGTAAAATTACTAGCTTTAATGAAACTGAGGATGGCAGATATTTGATAATAATTAATGGTGTAACTAGGTTCAACATAAAAGAGGAGATAAATTCAGAAAAACTTTATAGATTGTGTAAGGTAAGTTACCAAGATTATTTATATGATCAAGCTAACAGAGACGAAACTTTAATCAATAAAGATTTAGACAAAATTTTTTCAGATTTGAAAAATTTATTTGAAAAGCAAGGTTATATGGTAGATTGGTCTGATTTAAAAAAAAATGATTTAGCAAGTACATTAAATACTTTATCAATGGCTTCTCCGTTTTCTTTGGAAGAGAAACAAATTTTGCTTGAAACAAAAGATTTACATACAAGGAGGTTGCGATTAGAAGAAATAATAAAAACTTATATTCATGACAATTTCCAAAATAAAACTTTGCAATAAGCAATTTTCAAGACAAAAAACCCTTATCGGCAATTTTAATCATTCTCTTTTTAATAATTTCATTATTTCCTATTAATTTTATAAGATTATCTAATTTATCATTCTTTAAATATTTTTTAATTTTAAAAAAATTATGTATAGCATCTATGCTAAAAGAAAATAATGTATTTTTTGATTTAACAGATTTCTCAAATTCGTTTAATACAAATTGATCGACAGGTAAACCTAAACTGATATTTCTTTTAATAAGAGAAGAAAGTACTTTTAAATCTCTTAGTGTCATATTAAAACCTTGTCCAGCTAATGGATGTATTTGATGAAGAGAGTCTCCAAAAATAAGAATGTTATTATCGTAGTATTTTCTTGCTGAAAAAAATTTCAAATTTGCTTTTTCAAAATTTGAAAATTTTTTAATATTTAATTCAAAATTATACTTACCAATTAAATTTTTAAGGTATGTTTCTTTTAAAGAATCTGACCCATAATACGAGAATACTACTGAAGTGCTTGTTCTAGTTAGAGGAAGAAATGCCAAAGGTCCAATATTAGTAAAAATTTGTCTTGCAATAAAATTTTTCACTTTGTTGTGATGTAGCAAAAAAGTATACGCAGAATTAGCATAATTTTTTTTTAAATTAATGTTAAAATATTTTTTATTAAATAAATTATTTTTTTCACAGTTAATTATTAAATCGTATTTGGACTTTTCATTTAGACATTTTTCTAAAAAATCTTTATTTATAAACTTAAATCTGAATTTCCTATTTTTTTTTAAAGAATTAATAAGTAATTTGTATAAACTTTTACTTTCAAACATAGAAAATAAAAATTGATTATCTTGAAAGTCCAATATCTCCTTCTTTTTATCAGAATAAATTTTTATTCTATTTATTTTTTCAAAGTTTAAATTATTAAGAGAACAAATATTTTTATTTATAAAATCAATATTACTTTTTGAAATACCAATAGTTCTATTTGATAAACGGTATTTCATATCTTTTAATGACAAAAAATCAATTTTTGCACCGTTATTTATTAATATTTTAGATACAATAAGACTTGTTAGATTATTTCCTATTAAACAAATATTCATTTTTTTTTTTAATTTTAACAACAATTATTAAATGATACAAAGTGATAAATAGGCGTTTAAAATATTATGGAATTTAAAATTCAACTATCCAATATTGTTAATTTTACCATTAATAAAGCAATCCAAATTTTTGGAATTATTATAATAGTTTTTAGCATAATATTCATGTTGTCTCTTATTTCATATTCACCAAATGATCCAAATTTTATTTTTCCAAACGAAAAAGAAATTAACAATCTAATCGGTATAAAGGGAAGTATTTTATCAGATTTTTTCTTTCAAAGTATTGGGCTTGTTTCTGTTTTGATCCCATTAACGTTTATATTTGTAGGTATTAATATTTTTTCTCAAAAAAAAATTACAGTAATTATCGAATGTTTTTTTTTAGTAATTTTGTATTCTTTGGTTGGGTCAGTGTTTCTTTCATATTTTTACGTTAATTCATTTTGGCTCAGTATTAATGGAAACGGTGGTTATGTAGGAAATTTTTTATTAGATCTTTTCTTCGAAGGTTTTATAAAATTAAATGAAAAATTATTTTTTTACATATTTATTTTTATTATTAGTTGCTTATTTTTTTTCAGCCTTAAATTAAATTTAAATAATATTTTTTTATATTTCTTAAAGAAGAGAGATCAAAAAACACAACATATTATTAATTCTGAGAAGAATGAACAAGACGATAATTTTATCCAATCACCATTAAAACAAGAAAATTTCTCATTTGAAAATTTTTCTAAACCTTCGGATGCCTATAATATAAAAATTAAGTTACCACAAATTGATTTTTTAGATACTCCAAGTAACACAAAAAATGAAAAGTCTTCCTCTTCAAGCAGTTATAATGAAAAAAGTTTAGAAAAAATTCTTTTAGATTTTGGAGTAGAGGGTAAAATTACAAAAGTTAGCCACGGACCAGTGGTTACTTTAAATGAGTTCGAACCAGCTGCTGGAATTAAAGTATCTAAAATAATCAACCTGTCCGAGGATATTGCAAGAAATACGAGTTCTGAGTCAGCCAGAATTTCAACGATACCTGGTAGTAGCACTATTGGTATAGAGTTGCCTAACTCAAGTAGAGAAAATGTTTTTTTAAGTGAAATAATTTCAAGTAAAGAGTTTAAAAAGAAAGAATTTAAGTTACCAATAGCTTTGGGTAAATCTATATCAGGATCTCCAATTGTTGGTGAATTAACATCCATGCCACATCTTTTAGTAGCGGGGACCACAGGATCAGGTAAATCAGTTTGTATTAATACAATAATTCTATCTTTATTATACAAACATTCGCCAGATAAATGTAAGTTTATATTGATAGATCCTAAAATGTTAGAGCTGTCAACTTATGAAGGCATCCCTCATTTGTTGTGTCCTGTTATAACTGAGCCTAAAAGAGCAGCATCTGTTCTGGGTTGGGTAGTAAAAGAAATGGAAAATCGTTACAGGCTAATGACTAAAGAGGGTGTAAGAAATATCGATGGATATAATCAAAAACATAATTTACCCATGCCCTATATTGTAGTGATAGTCGACGAAATGTCAGATTTAATGCTTGTTGCTGGCAAGGAAATAGAGAATTATATTCAAAAATTATCTCAAATGGCTCGAGCAGCAGGAATACATATTATAATGGCTACTCAAAGACCGAGCGTAGATGTAATAACAGGAACAATTAAGGCTAATTTTCCTACAAGAATATCTTTTCAAGTAACTTCAAAAATTGATAGTAGAACAATTCTTGGAGAACAAGGAGCTGAACAACTTCTTGGCAAGGGTGATATGCTTTATATGACTTCGGCAAACAGAATTATCAGAATTCATGGCCCATTCGTTTCTGAAAAAGAAATAGAGAAAGTGAATAATTTTTTAAGATCTCAAGGTAAAGCCGAATATTTTGATGAAATATTGAGTTTTGGAGATGAAAAAAATACAGATAATTCAACTAAAAATGATGACAAAGATGAATTATATAATAATGCAGTTGAGATTATTAGGACTGAGGGTAAAGCCTCAACATCTTTTTTGCAAAGGAAACTTCAAATTGGCTATAACAGAGCAGCGAGAATAATAGATCTGATGGAAGAAGAAGGAATAGTAAGTAAAGCAAATCATGTAGGAAAAAGGGATGTTCTTAAATAATGAAATATATAAAATTCATCTTATTCATTATTTATCTTATTCATCCTAATTATTTATTAGCATCAATTAAAAGTAAAATTATTCAAAACTTTGAAGATACTAATAATCTTTCATTTGAATTTAAACAAAACATTAACGAAGAAATAGAACAAGGACAGTGTGTAATAGAATATCCAAAAAAGATTTTTTGCGAGTACAAAAATTTTAAAAGGAAAATATTGGTATCAAACGGAAAAAAATTAGTAATTAAAAACCTTACTAATAATCAATATTATATATATCCCATAGAAAAAACTGCATTTAATTTGATATTAGATAAAGAGTTTTTGATAGAAAAAATGAGGAAAAACAAAGGTGAAATGATAGATTCAAAATACTTTCGTTTCAAATTTTTAGAAGGAGACTACCAAATAAATATTTTTTTCGATAAAGTTACTTACGATATCATAGGTTGGCAAAATGTTGATATTTATCAAAATTTAGTAATCACATATTTATTTAATTTACAGAAAAATGTTAATATAGAAAAAAATAAATTTAGACTTCCTAGTCAAGACTATAATTAAAATACTTTAAATCATCGATAAACTCTTTTTTTACCCTTGATAAAATATCTTTAGGTAATTTTTCTTGCCATTTATTTTTGGGGCCTAAATAAAAAAAATCTTTTTTTTTATCTTTATACTTTATACTTTCTTGAAAACCATTTTCGATCTCTTTTTTTTTTAAAATATCAAAATTTGTTGTTTGTATACAATTAAATAGTTTCTTTTCATCAACCTTCACATTTTCACCTTTTAAAAAATTTATAAATTCAATAATTTTTAGAGATGTTGAATAACAATCTTTTTCTAAATCCTCATACTTAACAAGCAATGTTTTAAACGAAGAATTTTTTAACCAAGATTTGTAGTGATCAGACCAGGATCCTAAAAACTGAAAGCTCGAATAATTATTGTTTTCTCTTTCATCCCATATAAATTTTCTTTTATTAACCATAAAATCAAACGTTTCAGAATAATCATCGAAATCATAATGGTTTTTCATTGAAGAAATTATATTTCTTGGATCTCTAACTATATAAATGGAGCCAAGAGTATTTGTCGAAGATGTGAAATCTCTTCCGTTAAGAGCCACCATTGCATTATGTGTTTTTAAAAAAACATTCTTATTGTTTTTGCTTAATTCATCTTGTGTACTTTTCCAATATAGACTTACTTCTCCAGGTTTTTTTATAGGAAATTTAAAATACTTTGAGCTTGGATATTGAGGAATATTACCTAATAAATCAAAATTGAATTTTCCAGTATCTGAAAAAAAATATGATGAAATAATCGATCTAATCCAAGTATTTCCACTCTTTGGGTATGAAGCTATCCAAATAATCAAACTTTTCCTTTAGATTACTTTTCTTCTTAGTGTTTCAGTTTTAAATATTTTCATGCCGCGTAATTTGTAGTTTTCAATAGCATTTGGATGGTCTAATGAACAAGTGTGAACCCAAACTCTTTTGCTTTTTCGGAGTCCAATCTTCAATGCCTCAGAAAGTAAAAATCCCCCCAAACCTTTACCAATATATTCCTCAAGAATACCAAGGTATGCTAACTCACAATTATTTCCTTCAAAAATTAGTTCAAAATACCCTATTAAATCATCCTCGGTTCGTAAAATATAGGTTTCTACTTTTTCATTTGATACATAGTCAATCCAATTTTTATCTTGCCAAATCAGCCTATCGGTCCACTGGTGTTTTTTACCAATTTGTTTATAAAAAAATTTATTAAGATCGAAATTATTTTTACTTTCTTTATTTAATAAATACTTATCTGAAGGTTTTGATTTTAAATTTAAATTATTAATTGAACTTATATCTAGAAAATATCTGTCTATTGTTTGAGTCACTCGACCATTTTACCTATTTTTTCACCACCAAACAAATGAAAATGAAGATGAGGTACCTCTTGACCCCCATCTCTACCGATGTTTGTCAAAGCTCTATAGCCTTTGCCTTTGTCATTTGAAATACTTAGTTTTTTTGCAACTGCTTCTATACCTTTAAACACACCCACCATTTCATTTGACGATGCGTTTTTACAAAAATCGTCTAAATCAATATATTTTCCCTTCGGAATAACTAAGGCATGAATTTTTTTTTGTGGATTTATGTCATAAAAGGATAGTACAAACTCATCTTCATATATTTTCTTGCAAGGTATTTCTCCTCTTAAAATTTTAGCAAATATATTATTTTCATCGTAGCTCATTATAAAACTTCAAGTTCCTTTATTACAGAAATAATTTTTCCATCTTTAACAATAGCGTTTAATCTAGCACATTCATAGTATGCATTTGAGACCTCTTCTGCATTATTTTTCATTTCTAAACATTTTGATCTATTTTTTACCAATAAATGTTCAACTAATTCAAGATCTTCTGGGTCTCCTAGGTACATCATTAAACCAATTACTTCATCTTCTTTACCTAAGCCCAATGCTTCAACTTTCTCTACCCTTTTATCGAGACCTACTTCAAAATCTTTAACTGCAACAAAAACTTTATAAACAATGAAACCTAAAACTAAAAAAGTAATGATCCTAAATATGCTCATTCTATTTTTTAATTAATACTGATTTTACAGTTTCCCCCATAACTGAGGGGTTTTTAGAAATTGTAACCCCACACTCTTTTAAAAGTTCCACTTTTTCGACAGCACTTTCTCCATATGCTGAAACTATAGCACCTGCATGCCCCATAACTCTACCTTTTGGAGCTGTTAATCCAGCAATGTAAGCTATCACAGGTTTTTTCATATTTTCTTTTGCAAACTTTCCAGCTGCAACTTCTTGTGGTCCACCAATTTCACCAATCATTAAAACTGCGTCGGTTTCTTTATCTTCTTCAAATTTTTCTAAAATATCTTTAAAAGAACTTCCGTTAATTGGATCTCCTCCAATTCCAACACTTGTTGAAATTCCAATTCCTAAATTTTTCATTTGTTGGGCTGCTTCATATCCAAGAGTTCCTGATCTTCCAATAATGCCAACCTTTCCTTCTTTGTAGATATGTCCTGGCATTATTCCAAGCATTGCTTTACCTGGGCTTATTACTCCTGCACAGTTAGGTCCAACCAAAGTCATTTTTTGAACTCTTGAATATCTCCTCATGTATCTTTTAATTCTAATCATATCGTGAGATGGTATTCCATCAACGATAGCAACACACGTTTTTATGCCAGCATCAGCTGCTTCCATGGCTGAGTCCGCTGCAAAAGCTGGGGGAACAAATAATATTGAGGCTGATGCTCCTGTAGTTTCTACAGCTTCTTTTACTGTATTAAAAACTGGTAAATTTAAATGTTTTGATCCTCCTTTGCCGGGAGTAACACCACCAACCACTTTCGAGCCATACTTTATCATTTCCTCAGCATGGAATGTTCCCATTTTTCCTGTAAAACCTTGAATTAATATTTTTGTACTTTCATCAATTAATACTGACATCTATTTTCCTAACGCTTTTACCGCTTTGTTTGCTGCATCCTCCAAAGTATTGGCTTCGATATAATTAATTTTACTTTCTTTTAATATTTGATTGCCCTTTTCTACATTTGTACCTGCAAGCCGAATAACTAATGGTACTTTTATTTCTATTTTTTGAAGTGCTTGAACTATTCCCTCTGCCACCCAATCACATCTATTTATTCCAGCAAAAATATTGACCAGGATTACTTTTACTTTTTTATCCATTGAAATTAGCTTGAATGCCTTCACAATCTTTTCAGGTGTTGCGCCTCCACCAACATCTAAGAAATTAGCCGGTTCTCCCCCAGCTAATTTTATCATATCCATTGAAGCCATAGCTAAACCAGCACCATTAATAATATTACCTATATTCCCATCTAAACTTACGTAGTTAAGACCTCTATCAGATGCATAAACCTCACTAGCATTTTCTTGAGTTTTATCTCTTAATTCTGAAATTTGGTTTCTTCTAAATAACGCATTATTATCAAAGCTCATTTTACAATCCAAAGCTAAAATTTGTTCTTGGTTTGAAATTACGAGTGGATTTACCTCAACCATAGTTGCATCTAATTCGCTAAATGCTCGGTAACAACCAGTAATTGCCTCAGCCATTCTAGAGATAAGCTTTGGTTCAATTCCAAGACCAAAAGCAATTTCTCTTGCTTGAAATTGTTGCATACCAACGGCCACCTCAATTTTTGATCTAATAATTGTTTCTGGTTTTTGTTTTGAAATTTCCTCAACACTCATGCCTCCCTCAGTGGAAGCTACTACCATTATAGACTCTGAGCTTCTATCAAAAACAAGTCCAAGGTATAATTCTTTTTTAATATCGGTTGCTTCCTCAATATAAACTCTATTAACAATTTTTCCTTCAGGTCCAGTTTGGTTAGTTACTAGTTTTTTTCCTAAAAGTTTATCTGTAGCTTGTGCAACTTCTAATTCTGTTTTACAGACAATTATCCCCCCAGCTTTTCCTCTTGCTCCTGAATGAATTTGTGCTTTTACAACCCACTTAGATCCTCCAAGTTCTCTTGCTTTATTTTCTGCATTTTCTGGACTGTAAACTATCCCGCCTCTTGGTACTGCAACTCCAAATCCTGCGAGAATTTTTTTTGCTTGGTACTCATGAATATCCATTTTATTTATCCTCTATTTTTTTATTTATATTTACAATATTTTCTGCCATCCGTGCAGATGCTGCATCTATCATTCTTCCATCTAGTTGTGCCGCGCCTTTTCCCTCTTTTGCTGCTTTATCTAATTCTTCTAAAATCCTTTTTGCTTTTTTAACTTCAGCTTCTGGTGGTGAAAAAACTTTATTTGCTAAATCTATTTGAGACGGATGTATTGCCCATTTACCTTCTATACCGATAGCAGCAGCTCTTTTTGCTGAAGCAATATATGCATCTGGATCATTGAAATCTCCAAAAGGTCCGTCTATCGCTCTAAGCCCATATGCTCTGCATGTCATAACTAATTCTGATAATCCGTGATGCCATTGGTCTCCCGGATAATCTGGATTTAGTCCGCCTATCACAACAGTTCTTGCTCTAAGACTTGCAGCATAGTCAGCTACACCAAAATGTAACGCCTCTAACCTTTCGCTTGATTTTGCAATTTCTTTTATATTGGACATACCTAAAGCAGTTTCAATTAAACACTCTATTCCAATTTTATTTTCAATTTTTTTGTTTGTTTCTATTTGAGTTAGCAAACAATCTACCATGTAAACATCACTTGCTGTTCCTGCTTTTGGAACAAGTATTGTATCAATATTTTTCCCTGCTTGCTCAACAAGCTCAACTAAATCGCTATACATGTAATGAGTATCCAAACTGTTAATTCTTACTGAAATAGTTTTTCCTTTATCTCGCCAATTAATTTCATTTAAAGCTTTAACAACATTTGCTCTCGCTGCAACTTTATCATTTGGAGAAACTGCATCTTCTAAATCTAAGAAGACATAATCTGCATCAGAATTTAAAGCCTTTTCAAACATTTTCGGCGACGAACCTGGAACTGCTAATTCACTTCTCTGAAGTCTTGACCTTGCAGGTTTATAAAACTTGTGGCTCATAAATGAATTTAATTTTTTGGAAGGCTAACACTAATTTTGTCTTTTTAAGACTCTTTTTTTTTCTTCCTTTTTTCTAATTCATTCATGATATCCTCAATACGGACGCCATTTCCTTCTAGATAAACTAATAAATGATAAAGAACATCAGCTGCCTCGTGAACTTTATTTGAATTATTTTCTACAGCCTCTATAAGTTCACCAATCTCCTCTTTGACCTTACCCAAAGATAAAGATTTATCTTTAAGTAATTTTGATGTGTAGGAGTTATCATCTGATGAGGATTTTCTCTCTCTTATTATTTTAATTAAATCTTCTAAAGTTTTAAGCATATTAAATTCTAACTGGAATTCCCTTTGAATCCAAATATTCCTTTGCCTGTTTTACTGAATATTTACCGTAGTGAAAGATTGAAGCTGCTAGCACTGCACTCGCATTACCTAATTTAATACCATCCACTAAATGATCTAAAGTACCAACTCCACCAGAGGCAATAACAGGAATATTTACAGCAGATGTAATATTCGACATGAGATCAATATCATATCCGACCTGTGTACCATCTCTATCCATTGATGTTACGAGTAATTCCCCTGCACCACTTATTTCCATTTGTTTTGCAAATTTTATTGCATCAATACCCGTTTTATTTCTTCCACCATGAGTATAAATCTCCCATACATCTCCATTTTTTTTTGCATCTATAGCAACAACGATACATTGAGAACCAAATTTTTTTGAGCTATTAACAACAACCTGCTTATCATTTACTGCAGCTGTATTTATTGAAACTTTATCAGCGCCACAGTTAAGTAGTTTACTTATATCTTCAACACTTCTTACTCCTCCACCCACTGTTAAAGGGACAAAACATTTCTTTGAAGTTTTTTCTACAACGTCATAAATAGTATCTCTATTTTCATTTGAGGCTGTAATATCTAAAAAACAAATTTCATCAGCGCCTCCATCGCTATAAATTTTAGCTTGTTCAACAGGATCTCCTGCATCTTTTAAATCAATAAAGTTAATGCCTTTTACAACACGACCGTTCTTTACATCTAAACAAGGAATTATTCTATTTTTAAGCATCTTCTTTCACAAGGTCTTCTAATTTAATATCACCATCGTAAATAGCTTTACCAACTATTATACCTTCAACATTTTTTAAATTCTTCGCTTTTTTAATGTCATCTATTGATGAAACTCCGCCAGATATAATCACAGGACAATTTGATATTTCAGCAACTTTTGATGTTTGCTCAAAATTTGGGCTTTGTTTCATGCCATCTTTATTAATATCAGTATAAATCAATCTACTAACTCCATAATCATTAACTTCTTTTAAATAATCTAAAGTCAATTGATTAGATTTTTCTGTCCATCCAGATACCGACAGATAACCATCTTTAGCATCCAAACCTAAAGCAATTTTATTTGGAAATTTTTCACATGTTTCTTTTAAAAAATTCTTATCTTTAATAGCAGCACTTCCTAAAATTACTTTCTCAACACCAGCATCGATATATTTCTGAATACTATCAGAATTTCGAATACCACCGCCTACCTCAATCTTTAAATTAAATTTACCAACTATATCCTGAATAATATTTAAATTTACTGTTTCACCAGTTAAAGCCCCGTCTAAATCAACAATGTGTAAATTTTTGAAGCCATGATCTTTATATTTTCCTGCTTGTTCAACAGGAGACATTTCATATTCAGTTTTGTTATCGAAGTTCCCTTTAACTAACCTTACACATTTTTTGTCTTTAATATCTATAGCTGGGAATATTTTCATTTGTTTTGGCTTATTTCATAAAGAGTCTTACCTTTATACATCCAAAACTGTGGTCCTGCGATTTTATTCCATTTATAACCCATTTCTTGAACGATTATTAAAGCTGACTGTGATAATGAAGTTCTAGTTCCTCTAAAATCTATTTGTCCGTTATCTAACACTTTTGCAGTAATAGATGGATCTTTCTTAAATTCTAAAATTTCACCAGCATCTATCCCCGCTTCATCAAAATTAAATCTGTTTCTATTTCTTTCTTTATTTAGCGCAACTCTATCACTTTCTGATTCAACTACATCACCTTTTGGAGTAACATCAGTGCCAGTCGCAATTTCTAATGCTGCTTTAGCTTGATCTGGTGACATTCTAAAAAACTCTCTATTATCTCTAATTCTAAATTCATCAAAAGCTTCATGCAATTTTGATTCAACAAATGTAGGATCTTCTACTCTTTTAGCAAAATAACACGTAAAAGGAACTGGGGTTGAGGTCTTATCTAGTTCTTTCATTCTCTCCTCAACATTTTTATCAGTCCAACCAATTTTAATTATGCCGGGCATTGCCTCGTTTATTAATATATATACAGTTTTCATTTTTATAATTTTATAAAATTTTCTATAATTTGTAATCCAATTTTATCACTCTTTTCAGGGTGAAATTGTGTTCCAAATATATTTTCTTTCTCTACCGCACAAACTATATTTGATGAATAATCTGTAGTTGCTGAAATTACATTTTTATCATTCGGTTTAAATTCATAACTATGAACAAAATACATATGAGAATTATTTTCTATATCTTTAAAAATCTTGCTTTCGTTTATGATACTAATTTGGTTCCAGCCAATATGAGGAAGCTTGTATTTTCCATTTTGATTATCAATTTTTAAAACTTTACCTGAAATCCAACCCAGGCCTTTTGTTTCTGTTTCTTCATATCCAATGTCTGCAAACATTTGTAAGCCAACACAAATACCAAGGAGTGGTTTTTTATTAGTAATTGCAAATTCATTTAATGTTTCAACTAATCCATTAATACTATTTAGTGCATCAACACAACTTTTAAACGAACCTTGCCCTGGCAAAACTACTTTATCACTCGTTTTAATCTTATTTAGATCTGAAGTTACATCTATATTAACTTCTCCTTTTGCAACTTCCTTAAAAGAATTAATTACAGAACTAATATTGCCTGAGCTATAATCGACGATTGTGACTTTCATTAATTCTTTTTTTATAAAGAACCTTTTGTAGAGGGCACTGTATTTTTATTTTTTGGATCTAATTCAAGCGCTGCTCTAAGTGATCTAGCAAGTCCTTTATAACAAGATTCGATAATATGGTGACTATTATCACCGTAAATATTTTCTATGTGAAGAGTAATCCCGGCAGATTGTGCAAAAGCTTGGAACCATTCCTTGAATAATTCAGTATCCATTTCACCTAATTTTTCTACTTTTAATTTTACATTCCATATTAAATATGGCCTATTAGATACATCTAGAGCTACTCTAGTTAGTGTTTCATCCATAGGTAAAAGTGCATGTGCATATCTTTTTATTCCAACAAAATTTTTTGATGCTTTTTTCAAACATTCACCAATAGCAATTCCAGTATCTTCGGTTGTGTGATGTAAATCAATATGAGTATCGCCTTTGGCTTTAACCTTTAAATCTATCGAAGAATGTTTAGATAATTGCTCTAACATATGATCGAGAAAACCAATTCCTGTGTCAATTTTGTATTGACCTTTTCCATCAATATTTAGTTCAACCTTGATTGATGTTTCTTTTGTTTTTCTAGTAATATCAGCTTTTCTCTTCATTATTTTAATACGTATATATTCATTATTTGCTTATATCAATAAAAGTAATCAAGAACTTGAATTATAGAAATTAATGTCCATCTAACATGTATGACAACAATTGTATTAGTTAGAAAAAATAAAGACGTTGTGGTTGCTAGCGATGGTCAGGTAAGTATGGGAAATACAGTCATCAAGAGAACAGCTAACAAAGTTAGAAAAATTGAGAAAAGAAATGTGATCGCGGGATTTGCTGGATCAACAGCAGATGCACTAACATTATTTGAAAGATTAGAATCTAAATTAGAAAAACATGCTGGGAATTTAACTAGAGCTGCTGTTGAACTTGCAAAAGATTGGAGAACAGACAAATATTTAAGAAGACTAGAAGCATTAATGGCAATTGGAGATAAAGAAAAAAGTTTTATTATTTCAGGAACAGGTGATGTTCTAGAGCCAGAAGGTGATGTAATTGGAATAGGATCAGGTGGAAATTATGCTCTAGCATCAGCAAAAGTATTAATGGATACTGATATGTCAGCTGAAGAGATAGCAAAAAAAGCAATTAAGGTTGCTTCTGAAATATGTGTATTTACAAATGACAATATAAATATGGAAAAGATATAATGGAAAAAAATAACGTAACACCTTTAGTCCCTAAAGATAAAAATAGTCAGGATGAATCTTTTGTAAATTCTCTTTCTCCAAGAGAAATAGTATCAGAATTAGACAGATTTGTAGTTGGGCAAAACAAAGCTAAAAGGGCTGTGGCTATTGCACTAAGAAATAGGTGGAGAAGACAGGCTTTAAAAGGTGATATGAAAGATGAAGTTTTGCCAAAAAATATTTTAATGATTGGGCCAACAGGGGTAGGTAAAACTGAAATATCAAGACGATTATCAAAACTTGCAGAGGCGCCATTTGTAAAAGTCGAAGCTACAAGATTTACTGAAGTAGGTTACGTCGGTAGAGACGTTGAACAAATAGTAAGAGATTTACTTGAAATAGCTATTGCTATGGAAAAGGTTAAAAAAAGAAAAGAAGTTTACGCCCAAGCACAAAAACAGGCTGAAGAAAAAGTACTTGATGCAATTGTTGGAAGTAAAGCAAGTGTTGCAACAAGAGAAAGTTTTAGAAAAAGATTAAGAAATGGTGACTTGGACGATAATGAGATTGAAATTGCAGTTAACGAAGCAAATAATATGCCATCATTTGAAATACCTGGAATGCCTGGAGCAAATGTTGGAATGATAAATATTGGTGAAATGCTTGGTAAAGGCATGGGAAATAAAGCAAAAAAGAAAAAAATGACTGTAAAAGAATCACATGAAATTCTAATAAATGAGGAGTCTGATAAATTAATTGAACAAGATAAAATTATTAAATCTGCTAAGAATTCTACTGAGAATAACGGTATAGTATTCCTTGATGAGATTGATAAAATCTCAGCTAGAACTGACAGAGTAGGTGGTGACGTTTCAAGAGAAGGAGTTCAAAGAGATTTGTTACCTTTAATTGAAGGAACAACTGTAAGCACAAAATATGGACCTATTAAAACTGACCATATACTTTTCATTGCTTCTGGTGCATTCCAATTAGCAAAACCTTCAGATCTTTTACCTGAATTACAAGGTCGTTTACCAATTAGAGTTGAACTTGAAGCTTTAACAAGTGAAGATTTTAAAAAAATTTTAAGGGAACCAGATAATAGTTTAATAAAACAGTATAAAGCATTATTAAAAACGGAAAATGTGGACTTAGAATTTTCTGATGACGGAATTGATACAATAGCCAATATTGCTACTGAGGTAAACTCAACTGTAGAAAATATAGGTGCGAGAAGACTTCATACAATTATAGAAAGAGTTTTAGACGAAATAAGCTTTACTGCTACTGATAGATCGGGAGAAAAAATAGTTGTAGACTCTGAGTATATTAAGAAGAATTTAGGTGAATTAGTTAAAGATACTGATTTATCAAAGTTTATTTTATAACTTTATACTCAAAATTTTGAGTTGTTTCATTAACTTGCAATTCAACTGCACCATTTCTAAGGTGAAATTTTCTAGCCATTTCAGTCAGAGGCGATAAAGTCACAAGTCTATTAAGGTGATTTGACTTCTTTATCATTTTATAAACTTCTTTTACAATAAGTTTTCCACCACCTTTTTTCTTAGACCAAACTGTATAAGCAATTGCTATCCTGCCAACTTTATCTGGATCTCTTTGAACATTTTTTAAAAAGGCATCCTTACTAAATAAATCAAGTTCCTCAACTGATTTAGGTATATCATCTGTGAATGCAAAGCACATTACTGCGTGAATTTCGTCCTTAAATTTAACACCAAATATTTTTCTTCCGTAACTTGTTCTAAAAATATTATCAAGTTCTGGTCTTACAGGATCCTCTTGAATATTACATTTATCTAATTCTACAAGTTCAGCTCCTTTGACCCAATCGAAAAAGTCCTTTATATTTTTTTTAATATCCGTTTGGCTTTTTACAATCCTTGCTTTTTCGCTTACAGAGGAAAATTTTTTTTTAATATCAATTTTTCCTTTTCTTAATCTGGCTTTAATTCTTGGTTTAAAATTTTTCATATTAAAATGTTATTTCTTTTTTAAAAAAATATTAAAACTTCCTTTATTATTTTTATCTTCCTCATCAAAATCAACAAATTTTATTTTATTCATTAGTTCTGTATTATTTTTTATATAATTAGGCACTGAATGCTTAAGTATTCCAAGATCGGTTGAAGTGTAAGGGTTTTCTTTATTTTTAGATCTCAAACCTTTTCCAGTAATTACATTGATAACTGAAATATTATTTTCATAACATTCATTTATATAATCAGACATTTTTTTGTTAGCTCCTTCTAATGTGTATCCGTGCAAATCAATTTCTACATGTCTTTTTGTGGTTGTTTCGTCTTGAATGTTATCTTTATTTACTAATTTTTCGTCTTTTTTAATAAATTCGTGCCAATCCTTAATATCTTTTTCAGAAATTTTTTTTATCAATTTTCTGTGTCAATCAATAGCCAATTTGGATTTGTTGAATTAATCTGCTTCGAAAATTTCCAAGTGTCAAAGACTTTTTTGATTTTTTTAGGATCACCTGTCAAAATATTATTATTTTTATCCTTTACGCAAGAAATTATTTCGCTGACAAAATTAACTGTTACCTCTAAAAACCCTTTTTTATTTTCATGATTTTTAATTTCTGCAGAATTAATACCTATAAAAGTAGTTTCTGATATTTGCCCATTTGCATTTCTTGATTTAATTGCTTCATCAAATTGATTGTATACTTTTTTATCTAAAAGTTCTTTCACACTTTTTAAATTTCCAGATGAAAAACTAGTAATTATATTTTCGTAGGCAATTTTTGCTCCTTTTATAAAATCTTTTTGGGCACCTTCATCGAAAGTATTTTCATTTATGGGTTTTTTTGGAGCTTCATTTGGAAATTCATGAGGAAAACTTGTTGGCATTTTATCCTCAAATCCTGATTTTTTTCCTAAAATACCTCTTAATCTTAAAAAAATAAAACCAGCAATCATTGCTAAAAGTATTATATCTATATATTCAAAACTATTATTCATTCAATAATAGTATTTACTATGTTGCTAAATTTCAACTAGCAAATTAAATTAAAGACAAATGAACGCGATATTATTACTTATTATTTTAATCCCAGTTGTTGAAATATATCTATTCATAGAGATAGGGGGTAAAATTGGAGCCCTTTACACTATCTCACTAATTTTTGTTACTGCATTCCTTGGTGTATTTTATGCAAGATACGAGGGTTTCAACACACTTAGATCCGGTTTAAGCCAAATGATGAAAAACGAGTTACCTATTTATGAAATAATTTCAGGCGCAGCGTTAGCATTTGCTTCCTTGCTTTTAATCATACCAGGGTTTGCAACCGATTTAATGGGTTTATTAATGATATTTCCACCAACCAGAAAGTTAATCTTTCTCAAATTTTCTAAAAATTATTCTACAAAAATAAAAAAAAAAGAAGACTTTATTGAGGGAGAATCTGAAGATATAGATGATAGAAATGGCTGAAAAATATAAAATTCTTTCAACTTATATTAAAGATCTTTCAAGTGAAACTCCAAATGTAGAGAGTTATCTTTATACAAAAGATAATATTTCAAAATATGAATTAGATATAGATATTAATTCAAGACCACTTAAAAATAAGTTAATTGAAGTAAACACAACATTGAAATTTCAAGACAAAACACAAAGTGAAAAAAAATCTTATTTTGAAATAGTTTATGCAATTATAATAAGAATAGAAAATGAAATTAAAGAAAAAAAAGAATTACAAAAAATTATACTTTGTGATATTCAGAATGAAGTATTTCCAAACCTTGAGAAAATTTTGATAAGGACTCTGACAGACTCAGGATTTCCTGGCGTAAAGTTTGAGAAAAAGGTTGATTTTACAAAACTATTTAATGAAAAGTTTAATTAAAATAATTTTTCTTTTGACTATTTTTTAAAAATTGTTTGTGAAGCTTTAAATCATTTTCCGAAGGTCTGATTACTTTTTTACAATAAATATTTTCTTTTAAGTCTTCTTTTTTTAGAGTGCTTATATACTCATTTTCAAATTTAAGTAGGGGTTCTTTTTGCCCAGTTAAATTAATATAAACTTTTGATAAAAGCTCACAGTCTACTAAAGCTGTATGCTTTACTCTTTTTGAATTATCTATTTTGTATCTTTTACAAAGAGCATCTAAACTATTTTGGGAGCCTGGATATTTATTTCTTGCTAATTCTAAAGTGTCAATAACATTAGACTTAACAATTTTATCTTTTCCTAAAATTGCAAGTTCGTTATTTAAATGCGATAGGTCAAAGCCAGCGTTGTGAATAATCAATTTTTTGTCTTTAATAAATTCCAAAAATTCATTGACAATATCAGAAAATTTTTTTTGTTTTGAAAGAAATTCATCTGTATAGCCATGTATTTTAAGGGCTTGCTCAGAAACTTTTCTTTGCGGATTTAAATAGCAATGGAACTTTTTCGATGTTAAAACGAAATCATCTATCTCTAAGCAACCAATTTCAACAATTCTATGTCCATCTTTTACATCTAAACCGGTAGTCTCGGTGTCAAGAATTATTTCTTTCATTTTCTTAAAATTTCTTCTTTTAAAATTTTAACTTTTTTCTTTAAATTTTCACTATTAAAATCGTTTTTAATAACATAATCAGATCTTCTTTTTTTGATATTTTTGGAGATTTGTAAGATGCCTAATTTTTTTAAAAGGCTGGTATTTGATCTTTGTCTTTTTTTAAGGGCTTTATTTATTTTTTTTTTTTGCGCTTCTATAAAGATTACAACATCATCATTTTTATTAATTTTATTTTCAAAATATAAAGGGATATCCAGAATGACTGCTCTTTTTTTTTTATTTTTTCTTAAAAAAAAATTCATCCTCTTCCTAACAAGCGGATGTACAATTTTCGTTATAATTTTTAAGTTTTCCGTATTTTTATTCACCGCATTTGATAATTCATTTTTCCTTATGGGAAATGAACTAATAAATTGTGGGAGTTTTTTTCTTAATTTCTTATATGCTATTCTATTTTTATTATATATTTTATTAACTTCATTATCCGCATTAAATGTTGGAAGATCAAAAACTTTTGCTGCAAAACTTTTTCCAGATCCAATTTCACCTACTATTGCAATTCTTTTCATTTATCTAATAACTCAATTACTTTTTCATCGATTTTTGGGAAAACTTTATGCCAGATAGAAAACGCCTGGTGTGCTTGGTAAATAAACATCATTTTTCCATTTTCAGTATTATTTCCAAATATTTTAGCTTGTTTTAAAAAATTTGTTTGTGGAGGATTATATATAATATCATAATAAAACTTATTTGATCCTATTTTTTCATAATCTAAATCAATTTTATCATCTTTATTAATTCCAAGACTTGTTGCATTTATTATCATATCAATATGTTTAGGAATTTCATTATTTTCTATAATTTTAATGTAATTAAACCTATCTTTAAGAGCTTCGGCTTTGTCTAGAGTTCTGTTGTAAAGAAATATATTTAAAGCTTTCATTTTTTTTAAAGCAACAATTATGGATGGAACAACTCCACCTGCTCCAAGTATAAAAATATTTTTTTTTTCAATATTGTATCCGTATGATCTTATACCTAGCTCAAAGCCAGCAATATCAGTATTATGTCCAATAGTTTTCCCTTTTTCAAAGTAAATAGTATTAATAGATTTAGTTTGATCTGCCTCCTTTGTTAAAATGTCAACAAAAGGAACAATTTTATTTTTAAATGGAACTGTTACATTAATTCCGGCAATTTCCTCAGATTTGATTTTTGAAATAATATTTCTAATATCATTTTCTGAAATTAATTTTTTTTCATAAGACGCATTTATATTATTTTGTTTTATCCAATAATTATGGAGTTTTGGGGATAAAGAATGTTCTATTGGATTTCCTATAACTAAATATTTTTTCATTAAAATAATTTTTTAAGTTTATTCTTTAGTTTGTCTTTAACTTTATCTTCTAACTGATTTGAATCAAAATTTTCAATTTTTTCTAAAAAATTTTCATTAAATATTCTTTCTTTTATGATTTCAGTTGTGTCAATGAATATATCTTTTAATATATCTTTATAGTCCCTGCTATCACTTGTATTCCCAACATTGTTAAAATTCATATCGTCTAGTCTTATAGTTTTTTCGATATTAAAATTTGGCGAAGATGCAGATAAAGAAATATTTTTTGCATCTAAATTTTTTATATTAAAATATTTATTGGATTGAGAATATGTATTTTTATTTTCAAGATCTTCTTTTAAGGATCGTACATTGTCAGAAATTATTTGTTCAGAAAAATTAAAATAATAATTAACTTTTATATTTTTTAATAAAACATTATTAATAATAATATTATTAGAAAAAATTGAAAATGTATCTAGATCTACCACTATAGAATCTATTTTTAATAAATATCCATCAAATTTTTTATTTAAAAGACTAATATCTTTTCCATTAGCTTCTCCACTTAAGTACTTAATGTTTAATGTTCCAATTGACACATCTCTATTTAACGTACTAGAAATATTTTCTTGTAATATATTTTTAATTAATCTATCTCCAATAAATTCTACCAAAAAATATATAGAAAAAACGATTATCAATAATGAGATTAAAAACTTTTTCATGTAATTAAATATTCTTTAATTTTTTTGATTGGTAACCCCATAATTGTATCTTCATCTCCTTCAATCTTTGAAAATAATTTCCTTCCCTCTCCCTCAATTTGATAAACATTATATGCATATAAATCTTCATCAGAAATTTTAGATA
The DNA here is from genome assembly GCA_902585665.1 of uncultured Pelagibacteraceae bacterium. GTDB lineage: Bacteria > Pseudomonadota > Alphaproteobacteria > Pelagibacterales > Pelagibacteraceae > Pelagibacter. The sequence goes on along the minus strand of CACIEO010000004.1, from coordinate 23,122 downwards.
AGTAGTCTTTTAAATAGTCCTCAGACATTTTTTTCATTGTAAGGATTGCTTTGTCTGTATAGTTCCAAACCATAGATCCATTTTTTGATATGCAGACAGAACTTATTAAGAAATGATCCTTTCCGTTCAATCTTCTTAGTATATCTAAAGCCTCATTTCTATTTTCTGGTTTTGATATCAACATACCCTCAAGATCTATAACACTATCTGCTCCCAGCACTAAATTATCATTATTTTTTTGGCTAACTTTATTTGCCTTTAATTCAGCTAAATTTTTAGAAATTATTTCTGGGGTAGCGCCCTCTTTTATAAGACTTTCTTTAACTGGGTCTTCATCTACGTTGGAAGGTTCGACAATACATAAAATATTGTTTTTTTCTAAAATATCTTTTCTCACTTTGCTTTTTGAGGCTAAGATTATATTAAGCATTTTTTTTGTTTATCTCATAAATTTTAATAACTGATGCGGCTGTTTCTTCAACTGATTTTCTACTTACATCTATAGTTGGCCATTTAAATTTTTGGAACGTTTTTCTTGAGTTTTCGACTTCATTTTGAATTTTCTGGATATCAATATATTTTTTGTTACCAGTTTCATTTAGACTATTCATTCTATTTCTTCTTATTTCAGCCAATCTCTTAGGTTCAGCTATTAAACCTATAATACATTTTTTTTTAATATTTTTTTTTACTTCTTCTGGGATAGAATCCTTATTTACTATCGGAATATTTGACACTTTATATCCTTTGTTAGCTAAATATATGGCTGTTGGTGTTTTACTGGTTCTACTTACACCTAGTAGGATTATGTCTGATTTTTGTATGTCATCTAATGAATTACCATCGTCATGGTTCATTGTGAATTGTATAGCATCTATTTTTTGATAATAATCATCATTCATTATGTGCTGCCTACTGGGAACATGCAAAGCATTTTGATTAAGTATCTTTGAAAAACTCTTTATTAAATCACCCAAAACACCAAAGCAAGGAATGTTTTTTTTTTCACTTTCATTTATTAAAAAATTACTCAATTTATTGTCAACAATTGTATAAAGAATAATTATTTTTTTTTTCTTATTAATTTTTTCAAATATTTTTTTGATTTGATTTTCTGTTCTTGTAAATGAGAAGTGATTTATATCGTAATTAAAATCTTTAAATTGAGCTTTTAAAGCCAGAAAAATTCTATCTAGGGTTTCACCAGTTGAATCTGATATTAAGTATATTTGATATGAATTACTCATGTATAATTTGTATATAAAGTGTTCATATTAAACTTATTTTGATCAAAATAGAATATTATTGTTTAATCGTGAAAAAAATCCGACTTAATTAACATTTTAAACACAGGTATAAAACAATTCCACAAAAGATAATAAAATGAACTAAGTATTTTTAATTAAGCAATTTTAACTGAATATCCTATAATTTGTGTGGAAAAAAAGGTTATAAGTAGTTAATAAAAATTAATCACCGTGATTAACATGACTATATACTAAATATATCAAAGATTTATAATTTATTTATTATGACACCTATACAAAAAGTTATTTATAAGAAAGATAAAAAAATCAAACCAATTTGGCTCATGAGACAGGCTGGAAGATATTTACCAGAGTTTAGAAAAATAAGAAAAATTAATACTAATTTTATCGATCTCTGTTTGAATAAAAAAAAGGTTAAAGAAATAACTTTGCAACCACTTCAGAGATTCAATTTAGACGCTGCAATCATCTTTTCTGATATTTTGATGGTCCCCTACGGACTTGAACAAGATGTTAATTTTAAGAAAAATTATGGTCCGGTTTTGGGTGAATTAAAATTGAAAAATTTATATAAAGCTTCGTATAGAGACTTTACTAAAAAATTAAATCCTGTCTATGAGTCACTTAAAACAACAAAGAAAGATAAACTTCTTAAAAATAAGGATTTAATAGGTTTTGTTGGTGGGCCATGGACTATACTAGTTTACATGTTAAATAAAAGATCACCTAAAAAAAAATTAAATGAATTAATTAAAGATAAAAAACTAACCAGCGATCTTTTAGAAATAATAACAGACTTTTTGTGTACTCATATTAAAAATCAAGTTAAATCAGGGGCGAGTGTTATTCAGATTTTTGATAGCTGGGCAGGATTAGTAAAAAACAGAGATCTAGAAAGAAATATATATAATCCAACTAAAAAGATTGTAAAATTTATACGTTCATTAAAAACTCCGACTATTTGTTTCCCAAGAAATATAGATAATTACAAAGAATTTACCGATGAAACAAAACCAGATGTTATTAATATAGATTATAAAGTTGACCCAATCAAAATAATTAACAATATAAAAATTCCAGTTCAGGGAGGTCTCGATCCTAAAGTATTATTAACAAATAGAAAAAACATTAAAACTAAAGCTCAAAGATACTTAGATATATTTGAAAACCATCCTTACATATTTAACTTGGGACATGGAGTTCTTCCACAAACCAATCCTGATATGGTAGAATATTTAATTAATTTTGTTAAAAACGTTAAATGAAAGATCATCCAAAAATAAACTTCGGAAAAACTGGTATATTACTCGTAAACCTAGGCACTCCAGATTCTACTAGCTGGTTTGATATAAGAAAGTATCTGAAAGAATTTTTATCTGATAGAAGAGTGATTGAAGTAAATCCTATCATCTGGCAAATAATTCTTAATTTATTTATTCTGACTTTTAGACCTTCAAAAACCGCAAAAGCATATAAGGAGATTTGGATGGAAAAAGAGAATATGTCCCCATTAAGATACTACACTCAAAAACAAACACAAAAATTAAGAAAAATCATTACTAATCCAAACACAGAGATAGATTTTGCAATGAGGTACGGAAATCCAAGTATTCAGTCTGTTATGAATAAATTACAAGCTAATGGATGTGAAAAGCTAATAGTTTTACCGTTATACCCACAATACGCCGCTGCAACTACTGCAACAGTATGTGACGAAGTTTACAGATGCCTCATGAAAATGCGATGGCAGCCAAGTCTTCAAATTATACCTCATTATGAGTCAAACCCATTATATATTAACGCATTAGCAAACAGTATTGAAAAAAAAATTTCTGAAATTAATTGGCAACCAGATTTAATTATTGCCTCATATCACGGTATTCCAAAAAAATATTTTGAAAAAGGAGACCCTTATCATTGCTACTGTCACAAGACTACAAGATTAATGAGAGAAAAATTTGATAAGGTACCAATCGAAACAACATTTCAATCACGATTTGGCCCTCAAGAATGGTTACAACCATACACGGATAAAACCTTAGAAAATCTTCCAAAAACAGGTAAGAAAAAAATACTAGTTATTTGTCCAGGATTCTCCTCAGATTGTGTTGAGACATTAGAGGAAATATCAATTCAAGGAAAAGAAAGTTTTTTAAATTCAGGGGGCTTAAACTTTGATGTAATTCCATGTCTTAATGACAATGAAGACCACATTAAATTGTTAAATAATTTGGTTCAGAGGCATATTTCATAAAATGAACCTTTACTTAATACTTAAGGCTCTTCATTTAATATCAGTAATATCTTGGATGGCTGGATTATTATACTTGCCTAGAATATTTGTTTATCATTCCGAAAACAAAAATGAAGAGAAGGTCTGTGAAGTTTTTAAAACTATGGAATTTAAGCTTTACAATTATATAATGATGCCAGCCATGATTTTATCTTGGTTATTTGGACTTGTATTAATAACTGTTATTGGTTTTGAACAACTTGCAAATACTTGGCTTAAATTAAAATTTTTCTTAGTTATTATTCTCACCGCGTATCACTTTTTTTTAGGTAATTGTTTGAATAAATTCAAAATTGACGAAAACAACTATTCCTCAAGATTTTTTAGAATATTTAATGAAGTACCTACAATTTTACTGATTTTGATAGTATTTATTGTAATTTTAAAGCCCATCTAGGTATTGAAAAAAAATAAAAGATATATATATTATCTTTATCTAACAAACTCCCCCTTTAAATATTATGAATATACAAGAGCTTAAAACTAAATCTTCTGAAAGTCTTATATCTCAAGCTGAAGATCTGGGTATTGAAAATGCCAGCACTCTAAGAAAACAGGAAATCCTTTTTTCAATTCTTAAAAAATTAGCCGAGAAAGGAGAAGAGATAACAGGAGGAGGTGTTCTACAACTTTTACAAGATGGCTTTGGCTTTTTAAGAGCAATGGAGTCTAATTACCTGCCTGGTCCTGATGATATTTATATAAGCCCAAGTCAAATAAGAAGATTTGGATTAAGAACTGGTGATACAGTCGAAGGCCCAGTAAGGGCCCCTAGAGACGGGGAAAGATATTTTGCTTTACTTCAGGTAACAAAAATAAATTTAGAGGATGCAGAAAAATCTAGACACAAGATTGCTTTTGATAACCTTACCCCACTTTATCCAAATAAGCAGCTGGTAATGGAGGTGGAAAGTACTAAAGTAGAAAAAAAACCAGACTTAACTCCAAGACTTATTGATTTGGTAAGCCCAATCGGAAAAGGACAAAGATCCTTGATTATTTCTCCTCCAAAAGCCGGAAAAACAATGATACTTCAAAGTATTGCAAATTCTATAACAGCAAATCATCCTGAATGTTATTTAATGGTATTACTAATTGATGAAAGACCAGAAGAGGTAACAGATATGCAGAGAACGGTAAAGGGAGAGGTTATAAGTTCGACATTTGACGAGCCCGCCCAAAGACACGTCGCTGTTGCAGAGATGGTTATAGAAAAAGCTAAAAGGTTAACGGAACACAAAAAAGATGTTGTAATTTTATTAGACTCAATCACTAGACTTGGAAGAGCCTATAATGCTGTTGTTCCTAGCTCTGGTAAAGTTTTAACCGGTGGTGTTGATGCGAATGCTTTACAAAGGCCAAAAAGATTTTTTGGTGCCGCTAGAAACATCGAAGAGGGTGGCTCTTTAACAATTATTGCAACTGCATTAATTGATACTGGAAGTAGAATGGATGAAGTAATTTTTGAGGAATTTAAGGGAACAGGAAACAGTGAAACTATACTGGATAGAAAGATTTCGGAGAAAAGGATCTTTCCTGCCATTGATATAACAAAATCAGGAACAAGAAGAGAAGAGTTAATTTTTGATAAGAGCGATCTTCAAAAAATGAATGTGCTGAGAAGGATAATTGCACCAATGGGCTCAATGGATGCAATAGAGTTTATTAATTCAAAACTAAAAAATACTAAAAATAATTCTGAATTTTTTAATTCAATGAATAAACCAAGTTAATTAGATATAACCTAATTCGATCATCTCTTTTTTAAATTTGCTCTCTATCTTATTTGACAAATCTATTTTTAAGTTTGATTTCCAATCTCCAATTATACCTTTTCTAAAAAATTCCTTACTCATTCCTTGCTCTAAAAATCCTTCATTATCTTCAATTTTTTTTAGATTTTCGAAAGAGGTTATCTCTATTGATTTTCTAATTTTGTCATTATTTAATTCAAATGATATGAAATTTTTTAAATAAGTTAAAACTTTATTAAAGCTTTCATAAGGATTTTTAACTAAATCCTCATATTTTAAAAAAAGCAACTCTCTACCTTTATAAGATTTCCAAGATAAATAATGATTTGACCAAGATCCCAGCAAAGATCTTTTGTAGCCCTCTTTTAAATCTGGGTCATTTTCATCTAACTCAAAGTGATCCATTGAAACCATTTTTTTAAACACATCTTCTTGGCTCAAATTTAGATGATTAGAGAATGATAATAGCACGTCTCTAGGGTCCCTAACTAAGTAAATACCGCCAATGGTATTTTGGGTATTTGTAAAAGGATAATTATTTATTGTGTAGTTACCGTTATGTGTTTTAAGTAAATTAATTTTTCCATTGAGGTTCACATAGTCCTGAAGATTTATCCAATTTTTAATAATATTTTCAAATTTCGAGTGGTCAATTTTCGAGGATTTTAAAAGATTAACATTTGGAAAAGTCGTACTTTCAAAATCTTGGTTTCCTTTAGAATTTATTGAAAACTTATTTCCCTCAGGAAGAAAGTAGGCTCTTAAAAACATTCTTAACCATGTATTTCCACTTTTAGGGTATGATGCTAGCCAAATTATCATTTAATAAATTTATCGATATATATTGGTATTTTTCAAGTTATAATATTTTTATGACAATTTATGCTCTTTCATCTGGTCCAGGCATATCAGGGGTTGCTGTAATAAGAATTTCGGGAGAAAAAACTAAAGACATTATTAAACAAATTACAGGTAGAAAATTACCAAAACCAAGAATGGCGTCTTTAAATAAAATAATAGAGGTAAAAACAAAAGAATTAATTGATGAAGGTATCGTAATTTGGTTTCCAGGACCTAATAGTTATACCGGTGAAGATATGGCAGAGATACATGTCCACGGAAGTAGAGCGGTAATAAAGTCAATTTTAGACAATATATCAAAAATAAATAGTTGTAGACTTGCTGAGCCAGGTGAATTTACAAAAATAGCATTTCAAAATGAAAAAATAAATCTTCTTAAAGCAGAAAGTATAGGTGATCTTATTGCCTCTGAAACCGACATTCAAAGAAGACAAGCATTAAAAATAATGAGTGGAAAAAGTTCAGATAAATTTAATTCTTGGAGAAATACTCTTTTAAAAATTTTATCAAATTTAGAGGCAAAAATTGACTTTCCTGACGAAGATCTACCAGATGGTATATTGAATAATATCAAAAAGGAATCCGAAAAAGTTAAATCTGAAATAGAAAAAATTTTGAATGATAGTAAAGTGGGAGAAAGAATTAGAGAAGGATTCAAGATAGCAATATTAGGCCCAACCAACGTGGGAAAATCTAGCTTGCTTAATTATTTTTCTAAAAGAGAAGCCGCAATTGTTTCTGAGATTGCAGGAACAACAAGAGATATAGTTGAAGTTCATTTAAATATAGATGGTTATCCAGTGGTAATGTCAGATACGGCCGGAATTAGAGACTCAAAAGATGAAATAGAAAAGAAAGGGATAAAATTAGCTTTAAAAAAAGCAGAAGACGCGGATTTAAATTTATTAGTATTTGAGCCAAAAAACGTTGATTTTACTAGCTTTTTTAAGGATATAAATCTTGAAAAGTCAATATTTATAATAAATAAATCAGATTTGGGTAATAATTACAGTAAAAATCTTGATCAGTTCAAACCAATATCTATTTCTATCAAAGATGAAAGAAATATAGATAATTTAATTGATCGAATTAAAGAAAATTTAAAAAATAAATTTGTGAGCTTTGAAAATACATTAATTACAAGGGAACGGCACAGACAACACTTACAGCAGTGCATAGATTATTTAGAAGAATTTAGCAGAAAAGAAAAAGAAAAAGATTTTGATAAAGCAGCCGAAGATCTTAGGCTGGCAACTAGACATTTAGGAATGTTAGTCGGAAAAGTAGATGTAGAGGAAATACTTGGGAGTATTTTTAGTGACTTCTGTATTGGCAAATAACTAAAAAATAATTATATTTTTAATATGACAAATGATGTTTATTTTGATGTTGTGGTAATAGGTGGAGGACACGCTGGGTGTGAAGCTGCCGCAGCAGCTGCGAGGTTGGGTGTTAATACAGCCCTGTTTACTCATAAAATAGAAACTATAGGTGAAATGTCATGTAATCCTGCAATAGGAGGACTTGGTAAAGGACATTTAGTCAGAGAGATAGACGCCCTAGATGGTGTAATGGGTGATGTAGCTGATAAGTCAGGAATACAGTTTAAACTATTAAATAGAAGTAGAGGGCCAGCAGTTAGAGGTCCGAGAACCCAAAGTGATAGATCATTATATAAAAAATATATGCAAGAAAAATTGCTAAACTATTGTAATTTAAGCGTTTTTTCTGATCCTGTAATTGAGTTTATATTTACAAAAAACGCTGTAAATGGTTTCATTACGCAGACTGGAAAGAAAATTTCTTGCAGCAAGCTTATTCTTACCACTGGTACATTTTTAAATGGTCTAATACATATTGGTGATGAAAAGACACCAGCTGGTAGATTTAATGAAAAACCTACGACGGGTTTAAGTGAACAGTTAGAAAAATCTAATTTTACAATAGGAAGACTTAAAACAGGAACGCCTCCAAGACTAGATAGTAGAACAATAAATTATGAAAATTTGGAGGAACAGCATGCTGACACTGAACCATATTTTTTTTCATTTTTGACTAAAAAAAACATTAATGAACAAGTTACTTGTAAGATGACCTACACTAACGAAAAGGTGCATAAAATCATCTCTAAAAATATTAAATTAAGCGCTATGTATTCTGGCAGTATAAAAGGAATTGGCCCAAGGTACTGTCCATCCATTGAGGATAAAGTCTATAAGTTTTCTGAAAAAAAACGGCACCAAATCTTTCTTGAACCTGAAGGACTAAACGATAACACAATTTACCCAAATGGAATCTCAACTTCACTTCCATCTGAAATACAATCCGAAATATGCAGTAATATCAATGGTTTAGAAAATGTCAAAATTATTAGACCGGGATACGCAATTGAGTACGATTATGTTGATCCAAGAGAACTTTTTTTAACACTGGAAACAAAAAAAATTAAAAACCTTTACTTAGCCGGACAGATAAATGGCACCACAGGATATGAGGAGGCAGCTGCGCAAGGTCTAATCGCAGGAATAAACGCAGCTCAATCTGTAAAAAAGTTGGAGCCATTCATCTTGGATAGATCGGATGCTTACATAGGTGTTATGATAGATGATCTAGTTACAAAAGGCGTGGCTGAGCCTTATAGAATGTTCACATCAAGGGCAGAGTACAGATTAAGTCTTAGAGCTGACAACGCTGACTTGAGGCTTACTCAAAAAGGTATAAATATAGGTTTAATTACTGATAAGAGAGTTGAAATTTACAATAAAAAATTCGAAGATTTAAATAAATTAACTAAATTGATGGAAAATTTAAATATTTCTCCATCAAAAGTCTCTAAATTTGGAGTTAATATTGCTAAAGACGGAATTAAGAGGAGTGCGGAGGAAATACTTAGTCAGAAAGATGTAAAAATGAGTAAAATAAGAGAAATTTGGCCTAATATACCTTATAAATCAAAGGAAATTGACGAACAGTTAGAAATCAAGGCTCATTATAGAGGTTATTTAAATAAACAAAGCGCAGATATATTAGCTTTTAAGAAAGACGAGAACCTCAAAATTCCTGAAAGTGTTAATTATGACAGTTTGAGCGGTTTATCTAATGAAGTTAAGTCTAAATTTAAGAAAATTAGACCCAAAACAATGGGCCAAGCTTTAAGAATAGATGGGATAACTCCGGCCGCAGCATATATTTTGTTGTCTCATGTCAAAAGAAAGTCTATTAAGAACATAGCTTGATTGATTCGAATATATTAGAATATAAAAATCTAGAGCCTCTAAATGTTTCACGTGAAACATTTCCAGAGTTTGAGGCTTACTGTGATTTATTGAAGGAAGAAAACAGTAAAATTAACCTTATTAGCAAGTCTACTGAAAAAGATATAAGAAAAAGGCACATTGTAGACTGTGCACAAACAATTGATTTTATTGATGAAAATTACGATATATGTACAGACGTAGGGTCTGGATCTGGGTTACCAGGTATAGTTCTAGCAATAATTATGAAGATTAAAAAACCTAATATGAAGTTCAATCTTTATGAAAAGAGCTATAGAAAATGTGAATTTCTATCAGCTGTTAAAGAAAAATTAAACTTAAACGCAGAGGTTATTCAAAAAGATATATTTAGAGAAAAAAATATTGAGACTGATTTAATAATTGCCAGAGCGTTTAAACCACTCCCCATTATTTTAAATCTAGCAAATAAAAATTTCAAAAAATTTAAGAGTGTAATAATTTTTTTAGGTAAAAATAAAAAAGGAATTCTTGAAAAAGCTCTATCAAATTGGAGTTTCGATTATAAAGAAAAAATAAGTTTAACAAGCTCTGAATCAAAAATAATCAAAATTTGTAATTTAAAAAAAAAATGAAAACAAAAATAATTTCAGTAATTAATCAGAAAGGAGGAGTCGGAAAAACAACAACAGTGATAAACCTAGCTGCAGGATTAGCTAATCTAAATAAAAAAGTATTGGTTATAGACCTTGATCCTCAGGGAAATGCTACAACTGGATTAGGCCATTCTAATATTGATGGATCAGAAAAAAATATTTACAACGCACTAAATGGTTCAAAAACAGTTTCAGAAATTATACAAACTACTCAAATTGATAACTTAGATATAATAACTTCAAATGTTGATTTATCAGGTCTAGAAGTAGAAACCGCAGGTGACAATGGTCGAGCCTTCATTTTAAGAGAGAAATTATCATTATTTTTTAAGGAAAATAGCTCAAATTATAGTCACGTATTTATCGATTGCCCACCATCATTGAGCCTACTTACAGTAATGGCCCTTGTTGCTTCAAACTCTCTTATAGTTCCTCTACAAACTGAATTTTTTGCTTTGGAGGGTTTAGCCCAACTAGTAAAAACTATAGATAGAGTTAAGGATAACCTTAACTCTGGGCTTTCAATAAGAGGCATCATTTTAACTATGTACGACAAAAGAAATAAACTTTCTAGTCAAGTTGAAAAAGAGGCAAGAGACTATTTTAAAGACAAAGTATATAATACAGTAATTCCAAGAAACGTTAGATTGTCGGAAGCACCATCACATGGAATACCTGTTTTGATGTATGATAAATCTTGTCCAGGAAGTAAATCGTACTTTAATTTAACAGAGGAATTTTTAGATCAAGAAAAAATTATGGAGAGTGCTGCTTGAGTATTTTTAAACAAAAAAAAGGGTTAGGAAGAGGGATATCATCTCTTATTGGAGACGCAAAACATACCTCTGTTAAAGGTAAAATTTCAATTAGTGAAATCGTAAGAGGCAAGTATCAACCAAGAAAAATATTCAATAAAGAAAGTTTGGATGAGCTTGCTAATTCAATTAGAGAGAGGGGAGTTGTACAGCCAATAATAGTGAGGAAATCAAAGGAATTTAATAATAAATATGAAATAGTTGCTGGGGAGAGAAGATGGCTTGCCTCACAAAATGCCGGATTGAATGAGATACCAGCTGTAGTCATTGAGGCTGATGATATTAAAGCCTTAGAGTTTGCAATTGTAGAGAACGTGCAAAGGAGTGATTTAAATCCAGTTGAAGAAGCAACAGGTTATAAAAGACTAATGGATGAGTTTGGTTATGATCAAGAAAAAGTTGGAAAGTTTATTGGCAAAAGTAGAGCACACATTGCCAATTGCTTAAGATTGTTAACTTTACCAAAAGATGTGGTTAACTTAATTGAGACTGGTAAAATTACCCAGGGGCATGCAAAAGTATTAGTGGGCATGGAAAACGCAAACTTGCTAGCAAAAAAAATTGTAGAAAAAAAATTATCAGTAAGACAAGTTGAAAATTTAGTCAATTTATTTAAAAAACCTAAGAAAATGAAACTTATATCAAAAGATTCAAATTTAAAGGATCTTGAAAATACATTAATTAATAAATTAGGTATAAGGGTTTCTATTAAAAATAAGAGAAATAACACAGGTTCTATATCTTTCAATTACAAAGATTTAGATCAATTAAATAAAATCATTTATGTAATAAAGGCTAATTACTAACCTTTACTTGAGAAAGAATAAAATCATTCAATAAATTCACTGAATTAATATTATTTTTCTTTAAAATTAACTCGATATCATTAATAAAAAAAATAAGATTTTCTATACTTTCCAAAGACCAGTGTTTAAATTGTTGTCTTACAATTTCTTTATCCTTCCAAAAAATAGGAGGCTTAAAATCGGAGATATTTTTTTCAAGATTATTATTTTCATTGTTCATTTGCTTCAATAATAATAAACGTTTTGATTTTGCTAAAAAAATTCTTACAATTGATACACAATCTTCACTGGAGAAATTATTCTCATTTATAATTCTAACGGTTTTATTAACATTTTTACTCAAACATGCGTCTACAAGTTCTGAAAAGCTGTAGTTTTCAGCAAGATTTGTTAAATTTAATAACTGTTCTTGAGTTATATTCTTTTTGTCTTTTAAAAATAATTCGATTTTAGATAACTCATTTTTTAAATTATTTCTGTCACCTCTACACCTTTCAACTAATAAATTAGTTATCTCTCTAGAAATAGAAATTTTTTTATCTTGAAAAAATTTATATGCTAGATTGGCAAGAGTTTTGTTGTCATCCTCATAAAAAGCAATGCATACCAGATCTTTTTGTTTTTCGAAATTTTGTCTAAGCTTTGATTTTTTATCAAGTTTACCTGAATTCATAATAATTTTAACATCCTCAATTTCAGCATTTCTAATTTCATCTATTAAAGTATAAATTTTTTCTGAAACTCTAGATATAATAATCAATTTATTTTCTTCAAAAAAAGATTTGTTTGTAATTTCATTTAAAAAATTATCATAATTATTTAAAATTTCACTTTCATCGTATCTATAAACGTTTTTTGTAAAACCAGATTTTTTTATAATATTTATTGCTTCAGTTTTGAGACCTTCGTTCTCCCCGTAAAATAAATAATAATTCGATTTAATATTATTTATATTTGATAATTGGTAGTGTTTTAAAATCATTATTTAATCTAAGTTTTGGAAAAATATAATTATGTCGGAATGAATTTTTTCTGACATATTTTGAATCAAACTATTTTCGTAAATTTTTAGCTCAAATTTCTTGTCTTTGTTGTTATATGAATTTTTTTCATTAAAATTTATTTGTAAAGTTTTATCAAATTTATCAACTATAATTAAATCTACATTAATTCTTAAAGAAAATTGTGCAGGATTTCCTTTTTTATCCTTTGAGTCAATATTCTTATTTAAACTAGAGCTTATTGTTACATCATAAAAGTTTTTTGCTGAATCAATTTTAGTGTAGCTAACTAACCTTTTTCTCAATATCTCATTAATTTTTCTCTCACCCTTAAAATTTAAATCATTGATTTTAAAATCTTGGTATTTAGTTGAATATATTGGTGAATATCCACAACTATTTAAAACCAAAAATAAAATAAGTGGAATTATAATCTTTCTAATCATTTATTAATATATTAATTAGTCTATTTTTCACAAAGAAAACTTTATTTATATTTTTATTTATAAAGTTTTTATTAATCTTATCTTCTTTTGATATAAGTTCCATTACTGTTTTTTCTTCAGTGTCTTTATCTACAACAATAACTCCTCTTTTTTTCCCATCAATCTGAACAACTATCGAGACCCTTTTATTATCTAAAAGACTTTTATCAACTTCTGGCCATTGTTTTATTGGCTCAAAATTGTTACTCTCTACACATTCATTGATGATGTGAGGTATCACAGGATACATCACAGAAAGAATTTTTCTAAAATTTTTGATTAGAATATCTTGATTAAATTCTTTATCTAAAATTTTTATTAAAAAGTTATAAGTTTCATGCATATTTGCAATTATTACATTATAATTAAACTTCTCTAAGTTATTGTTCATTTTGAAAACTAATTGATTTGTAAACCTTTCAATTTCAAGATCTCCCTCTTGATCTTTTTTATCAGAACACTTTCTGATCTTTTCTTTTATTTTACAATTTAATAACCACAGTTTTTGAACAAATTTGTGAGAAGCAACCATTCCTTGTTCAGACCATTGTACATCTTTTTCTGGTGGACTATCAGAAAGAATGAATAATCTTACAGCATCAGCACCAAAATTTTCAATCATGCTTTCGGGATCGATAGTATTTTTCTTTGATTTTGACATAGACTCAGCAGGACCAACTTTAACTTTTTTTGTAGGCTGGTCTTTTACAAAAAAACTTTTACCGTCATTAGTTTCCACTTCACTTGGACTTAACCAGTTTTCATTCTCATCTTTATATGTTTCGTGACAAACCATGCCTTGTGTAAAAAGACTTTCGAAAGGTTCCTTTATTGAAAAATTTTCATTTTTATAATTAATAGCTCTCATAAAGAATCTTGAGTAGAGTAAATGTAAAATTGCGTGCTCTACACCTCCAATGTATTGATCTACTGGCATCCAGTAATTTATGGCTTTGTAATCAAAACCATATTTTTTATCCAAGGGAGAGCAAAACCTTAAAAAATACCAAGAAGAATCAACAAAAGTGTCAAGAGTGTCTGTTTCTTTTATACAATTCTTTCCATCAATATTAATTTTTCTCCACTCAGTTTCATGATTTAAAGGGTTTCCTTTAGCCTGCAAATTTATTTTTTCTGGAAGTTTAATTGGCAATTTATCTTTAGGAATAACATGTACATTTCCATCTTCGTCGTAAGCAATTGGAATTGGACATCCCCAATATCTTTGACGTGATACACCCCAGTCTTTTAATCTAAAATTAATTGTTTTTTTTCCAATCCTTTTTTCTTCAATTATTTTTATAGTTTCAATTATTGATTCATCAGGAACTTTTAATTTATTTAAAAACTTAGAATTTATTATAACCCCTTGCTCTGTGTAAGCGATATCTTTTACCTTAAAATCATCTTTTTCTTCATTAGGTCTTACAACTGTTTTAACTGGCAATTTATATTTTAGTGCAAAGTCTAGATCTCTCTGATCATGACCCGGGCAACCAAAAACTGCACCAAAACCGTAATCCATAAGAACAAAATTAGCAAAATATACTGGAACTTTTTCATTTTCGTCTAATGGATTAATAGCCTCCAACTTAGTTTTGAAACCTATTTTTTCTCCTTGCGCTATCGACTCTTCGGTTGTCCCAGTTTTTGAACATTCTTCTTTAAACTTTATAAAATCTTGATCATTTTCATAATATTTTGAAATAGGGTGATCAACAGATACTGCCAAGAAAGAAAATCCGAAAAGCGTGTCAGGTCTTGTTGTAAAACATTTTATTTCTTTAACTGGTAAGGGTCCTTTGATTTTAAAATTTATTTCACATCCAAAAGATTTACCTATCCAATTTTTCTGCATTGTTTTTACTTTATTTGGCCAATTGTCTAATTTGTTTAAACTTTCCAAAAGATCTTCTGAGAATTTTGAAATATTAAAAAACCACTGATTTAATTTTTTACGCTCAACAGTTGCTCCAGAACGCCACCCTTTTCCATCAATTACCTGCTCATTTGCTAAAACAGTTTGATCAACAGGATCCCAGTTTACGTAATTTTCTTTTCTATAAACTAATCCTTTTTCATACATTTCAATAAAAAAAAGCTGTTGGTGTTTGTAGTATTGTTCATCACATGTAGAAATTTCTCTATCCCAATCAATTGATAATCCAAGTTTTTTTAATTGTTCTTTCATCACTGCAATATTTTTTTCAGTCCACTCTTTAGGGTGTAAATTGTTTTGTCGAGCAGCATTTTCTGCTGGCATACCAAAAGAATCCCACCCCATGGGGTGTAAAACGTTATAACCTTGCATTGACTTGTATCTTGATAGGACGTCCCCAATTGTGTAATTTCTTACGTGACCCATATGTATTTTACCAGATGGGTAAGGAAACATTTCAAGGCAGTAAAATTTTTTTTTATTTAAATCTATGTTTGATTTAAAAGACTTATTTTTATCCCAAAAACTTTGCCATTTTTTTTCAACTATCTTAAAATTATATCTTTCCATTATTACTTAAAAAATGAAAAATTATTTTTTAGCTTTTTTATCAGATTCTTTTTTTAAAATTGCTGCTTTTTTTAAAATCGCTAATTTAATTTCATTTCCAATTTTTGATTGAATTTTATTTATGCTACAATCGGTTTTTGCTTTATCGATGCATTTTTTTTCATGTATAATTACTTTAATACCATCTGCTCTTATCTCATTGCTTAAAAATCGAACTGTAATTTTAAGTTCTCTACTACCCTCAGAATTTTCCTTAACATTACCTGTAAACCAGTCTGTAATTAAAATTCCACCAGAGTAACTTGCGTTTGTAAAACTAACGAAATCTAAAACCTCAATAGATGCTCTCCAAATTTCATTTGAAGAGGCAAAGTCAAAAACACCACCTTGCTTTTTGCCGCCTAAAAGTGTTATTCCTCTTCCTTCCTCAATATTTTTTTGCACTCTTTCATCTGCATTTACAGGGACTTCACGTGAGTCTGTATATCGAAATGGATTTTTACAACCGGTTAAAGTCAGTAATAAAATTATTACAAAATTAATTAAATATTTATTGGTTTTCATGTTCTTTAATTTCGTTTTTAATGGTATTATTGAAAAAAACACATCTAAAAGTAAGTATTTTTAAAAAAAAACCAAAATGACACAAAATAGAAAAAACATAATAATATAAGGCATTTTTTAGTGATAATTATGCAACATAATTACAAATAATGAGTAAATTCAATGTCTCTACATAAACAAAGTGGGTTTAAAACTGTATAAATCTCAACATTCATATGAATAACTAATAACAAAGGAGTATTTATTTATGAATACATTAAAAAAAATTGGACTAACAGCTTTAGGAACATCTTTAGTTGCTGGTTCAGCCTACGCAGGTGAGATAACTGCATCAGGAGATGCTGGTTATACTTTTAAATCTGAAGAGATAGGCGTTAGATCTGACGAAGGTTATGGTTATAACCATGACATTACGTTTTCTGGTTCAGCTGAACTAGACAACGGTTTCACAGTATCTACAACTATGATCCTAGTAGAAGCTGCAACTCTTTCATCATCAAACGTTGCATTGACAATGGGTGGAATGGGTACAATTACTATCGGTGGTGGATTATCAGGTGTTGGAGGAGGCTTTGATGCTGTAACTCCATTCGCTTACGAAGAAAACCACGATGGTATGGCAACAACTACTGCTATTGACTCTATGGGTTCATTATCTGATGGTAACTCAATATTGTATGCAGCGCCAGCATTAGAGGTTGGTGGAGCTACAGTTAATATTACTGCAGGTTATACACCAGAAGCAGGTGACGCAGTAACAGGTGAAGGTGCAGTTTCTGCGCAATCAGCTAATTACGGTTCTGCTAGAACTCTAGGTGTTAAAGTTGGCTATGCTGGTTTAACAGCTGGTATGTTTGGTGAAGAAGTTGACAATGACCAAGGTCAAGCTGTTAGCGGTCAAAGCAGAAGAGATGATGCTATGAGTGCAACTTGGTTTGCAAACTACTCATTTGGTCCAGTTTCAGTTGGTTACCAAAAAGCTGGTTTAGACCATGGTATCAACGCTGCTGCAACAAATGCAACAGTTGCTAAAACAATTGCTGCTGCAGGTGGTTTCTTTGAATCTGAGATGATGTCAATCGCATTCAACGTAAATGAAAACTTATCAGTTTCATACGGTGAATTAACAGAGACATACAATGCTCAGGACGACGCGTCTACAGCGATCGCTAATGTTGATATGGAATCTGATTCAATTCAGTTTGCATACACTATGGGATCTATGTCAATCAAAGGTTACCAAACAGAAACTAGTAACCCAGGTTGGGACAGTAACGCAGACTCTAACACAGAAACAGAAATCGCAGTTAACTTTGCATTCTAATTTTTGTTAAGTTTTAAATTTAAAAACGGCCTAAATTTTATTTAGGCCGTTTTTTTTTATCCAAGATATACTTGCAAAACCTTTACTCTTAGTTAATTTTATTTTAAAAAAGTTTGAAGAATTAATTCCTCCAAGTGCTATTACTTTATTCTTAATATTAGTTGATAAAAGATTGAATTTTACAGTATCTAAATAATTCTTATATTTTGGGGTCTTAAAAATGGGACTTATAAAAATCTTACTACATCCTTGCTTATTCTTATTGTTTATCTCACTTATGTTATGAGCAGAACCAATCAATTTAAATTTTTTTTTGCAAGCAATATTTTTATATTTTAATTTTCTATTAAAGGAAGGCAAATAAAGTCCGTCCAAGTCTAATTTAAGTGCCAATTGTAAATTATTTGATACAAATAATTTAAACCCTTTTTTTTTACAAATTTCTTTTACTTTTATTAAATTAATAAGATGATCTTTTTTGTTATAATTCCTATAAATTATATTTATTCGCTTATTAATTTTTGATAAATCTTTAATATTAAAACTATCTATGAAATAATAAATTTCGTAATTAATATGCATAATATTGTAAACAATATAACCACAATTGCTGAAGAGTTAAGCGCTATTAACACTAATACAAAAATTATTGCTGTTTCAAAAACATTTACAATGGCTTATATCAAGCCTTTGGTCGACTATGGACATGTCGATTATGGTGAAAATAAAGTTCAAGAGGCAGTTAATAAATGGTCAGAGATTAAAGAAAAAAATCAAGATATAAAACTTCATTTAATTGGAAAACTCCAAACAAATAAAGTTAAATTTTGTTTACCTTTGTTTGATTATATCCATTCGCTAGATTCCATTAAACTTGCGGATAAAATTGCTAATGAGCAAATAAAAAAAAACTTTAAGCCAAAAATATTTATTCAAGTAAATGTTGGGGACGAAAACCAAAAAAGTGGAATTGCATTGGAAGATTTTGAGAGTTTTTATAAAAAAATTACTGAAGATTTTGATCTAAATATTATAGGGTTAATGTGTATTCCTCCTTTTGTAGATGATACCAAAAAATATTTTGAAAAAATGAATGAACTTAAAAGCAAAACAAATCTAAAAGAATTAAGCATGGGTATGTCCAATGATTACGTTGAGGCTGCAAGATGTTCATCAACTTATGTTAGAGTGGGATCAAAAATATTTGGTGAAAGAAGTTAAGTAATCTTAATCTTAGTTTTTTTACTAATTAATCTTAAAAGAATTAACAAATCTTTTTTAGATAGGGATATACATCCATTTGTACTTTTATAATTTCTGGTAAGATGAATGAATATTGCACTTCCTTTATATGGAATTGGTTTTTTTAAATTGTAATCCAAAACAATTAAAACGTCATATTTATGATCTTTTCTAAACATTTTTTCGTGATGAATGTCTTTTTTTGTCTCAATCAATGAATTATATTTTTTACTCAACGGGTCGTCGCACCATCCCATCTTAGGATTAATTTTTTTTAAATTTAGTTTAGTTTTTAAATTTTTTATTCTATCTGCTCTATAATAGACCTCTTTTAGTAAAAAGGTTCCCTTTGGAGTACTCTTGTCCCCCTCAATTTTATTTGCTTTTGTTCCATTTTTCCCAATTGCACATTGGAATATGAATTCATCAAAAATTAATGTGTCTTTATTTTTGAGTTTTATTAGCATAAATTAAATAAGATGAATAAATCATCCTTAAATATATTAAATTTTAAGACTTTATATAATATTTTTTTTGAGACAAAAAATTTTCATAACCTTAATTTGTACGAATATCATAATGAAAACGACCTTATCGAGGGCCTCAAAAAACAAAAAAATTCTGTTATAATTTCAAGAGCTCAGATAAGCAATCAATCAGTTAACCAAAAACAAATTATTTTAATTGAACATTATCCCTTAAATTTTTTCTCTTTAATAGATCAAATTAACTCTAAATTTTTAATGCAGCAGTATGATCTTCAGTCAAATTATGAAATTAAAGATTACAAAGTTGATTTAAATTCAAGAACAATTTCAAGAAAAGAAAAGCAATTAAAATTAACCCAACGTGAGATAGAGGTAATTTTATTCTTAAGAAAAAATAAGCAGCCAATAAACGTTAATACCCTTCAAAAAGAAGTATGGGGATATTCAGAAGATTTAGAAACCCACACAGTAGAAACCCATATTTATCGATTAAGAAAAAAACTCAAAAAAATATTTGATGATGAAAATTTTATAGAAAGTTTAAAGGAAGGGTATTTAATAAAATGAAAAAAAAAAATTTAATAGCTAAAGACTTAATGAGTTCCAAATATAAACTAAGAGTTATAAAGCCAAAAAAGGGCAAGGGAAGCTTTAAAAGAAAAAAAAAATAATCTAAATATCTTAAAGTCTAGCCCCAATTTGTTGGATTACTTTTGATGACATTTCAGTGCCTTTGTCTAAGCTTTCTTTCAATGACATATTATTTACATGACCATGTAAAAATCCTGCAGCAAAAAGGTCTCCAGCGCCAGTTAAATCAACAATTTTAAGATCTTGTCTTATTCCACATTCAACAACTTCATTTTTATTAATTGCAACAGCTCCTTTTTCGCCCCGGGTTAAAACAATCATCTTACCAAGAGACTTAGAGAAATTTATTACTTCATCAAAAGATTTTGCATCTATTAATGACATAATTTCTTGTTCATTCGCAAAAGTGATATCTAATTTAGTTTTTACTAAGTCTAAAAAATGAGGTTTATGTCTATCAACACAAAATTGATCTGACAAAGACATCGCAACCTTGTTTGCATTTTGAATAGCTTTATCAAATGCTTTTTTAGGGTCACCTTCATCCCAAAGATATCCTTCTAAAAGAATAATTTCACTCTGCTTAATGGCATCTGTACTGACATCATTTTGATTTATTTTACCAGCTGTTCCTAAAAAAGTGCACATCGTTCTTTCAGAGTCAGGAGTTACTAATATCAAGCATGTTCCAGTTGGAAGTTCTTCTTTTTTCTTTGAATAAAAATACTTAACATTTTCTTGTTTTAATCCCTCTTCATATTTACTACCTAGATCATCCTCTGAAACCTTTCCAATAAACCCCACTTTATTACCTAGTTGAGACAAACCAACTATAGAATTAGCCACAGATCCACCTGAGACAGTCTTTTCTATTTTTAGACTAGAGAGTAAATTTTTAAATTCTTTATCGTCAAAAATTAACTTCATAGTGCTTTTAGTTAAATTATTTTTAGTTAAAAAATCGTCTTCAACTTTACAGATAACGTCGACAATCGCATTTCCTATACCCAGAATTTTCATGTTAGGCTTTCTTTGTTTGAATTGGTTTTTTTCTCATAGGATAACAAGTGGTACAAATTTTACAAGATATTCCGTAACATTCTCTAGCTTTGCAGAACTCTCTGCCATAGTAAATGATTTGTAAATGTAATTTATTCCAATATTTTTTAGGAAATAATCTTTTTAAATCCCTCTCTGTTTGAACCACATTTTTGCCATTTGTTAAACCCCACCTTTGAGCTAGTCGATGAATATGTGTATCAACTGGGAAAGCGGGATACCCGAACCCTTGAGACATGACAACGCTTGCAGTTTTATGTCCAACTCCAGGAAGTTCTTCTAATTCTTCGAAAGTTTTAGGCACTTTACTATTATATTTCTCAACCAATATTTTTGAGAGATTGTAAATGCTTTTAGCTTTTATTCTAAATATCCCAATTTTTTTTATTAGTTTTTCTATTTTTTTTCTACCTAAATTTAGAAAATGCTTTGGCTTATAATATTTAGGATAAATATTTTTTGTAACATTGTTAACATTTATATCAGTGCATTGAGCTGATAGTAAAACTGATATAAGTAAGGTAAAAACATTCCTACTTTTTAATGGTACAGAAATCTTTGGATAAGTTTTATTTAAAATCTTTAGTATTATTCTAGCTCGATCTTTCTCATCCATCAGCTAAAATTTAAAACATCTCTCATCGAGTAAAGACCAGGTTTTTTTTTATTCAACCACATAGCAGCAGTCAAAGCTCCTTCAGAATAAAGCGCTCTATCAAATGCTTCATGGTTTAAAGTAATAATCTCTTTTCCACTTGAAAAAGCAACTTCATGTTTGCCCACTATTTCTCCTTTTCTAAGAGAATTAAAATTAATTTTTTTTCCATACGGAAAAGCTTTTTTATTTAAAAATTTTTTACCTATTAATTTATAAAATTCCTTTTTTTTACCTATAGCTATACCTCTACCTAACATCAATGCTGTTCCAGATGGATGGTCTTTTTTATACTTATGATGGACTTCATAAACTTTACTTAAAAATTTATCACCTAAAGATTTTGACGCTATCTCGGTCAAGTACATCAATAAATTAATACCTAAACTCATATTTCCTGCCTTAAGAATCGATATTTTTCTAGAGTATTTTTTTATCAGATTTTCCTCTTTTTTTGAAAATCCTGTGGTTCCGATAACAACTTTTTTTTTGAGCTTGCTTGAAATTTTAAGTATCTCAAAGGTACATTTTGGGGTACTAAAATCTATTATTAAGTTTGCTTTTTTAAAAGCCTCAATAGTATTTAAACTAAGCTTAATTCCATTAATTTTTTTATTAATTATTTTATTCTCTGTAAGTGATACTATTTTAAATCTTTTGTCAGATTTTGCAGATTTAATAAGTTGCTGACCCATTCTTCCCAAACATCCAGTAATAGCTAAGTTAATTTTTTTCATTTAATAAAAGAAATATAGAATTACCATAACAATTAAAACAATTATAGCCCAAATAGATATGTTTTTTAAGAAAGTTCTTAAATTTGAATTAGATGAAAGAAATTCTGGAAGCACCAATATTAATACTAATATCATTGCTATTGCAGGCATTATCTGTTCCAAATTCATAATTACAAATTTCTAAATTTAGATAAATTTGTTTTGTGTGTTAAAAAAAAATTTACCGATCTATCATTTAATTTTCTTGCGATCTCATAAATATTTTTAACTTCATCAAAATTTTCATTTAAAAACGTGTATTTTAATTCATGTTTAATAAAATCAATGAGAATTTTTGTTGAATAGCCAAATTCTTTATAAAGATAGGGTGCAAATTCAAAATAAATTAATGGTTTGTATTTATTGATTATTTTTTTTCCACTTCTAAGCACATTGATTTCATAACCATCAACATCAATTTTAATAAAATCTATTTTTTTACCGATTTTATTAAGTACTTCAGAAAGCGTTTTTGTTTTATTTGAAGTTTTTTTTAGTGCTCCTAGATGAACTTTATGCTTCTTTTCTTTTGTTTTAAGATTCCAGGAAGAATGAACAAATTTTACTTTTTTTCTTTTGTCAGATATAAAAAAATTAAATAATTTTACTCTTTTTTCTAGTTCTGGATTAAGTTTTAAGTTCTTTTTCAACTTCAAAAATGCAAAATTTGTAGGCTCAATTGATATTATAGTTGATAAATTAAATAACTTAGCCAACGGCAACGTTACGGAACCAATGTTTG
>CACIEO010000003.1:0-104011 GCA_902585665.1 uncultured Pelagibacteraceae bacterium | reverse complement strand
ATTATATTTCTTTGCTATTGCCTCTATAAAAGGTAAGTATATTATCATATCACCAATACCCATCTTATTTTGAATAGCTAGAATTTTCATTTTTTTATCAACTTTACTAAAATTTTATTTTTATATAAGTTTTTATTATGAGTAAAATTAATGGCATTTATGCGGCTTCAGTATCCGTGTTAGATAAAGAATTGAATCTAGATGTAGATAAAACAATCAAACATGCAGAAAATTTAATATTACAGGGTTGTCATGGAGTTGTAATTTTTGGTAGCACTGGACAAGCTCAATTAATTTCTGTTGCAGAAAAAACTAAGTTAATTGAGAAACTTTCAAAAAATAAATTTAAAAATAATTATATAATTGGTACAGGTTTTAATTCACTTAAAGAAACTATTAACTTTCTAAATGTATGTAAAAATTTCAATTTTGAGAATTTTCTTATAATGCCGCCTGCATATTACTTTTATACAGATAATGATGCGATTAAATTTTATTCTGAGATAATCAAAATTCATCCATGGTGCAAAATCATTTTATATAATTTTGAAAAATTGTGTGGATATAAATTTTCAGTAGAATGTGTTGAGGAGCTTGTAAAAAAATATCCGAATCAAATCATAGGAGTAAAAGATAGCACATATAATTTATACAAAAACTTGAAATTAAAAAATTTTTCTATTCTACCTGGTTCAGAATTAAAATTATTAGTTGGTTTAGAATTAGGATGCTCAGGCATAATTACCGCAACCTGTAATGTTACAGCGGAGCTATCACGGAATGTTTATGATAATTTTGTAAATCAAATAGACCAAATTAATAACCAAAAATTATGTAATGTAAGGGAGATATTTGATAAATATAATTTAATATCTGGTATTCATACATTTTTGTCTAACTCAGACAATTCTTATGCAAATCTGTTGCCTCCACTTTCTTTGTTAAATCAAGACAATAAAAAAAAACTACTTGATGAATTAAACAAATTAGATTTTAATTATAATTTTTTAAAGGTAGCTTAAAATGAAATTAGCAAAATTCCTAAATAGCTTATTTATCAAAAATGGTTTTATTTTAATTGATGCCGACAGCAACAAGTATAAGATTGGAAATCCCAAAAAAGAGAATCCAATTACTCTGAAACTTTTGGATAAAAGTTTACATTATAAGTTACTATTTCACCCAGACCTTTATTTTGGAGAGGCTTACTCAAATGGATCTGTTGTTATTGAAAATGGTTCACTAACAGACTTTTTAGAAATTGCATTTGAAAATATCGGAAGAGGTGAGATAAATAATTATGGAATGATAATTAATAAGCTAAGAGGATTTTATAAGACTTTAACAAGCTTAAACTTTGTAAAAAACTCAAAAAAAAATGTTGCACACCATTATGATATATCTGAAAAACTTTACGATTTATTTTTAGACGAGAAAAGACAATACTCTTGCGCGTACTTTAAAGATGAAAAAAATACTTTAGAAGAAGCACAAAATAATAAGATCGACCATATAATTAAAAAACTTAAATTAGAAAATGATCAGAGAGTTTTAGACATTGGAAGTGGATGGGGAACATTAGCATTAGATATAGCAAAAAAAACTAAATGTTCAGTACTTGGCATAACTCTCTCAGAAAACCAGTTGCAGTATAGCAAACAAAAAGCGAAAGAGATGAATTTAGAAAATCAAGTTGATTTTAGACTTGAAGATTATAGAAATTTAAATGAAAAGTTTGACAGAATAGTAAGTGTTGGAATGTTTGAACATGTAGGTAAAAAATTTTATAAAACATACTTCAATGCAGTATCAAAATTACTTTCTGAGGATGGTATCGCATTGATACATACGATAGGATCAATTAATCCTCCGCGTGATCAACAGCCATGGATCAATAAATATATTTTTCCTGGAGGATATACACCAAGTTTAAGTGAAGTTGCTGACCCAATAGAAAAATCTGGTCTAGTGCTTTCTGATATTGAGGTCTTAAGAAAGCATTACGCACATACCTTAAGACATTGGAAAGAAAGATTTTTAAGTAAAAAAAGTGAGGTTTTAGAAATGTTTGATGAAAAATTTTTTAGAATGTGGGAATTTTATCTTGCAAGTTGTGAAATGGCTTTTAAATGGGGAGACCAGGTTGTATTTCAATTCCAATTATCAAAAAAATTAGGTTCTGTCCCGAACACAAGAGACTATATTTATCAACAATAAATTGATAAATCTCATAAGCCCTCTAGATGAAAAAAAAGAAAAAAAAAAATAAAAAAGCTAAAAGAATCTCTAAAATCAATAAGATTAAAAAATCCTCAATAAAGTCGAAAAAACAAAAGAAAACAAAAAAAAGAAAAAAGTTTCAAAAAAAAAAAGTTAAAGTCGATAGGAAAAATAAAGAAAATCAAATCCTATTAAAATTAATACGATTTCAAAGTTCTCTGAAGATCAACATTAAAATAAACTTCAACCCTTTTGTAACTATCGATACTTTCCTTCAAAAATTTTTTACAAAAATCTCAGATACAATCAATGACTATAAGGTATTACAAAAAGATGAAACGAGAAGGAAAAAAATTGAGGAAATGGAAAGAATTGAGCAAGAGAAAATTGATAAAAAATTTCAGCTAGAAGAAGAAAAGAAAGCTAATTTGAAACTTAAAGAACAACTATTAAAAGACGAAATAAAATTAGAAAAAGAAAGAGTTAAAGACATCAAATCCTTTTTAAGAAAAGAACAAGCGATAATAAGACAAGAACAAGCCGAAAAGCAGAGAAAATTCCTTGAACAGCTTAAATTAGAAAAACAAATCGAAAAATTTAGAATTAGGGAAATTAAAGAATTAGAACAATTAGAAAAAATCTCACTAAAAGAAAAAAGGGAAGACTATGCAGGATTACAGGAGAGAATAGATAAGTTAAGAGAAAAATATAGAATTATAAGAGATCAAAAAATTCGAGAGAGAGTAGAGGCTCTAGGAGTAAAAATAGATGGTGATGAAGATAGGGAAACGCTACTTCAAAAAGAAAAAGATTATACTTTAGCAAGACAAAAAATTGAGTTTGCTTTAGAGAGCTTTTACAGAAGTGCAAGCAGTTTAGTGTTTCAGCTTAATAAAAGACATATTACAAGGCAAATGTCCATTTTAAGATGTATAGACCGAAGATTTGAAACAGGAGAAATTTTTATTAAGTGGGATGAAAATGAGGATGATAAATGGCTGATATTGATTTACATAAAAAATAATTCTCCTGACGAAGGGATAATAATAGAGGATAAAACCAATCCAGAGAAAAATTTATCTTATGATTATAAAGCTACAGAAATTTTTAAAGCTTCAGATCAAATGGTAGATTCATTAACACAATTAATTGCAAAGGTAAGAAAAAAAAAAGAAAATTAATTTTTAATTGAATTTTTTTAATTTATATTCCCAACTACCCATTCTTTCATATGAAACTTTTAAAATTATATTAGTATTAGGATCTATCCATACAATGAAATCAAGCTTTTTATCTTCAGCAATGTTTTGATTTTTGGATTTTAAACTAAATTTATTCGAATTTATTTTTCTGCCTAGAATTTCTAGTACTTCATCACCTATATATTTAACTTGTTGTTTTTTTATACTTCCTGATAAAGGACTTATTTGTGTATCGGTTTGCAAAATTTTGTAATTCCACCAATTGCCTATTACGTTATCAAGAGTAGCATTTCCTTTATATGATGAACCATTTATTAAATATTGTGTTTTATCCTCTGAAAGTTTTAAATTTACATATTTAACTTTCTTATTTTGAAAAGTTTCAGATTCAAATGACACTAAATCATTATTTTTGTAAATTTCAGTTCCCAAGCTATAAATTTTAAATATATTAACACCTAAGACGTCTACTTTAAATTTTGTCTCGTTTTCAACTTTTAAAAGACTATTTTCTTTTGAGAATTTATAATTTGAGAATCCAATCACATCACCATTTCTTAATACTTCCATTTCTATATAATTCAAATTTACTATATCTTCAGAAAACGATGTTTTAATGGTGCCAACAATTAAAATTAAAACTGTTATGAATATTTTTTTCATAAATATAAGTTTATAGATTTTTTTAATTACTAAAATAAGATTATTTATTTGCAAATTATTTTTTATTAGGATTTATTAAGTTTTATAACTAAATAAACTATGTTTTTAAAAATTAAAAATATTCCAAGAGTTTCGTGGAGCTCTGAAAAGCCACTTAATTTAAAACCAAGAATATCAACTTTTTTCTTTTTATGCTTTGGATTGAGTTTGTTTGGTATAGGTGAAGGTTTATTGCTCGTTTCATATACTGGAGCTTCTCCTTGGAGTGTTCTAGCTCAAGGTATTTCTTTAAAAGTAAATTTTTCGATTGGAGTCATAACTTTTTTTATTAGTATCTTTGTAATATCACTTTGGATTTTTTTAAATCAAAAACCAGGAATTGGCACGATACTTAATGCAGTGATTATAGCTGCAATGATAGATGTTTGTTTAAATTACGTGTCTACCCCAGAAAGTTTTGCTGCAAAAATGATATTGGCGGTGTCAGCTGTTTTGTTGGTAGGAATAGGAAGTGGGATTTATCTCGTGGCTAATTTGGGTCCGGGACCTAGGGATGGCTTGATGACTGGACTTCAAAAAAAAACAAACTTACCAATTGCAGCTGTGAGAGCGTTCTTAGAAATAACTGTAGTTAGTATTGGTTGGTATCTAGGAGGCACGGTTGGTATTGGAACCATACTTTTCGCATTTGGTATAGGACCAGCAGTGGCACTTGGTTTGTTTATTGTTGGTAGAATTTTTAACTAATTTCTTGTATTTTATAAGTCGAATCAATTTTTTTAAAATTTAAAAATGAAAGAATTAGTAAAATATTTACAATTAGGCCTCCTAGGAATAATTTTAGTAAGTACAATTATTGCTGTTGTTTTAGAAATTAAATTAATGTTTGTGAATACATCAGTAACTCTTGCTGACTTACTTTTAATGTTCCTATATTTAGAGGTATTAGCAATGGTTAGAGTTTTTTGGGACCAACAATCCATAAGTATTACTTTACCACTTCTTATTGCAATTACTGCTCTCTCACGATTTATAATTTTACAAGGAAAAGAAATGGATCCTTCCGCGTTGGTTTATGAAGCTGTAGCAATTGTATTAATTGCCGGGGCAATTGTTATCTTGAGATTGAGACATAGCGATAAGTTGGGAATATCAAAAAAAAAGAAAAGTAAATAAATAGGATTTTCAACAAATTAGTGATTTATACAACCTAGTGGAAGGAGTATTTTACTTCTATGTGGTTTGTTAGAATTAGACTACATAGATTTGTTAGATTAACTTTTCGACCACCATGAAAAGAATACGCAAAAAAAAAGGGCAGTAAAAACCGCCCTTTATTAAATTTTTGTTTCAGATAAATGGGGATTACATACCCATACCACCCATACCTCCCATACCGCCCATACCGCCAGGAGGCATAGCAGGACCAGAATCCTTCTCCTCAGGTTTATCAGCAATCATTGCTTCAGTTGTTACTAACAAACCAGATATTGAGGCTGCATCTTGTAAAGCAGTTCTAACAACTTTTACAGGATCTATAATACCCTCTTTAAACATATCTACATAATTCTCAGTCTGAGCGTCATAACCATGCGATGTTTTATTTTGTTCTAAAAGTTTACCAACTACAACTGATCCATCAACACCAGCATTTTTTGTTATCTGTCTTATTGGTGCTTGCAAAGCACTTTTAACAATTTCAACTCCAGCTTTTTGATCATCACCTTTTACTTTCACTGATTTGTCAATGTCTTGTGAAGCGTATAACAATGCGCAACCACCACCAACAACAATACCTTCTTCAACAGCTGCTCTTGTTGCATTTAAAGCATCCTCTACTCTGTCTTTTCTTTCTTTAACTTCTACCTCAGTTGCACCACCAACTTTAATAACTGCAACACCACCTGCAAGCTTAGCAAGTCTTTCTTGTAGTTTTTCTTTGTCATAATCTGATGTGGTTTCGTCAATTTGTTGTTTAATTTGGTTACATCTAGCTTCGATGTCAGATTTTTTTCCTGATCCACTTACTATTGTACTATTTTCTTTATCAACTTTAACTCTTTTTGCAGACCCAAGATCATTTAATTTAACATTTTCAAGTTTTATTCCTAAGTCTTCAGAAATTACTTGGCCACCAGTAAGTATTGCAATATCTTCTAACATTGCTTTTCTTCTATCACCAAAACCTGGAGCCTTGACTGCAACAACTTTTAATCCGCCTCTAAGTTTATTTACAACCAAAGTTGCCAAAGCTTCGCCTTCAACATCCTCAGAAATTATCATTAATGGCCTGCCAGCTTGAACTACCGCTTCTAAAAGAGGGACCATCGGCTGAAGGTTTGTTAATTTTTTTTCGTGTAAAAGTATTAAAGGATTCTCAAGCTCAGTTGTCATCTTATCTCCGTTTGTAATAAAATATGGAGACAAGTATCCCCTATCAAATTGCATACCCTCAACTACATCTAGCTCAGTTTCTATACCTTTTGCCTCTTCAACTGTTATTACTCCTTCGTTTCCAACTTTCTGCATCGCTTTAGAAATCATATTGCCAATTTCTTTATCTCCATTAGCTGAAATAGTTCCAACTTGAGCAATCTCATCACTGTCCTTAACTTTTTTTGCAGAAGAAATTAATTTTTGTTTTACTTGGTCAACTGCTGCATCTATTCCTCTTTTAACATCCATTGGATTCATGCCCGCAGTTACATATTTACATCCTTCTTTTACAATTGCTTGAGCTAAAATTGTTGCTGTGGTAGTTCCATCTCCAGCTTCATCGTTTGTTTTGCTAGCAACTTCCTTCACCATTTGCGCGCCCATATTTTCAAATTTGTCCTCTAGATCAATTTCTTTTGCTACTGTAACACCGTCCTTGGTAGTTCTTGGAGCTCCATAAGATTTGTCAATTACAACGTTTCTTCCTTTTGGACCTAATGTTGTTTTTACAGTGTTTGCAAGAATATCAACACCCTTTAACATTGCTGCTCTTGCATCTGCATCGAATTTAACTATTTTTGCCATTTCAATCTCCTTAAATTATTTTCCTGATGAAATACCCATAATGTCTGACTCTTTCATTATGCTGTATTCTTTTCCACCAATTTTAACTTCTGTTCCAGACCATTTTCCGAAAAGAACTTTGTCTCCAACTTTAACATCCATCGGAATTATTTTTCCGTCTTCAGTTTTTGCTCCCCCGCCTACAGCAACAACTTTGCCTTCTTGCGGTTTCTCTTGAGCAGTATCAGGTATTATAATACCACCAGCAGTTTTTTCGCTGCCATCTAAGACTTCGATAAGCACTCTATCGTGCAAAGGTTTAAATTTCATAAAAACTCCTATAAATATGTGGATCATATAAAGATGCTTGGCAATTATTTCAAGATATCATCAATAATTTTAAACCTTAAAAAACCAAGAAATATTGATTTTTTTAAGCTATATCTCCTAAATGCCAAAAAATTTAGATGATTTAGGACTGAAGTCAGTAGCTAACAGCTATGATGTCTTCTTTATAGATATTTGGGGCGTAATTCACAATGGATTAAGTCTCCACCAAACTTCTGTTAATGTTCTAGATGAATTAGAAAAATTAAATAAAAAATATGTTTTGCTCACCAATGCACCAAGACCAAACAAAACTGTTATTAAATTTTTAAAAAAAATGGGGCTAGATGAAGATAAATGTAGAAAAGTTTTTACATCTGGGGAGTCTGCACTTAAATATTTAGAAAAAAATTATAAAGATAAAAATTTTTATCATATTGGACCTCCAAGAGATTTTGATCTTTTTCAACTGTTTGAAAAAAATAAAATTAATAATTTAGAACAATCTGATTTCATATTATGCACAGGACTTTTTGAAGAATATGAACAAGACCTAAAATATTATAAAGAATTATTTAAAAACGTAATTGGCAAAAAAATGATATGTACGAATCCTGATTTAATTGTAGATAGAGGCAATATTACAGAATATTGCGCAGGAGCTGTTGCGAAAATATTTGAAGATCTTGGCGGTAAGGTTGAATATTTTGGTAAACCGTATCCACCTGTATATCAACAGGCTACAGATATAAAAAATAAAAAAATATTGTGCATTGGAGACAATCTTAATACTGATATTAAAGGTGCTAATATTCAAAATTTCGACTCTATGCTAATATCATCAGGAATACATAAAAAAGAAATAGACAAAAATATTGAAAAAGTTCAATTAAAATACAATGTAAAGATTGATTATTATCAATCACTTTTAAAATGGTAAATAAAATTAAATATTACAAAAATTTCGATATTCAAAAAAAACATAAAAACTCAATTATATTAATTGGTAATTTTGATGGGGTTCATTTAGGACATCAAAAATTATTTAAAAAAGCTTTGATTTTAAAAAAAAGAAAAAAATATAAAATTGGGGTAGTAACATTTGATCCAATTCCCAAGATGTTTTTTTTTAAAAAAATTAAAAATTATAGAATATCTAATTTAAGCCAAAAGTTGGAAATTTTAAAAAAATTTAATGTTGATTTTGTTATCAATAAAAAATTTGATTTAAAATTTTCGAAGATTAAATGTAATCAATTTATTGAAAAATTTCTGTACAAAAAGTTATCTGCAAAATTAATTTTTGTTAGTAATAATTTTAGATTTGGAAACAAACGAGAGGGAGATGTAAAATTATTAAAATTTTATGAAAAAAAATTTAATTATAAAATAATAAATCCATCACCCTTAAAAAAACAGAAAAAGATTATATCCTCAACATCAATACGGAATCTTTTAGAAACAGGACAAATTTCTACTGCTAATAAATACTTAGATAGAAATTGGTCCATTCAGGGAATTGTACAATTTGGAAGAAGATTGGGCAAAACTATCGGGTTCCCAACTTGTAATATAGATATTGGTAATTATGTGATAGCTAAACCAGGAGTTTACGCGGTCAAAATATTAATCGATAAAACAAAAAAAAAACTGAGTGGTATCGCAAACTTAGGTTATAGACCTACATTTAATCAAAATAAAATTCTTCTCGAGGTAAATATTTTTAATTTTAAAGAAAATCTTTATAATAAAATGCTTACTGTTGAGTTTTTAAGATTTATAAGAGGTGAAAAAAAATTTAATGGTATAGAAGAATTAAAAAAACAAATAAAAAAAGATGTAAAAACTGCTAAAAAACTAAAATGAGCAAAGATCAAATTAACCTTCCAAAAACAGCTTTTTCAATGAAAGCAAATCTTCCATTGAAAGAACCTAAGATCGTTGAACATTGGAATAAAATCGACCTTTACAATTTATTAAGAGAAAATAATAAAGGCAAAGAAAAGTTTGTTCTTCACGATGGACCTCCTTATGCAAATGGTAATATTCATATGGGAACAGCTTTTAATAAAATTCTTAAAGATATAATTACAAAATTCCATCAAATGAATGGTAAAGACTCAGTATATGTCCCAGGATGGGATTGTCATGGGTTACCGATTGAATGGAAAATAGAGGAACAATATAAAAAAAATAAAAAAAATAAAAATGACATACCAGTCGTTGAATTTAGAAAAGAGTGCAGAGAGTTTGCTAATAAATGGATTAAAGTTCATAAAGAACAATTTAAAAGGCTTGGAGTTGTTGGAGATTGGGAAAATTACTATTCTACAATGAGTTACGATGCTGAGGCTCAAATAGTAAGAGAATTAGGTAAATTTTTAAAAGAAGGAAGTTTATATAGAGGCTACAAGCCAGTTTTGTGGTCCACTGTAGAAAAAACTGCTCTTGCGGATGCAGAGGTTGAATATATGGATCATACATCAGACACGATTTATGTGTCATTTCTTATTCAAAAATCAAAATTAAAAAATCTTTTAGGTGCTGAAGTGATCATCTGGACAACTACACCATGGACAATACCAGCAAATAAAGCTTTGGCTTATAATAAATCTTTAAAATATATTGTAATACAAGTGAATGACAAAGGTGATTTTAACAATAGAAAAATTATAGTTGCAAAAGATCTTTTAAAAAGTGTCGTTGAGGATTGCAAAATTAACGACTACAAAATTATAAGTGAAATTAATGGATCCGATTTTGAAGGGGTAATTTGCTCCCATCCATTTAAGAATATAGGATATAATTATGATATACCGATGCTTGAGGCAAGGTTTGTTACTACAGAACAAGGCTCAGGAATAGTACATTGCGCTCCCAGCCATGGACCAGATGATTTTAATTTATGTTTAAATAATAATATTAAAGCTGTGGAAACAGTTGATGATGATGGAAAATATACAAAACATGTTTTAAATTTTGAAGGCATTCATATTTTTAAAGCAAACCCAATAGTTATTGAGAAGCTTAAAAATGAAAAAAATTTATTAGCGAATGGAAAACTAAACCACTCATATCCTCATTCTTGGAGATCCAAAGCTCCGTTAGTCCACAGAGCCACACCCCAATGGTTTATTTCAATGGAAAGCCACAAATTAAGAGATAAAGCCTTAAAAGCTATTGATGATACAGAATTTTATCCCGCAAAAGGGAAAGAGAGATTGAGATCAATGATCGAAACAAGACCAGATTGGTGTGTTTCTAGACAAAGAGTTTGGGGTGTTCCACTGCCTATATTTATTTCTAAAACAGATGGTAAAGTCTTAGTAGATGAAGATGTGTTTGAGAATATTGCCGCTATTTATGAAAAAGAAGGATCAGATTGCTGGTTTTCAGATGATCCTCAAAAATTTTTAGGAGATAAATATAAAGCTAAAGATTATGTTAAACTAAAAGATATTGTTGAGG
This sequence comes from uncultured Pelagibacteraceae bacterium, assembly GCA_902585665.1. Classification (GTDB taxonomy): domain Bacteria; phylum Pseudomonadota; class Alphaproteobacteria; order Pelagibacterales; family Pelagibacteraceae; genus Pelagibacter. The sequence continues at coordinate 93,131 of CACIEO010000003.1, read as the reverse complement.
TTTGGTTTGATAGTGGATCTACACATTCATTTGTTCTAGAAAAAAGAGAAGATTTAAAATGGCCTGCATCTATGTATCTAGAAGGATCTGATCAACATAGAGGATGGTTTCACTCCTCATTACTAGAATCTTGTGGAACAAGAGGTAGAGCTCCATTCGAAAGTATTTTATCTCACGGATTTGTGATGGATGGTAAGGGTTTGAAAATGTCAAAGTCTTTAGGAAACCAGATCTTTCCTGAGGATATTCTAAAAAAATATGGAGCGGATATCCTTAGAGTTTGGGTGACTGCATCTGATTATTCTGAGGATTTAAGGATAGACTATTCAATTTTAGAGCAACATGCTGAGGCATACAGAAAGATAAGAAATACATTTAGATATTTAATGGGAAACATAAATGACAACTACTCTGAACATGAATATAGCAAAATTAACTTAACTAAACTCCCTGAACTTGAAAAGCTGATGTTACACAAATTGTATATATTAAATGAAAAATTTAATTCAAACTTTAAAGAATATAATTTTCATGTTTTATATAAAGAATTATTAAACTTTTGTACTGTAGATCTTTCTTCATTTTATTTTGATATTAGAAAAGACACTTTATATTGCGATAAAAAAAATTCAGATAAGAGACAAAGTTGTATTTTAATATTAAATACAATATTGGACGCCTTATTAAAATGGTTTGCACCAATTTTATCTTTTACGACAGAGGAAATCTTTAGCCTTTTAAACAAAGACGAAAAAAGCAGCATTCATTTAAAAAAGTTTCCGGAATTTCCAAAATCTTGGAAAAATGAGGAGCTTAATAGCAACTGGGAAAAAATAAACAAAATAAGAGATGTTGCAAATATTAGTATTGAAGAAAAAAGAGCAGCCAAAACAATAGGATCTAGCTTAGAAACCGCAATTGATATCAGATTGAGTAAGAAGCTTTATGATCTCGCAAAAAAATATGATTTTTCAGAAATATGTATAACTTCACTTGCAAATATTATTTTGGATGAAAATGTGAAAGATGAAATAGAAGTAAAAACTTTAAAAGCAAACGGAAAAAAATGTTCTATTTGTTGGAAAATTAGAGAAACAGAGTGTGAAAGACACCCGACATGCAGCTTTAAATGACAAAATTTTTAAATAAAAAGATTTTTTTTTATTTTTTAATTACATTATTAATTTTTACTTTAGATAGAATTTCAAAGATGTATGTAATAAATATTGCTGAAACTTATGGCAAAGTAGATATTTATATTAATCAATTTATAAATATAATTTTAGTTTGGAATACTGGAATAGGTTTTGGATTATTATCTTTTGAAAAGCAATTTGCATATAATTTTATCACTCTAATAATTCTGCTAGTAAATATAGTCATTTTATATTTAGGAATAAAATCTAACGATTTTAAAGGATATCTTTTTTTTATTATTTTAGGCGGCTCTCTCGGGAACCTTTTTGATAGAATTTACTATTCAGCGGTCCCTGATTTTATAGATATAAATTACAACGATTTTCATTGGTTTATTTTTAATGTTGCTGATATATTTATTACAATTGGAATTGTATGCCTTATTTTTGTTGAATTATTATTCAATAAAAAGGAAAATTTAAATGAAAAATAAATTTGTCTATTTAACTTTTATATTATTTTTTCTTAACGCATGTCAAACGTTGCAAGATGGGCTAGCAGGAAATAAAAATAATAATAGTGATGAGTTTTTAATTGAAAAAAAAAACCCATTAGAGATGCCACCAGAATTTGGCGCTCTTCCAGAACCAGCAAAAAAAGTGAATATTATTGATAAGACTGAAAAAATAAATGAAGACATCGAGAATCTTATTAAAAAAGAAAGTTCAACAAATAAAACCCAAAGTTCTGATCAATCAGCTGAAGATTTCGTATTAAAGCAAATTAAAAAGAATTAATGCTTACCAAAAATATAAGACTAAAAGGCTTCGGTATTACAAAAAATAAAAAAAAAATCGCATTACAAGTTTCAAAAAAATTAAATTTTTATAAAAAAAGCAGATTAATAAACAGTTTTTCTGAAAATTATCGTTTTGATTTCAATAATAACAGTGTGAATAAATTCAAAAAATATACCAATTTTAATTTGATTGGTATGGGTGGATCTTCATTGGGCGCTAAAGCTATATATAATTTTATGAAACCTAAAATTAAAAAAAAATTTACCTTTTTAGATAACTTAAATTCTAGAAATAATAATCAAAAAAACAAAAATCAAACCGTTAATATAATTATCTCTAAATCAGGAAATACCCTAGAGACAATTGCAAACTATTCATCACTTAAGCAAAAAAATAAAAATATTTTTATTTGTGAAAACACAAATAATTATATTAAAAATATGGCAAATAAACTTAATTGTTTAATAATTAATCATAAAAATTATATTGGAGGAAGATATTCTGTTTTATCAGAGGTTGGTATGTTGCCTGCAATTTTTATGGGATTAAAACCAAAAAACTTTAAAAATTTAAATTTACTTGTTAAAAATAAATTTTTTTTAAACGCTTTAATTGATAGTGTAGTGTCGACATCGTACTTTATAAAAAAAAAGAAGTATAATTCTATTATATTAAATTATGATGAGCTCTCTAAAGAATTATTTGAATGGTACCAACAGCTAGTTGCAGAAAGTTTAGGAAAAAATTCCAAAGGAATTTTGCCAGTAGTTTCAAATATGCCAAGAGATAATCATAGTATGATGCAACTTTATCTTGATGGTCCAAAAAATTCTTTTTTTACCTTTTTTAATGTTATTGATCACGATAACAAAAAAATTAATAATTCAAAATTATTATCCACTCTTAAACACCTAAAAAATAAAAACCTTTATCAGATAAAGAACACACAAAAGATAGCTACAGAGAATGTTTTTAGAAAAAGAAATATACCGTTTAGAAGTTTTAACGTTTTAAGGCGCTCTGAACAAGCATTAGGAGAATTATTCACTTTTTTTATGCTGGAAACAATTTTATTAGGTGAGATCATTAAAGTTAATCCCTTTGATCAACCATCAGTAGAGCTTATAAAAATAGAGACGAATAGAATTTTAAAAAATTAGAGTTTTATAAAGTAAATTTTAGATAATCCATATATTCTCTCTGAAAAAATTTTTAATTTTTCTGGAAATATATCAACACTTTTTTTATTGCGATGTAATATTAGTATTCCGTTTTTATTTAAAATTTTCGTTTCAATTATAAGTTCTAGTAATATATTTATTTTTTGTTCTTTATAAGGCGGGTCTAAAAAAATAAAGTCGAATTTATTTTGTGAACTTTCAAATTGGTTTATGAAGTCTGTAACACTTGTATCAAAGATATTGGATCTATTTAGACAATTAAGATTTAATAAATTCTTTTTTAATACTTTAAAAGCTGGAGAGTAATTTTCGCAAAAATATACTTTTGACGCACCTCTTGATAGACACTCTATACCAAACGATCCAGATCCAGAATATAAATCTAATACTTTAGAATTTAAAATTTTTTTTTTAATTAGGTTTGAATGTTCAATAATATTAAATATTGACTCTCTGACCATGTCTTTTAAGGGTCTAGTAAATTTATCAGTTGGCAAAGAGATGTTCTTATTTTTATAGATACCACCAATAATTCTCATACGCTAATAACTTTGTAACCAATATCTTTTCTATAAAAACCTTTTTCCCAATTTAAAGTTTCTAAAATTTTAATAGTTTTATCTTTAGAAGTAGAAAATTCGTCAGTTATAGCAACAATATTCAATACTCTTCCACCGGTGGCTAAATATTTTTTTCCCTCTATTTTTGTGCCAGCATGAAAAATATATTCATCATTATCTAGTATAATATTTCTTATTTGATCAATGTTGGTATTTTTTTCATATTTGTCTGGATATCCATTAGAACACAAGACAATGCATATACTTTTCTTATTTTTCCATTTAATTTCTAAATTTAATAATTTTTTTTCACAACAAGCTAGAATAATTTCTCCAAGATCTGTATCTAACAAGGGTAATATTGTTTGGCATTCTGGATCACCCATTCTTACATTAAATTCAATTAGATAGGGTTCATTATCAACAATCATTAATCCAACATACAAAAAACCACAATAATTTGATCCAAGCTCTTTAATTCCTTCTAAGGTAGGTTTAATTATTTTTTCATTGATTTTTTTATCTAATTCAAAGTTAAAAAGTCTTGATGGTGAATAGGCTCCCATTCCTCCAGTATTTTTTCCAGTATCATTTTCCCCAACTCTTTTGTGATCTTGCGCTGTTTGAAAAAATTTATAATTTATTCCATCAGATACAATGAAGTAACTCATCTCCTCTCCTAATAAAAACTCTTCTACTAGAACACAATCAGCTTTACCAAAACGCCCACCAAATATTTCTTTAATTGCATTCTTGCCTTCATTTTCATTTTTAGAAATATAAACCCCTTTTCCTGCAGCTAATCCATCAGCTTTAATTACTAAAGGATATTTTTTATTTGAAAGATAATTTAAAGCAGATTTTTTATCTTTGAAAATTTCAAAATTAGATGTTGGTATATTAAATTTTTTACACAATTTTTTTGTAAATGTTTTTGAACCTTCTAATTGTGCACTAATTTTATTAGGACCAAAAACTTTTATTTTTGTATCATTAAAATATTCTACAATCCCATCGACTAAAGGTTGTTCTGGACCAACTACTAATAATTCAATATTTTTTTTTTGACATTCTTTTTTTATCTCTTCAAAATTTGTAGTTTCAATATTAATATTTTGAGCTATTTTTTCAGTTCCGGCATTACCCGGGAAGCAATAAATTTTGTCTATGATTTTTGATTCTTTTAGTTTAAAGCATAGCGAATGTTCTCTACCACCACTTCCAATAATACCAATGTTCATATATATTTTATACAACTAAATAATGAAAAATAAATTAGCTAAATTAAAATATTTACCAAATAATTTCGAAATAATTGAAAATGGAGATCATGTTATTTGTGCTGTTTCAGGAAAAAAAATACAACTTGAGAAACTCAGTTATTGGAATGTTGAATTACAGGAAGCTTATTTTTCACATATAGAAGCCAGTAAAAAGAGGTAATGTTAATTAGGCTTTTTACAATTTCCATTTATTATGTGTCCAAATCCACTGCTCTGGGTTAATTAAGATTTTTCTTTCGAGCCAAGCATTTAATTGAAGCGTAATATATTTAATATCATCCTTTTCGTTGAAATAAATTGGATCATCTATCGTTATATCGAAATAAATGTTGTCTTTTCTTTGGATATAAATAGGGACGATTGGACAATTATATTTTTTTACTAATTGTGCAGGAATAGTAGTGGTAAAGGTAGTTTTATTAAATAATAATGATTTCTCCCCTTCCGTAACTCTTTGATCAATCATCAATGCTACAGAAGTATTTTGCGAAAAGGCTCTAATAATTTCCCTAACACCACCCAATCCTTTTTTAATTTGATTTTTACATATATAATTTTTTCTTAAATTTTCCATTGTGCGATTTAGAAAAAAATTATTCAAGGGTCTATAAACAGCTGCTAATTGAATTCCATATAATTCTAATTGCATAGCCATTAATTCAAAATTATTAAAATGGCCTGATATAAAAACTACTGGCTTTCCGTCTTTTTTTATCTTTTCTAAAGTCTTTATTCCATTAATATTTAAGTATTTTTCTAATTCTTTTCTTCTAAACTTTTGTATGTACATATACTCCGAAAATATTCTTCCATAGTTTGTCCACATTTTTTTAATAAATTTTTGCATTTCATCATCCGTTAAATTTGGAAAGGCGTATTGAATATTTTTTTTTACTAAATTTTTTGATCGAAATAGAGGACCTACGATTGAACCTATACTCGCTCCTAAATTTGATGCTTTTTTGTAACCAATTATTTTAAAGATTAAAAAGAATAATTTAATGAATAAAGATTCTATTAAATATTTTAAGGTTTTCATTTTTAAGATATTAATTGTAGAAATTTATTTTCATCGATTATTTCTAAATCCATTTCAATATAACTAATATCATTTCTTAATTCTTTATCAATTCTAAGATAATCTTTTTCTGTAGTGATAATTTTCGAATTATTTTTATTTGCATATTTTTTAATATTATCTATTTCATAATTGTTATAATCATAATGATCTGGAAAAGAAAAAAATTTTAAAATTTTCAGATTGTTTTGTTTTAATGTAAATTTGAAATTTTCAGGATTTCCGACTCCAGAAAAAACAACGTAATTTTGAGAGATATCAATTTCATTTAGATTTATAGGTTTATAATGACTCTCAAATACTTTAATATCTTTATTAACTTCGAATATTTTCTTTTTAATACCTTCGTTATTTATATTTGGCCCATTTAAAAAAACTATATCGAAATTCTTAAGAGAATTAATTTTTTCCCGCAAAGGACCTGCTGGTATAATTAGTCCATTACCAATCCAGTTATTTGAACTAAAACAACAAATTTTTAAATCATATCTGATCGAATAATCTTGGAGCCCATCATCAAAAATTGCGCATTTAAAACCTTTATTTATAGCGTTATCAATGCACTCTTTTCTATTTTTTTTACTAATTAGATTTGTTTTCTTACTTATTAATAGCTGTTCATCTTTATGCTCTTTGTAGAACTTCTTCACAACAGTTGAATTAAAATTATTTTTATTCAACAATTGACTAATTTTTATTGATAATGGAGTTTTACCAGTGCCGCCTATATAAATATTTCCTACACAAATAATTTTAATATTTGGAAATCTTAAATTTTCTTTTTTTTTTAATTCACTAAATAGACTTACAATTTTAGATATTGGTAATAGAAAATATGCAAAAAAGTTAGGTTTTTTTTTATCCCAAAACTTTGGTTTTTTAATCATCATTTTGTCAATGATCTTTCAATCTCTTTCATTGTTAAAATCAAAATATTATCTCCTAATTTTTTGACTTTCTTAATTACAGATTTTGTTTTATTTTTATTCCTTATCAATAGTTCAATATTTTTTTGTAAACTTTTACTTCCTCGGACTTTTTTTGATACTTTGATTCTATCTAGGTAATTATAAATATTTTTAAAATTATCGATATGAGGACCATATAAAACATTACAACCATGTCTTGCTGGTTCTAAAGGATTTTGGCCCCCATGATTTATTAGGGAGCCTCCTATGAAGACTATTTTTATTAAATTAAAAAATTTTTCAGTTTCACCATAAGTATCTACAATATACACATCAGTTTTATTTGGTATTTGGCTATTCCAACTGTGACAATGGATCTTCAAATTATTATCTTTCATCATTTGAATAATCTGCTTTGATCGATGTATATGTCTTGGAATAATAATGCTAAGAAAGTTTCTATATTTTTTTTTTAGTATGTTATGAACTGCCATAGAAATATATTCTTCACCTTCATGAGTACTTGATGCACACCATGTAGTTCTTTTAAAAATTAAATTAGTTAAATCCTTCGGTAGGCTAAGATTTTTATTTTTATTTTGTATAAATTTTAGATTTCCAATGTATCTCACGTTTTTAACTCCAAAAAATTTAAGATATTTCAATGTTTCTTTATTTGAAACCAATGATTTATTTATACATTGAAAAATCTTTTTGCTAAATCTACCTAAAGTTTTCCATCTATAAAAAGATTTTTGAGTGATTCTGGCATTTAAAAGAATAATCGGAATTTTTTGTGCTTTTAAATTTAAAATCATATTTGGCCATATCTCAGAATCTATAAATATTGCCAAGGAAGGTTTCCAATAATGTAAAAATCTTTTTGACATCTGGTTTGTATCAATTGGAAAAAATTGGTGTATTGTTTTTTTAAATTTAAATTGATTTAAAATTTTTGAAGAACTCAAAGTTGAAGATGTAATTAATATTTGATCTATTTTATTATTTTTTTCCAATCTTAAAACTAAGGGTATAATGCTTGAAATCTCACCAACACTTGCACCGTGAAACCAAATTAACTTCTTTTTAATTTTTCTTTTGGAAAAAAAACATAATTTTTCTTTAAATCTTTTTGTATCCTCTTTTTTTTTTAAAATTCTAATTAGAATGATGAATGGTGAAAATATTAAAACAAAATTTATTAAAACTCTATAAATAAATATTATCATTAATTTTGCTTTATTTGATTTTGATAAAAATTTTTATATACCTGTGAAGTTTCGATTAATTCTTTATGTGTTCCATCTGCAATAATATTTCCTTTGTCAATTACAAAAATTTTATGTGCGTTTAAAATAGTTGATATTCGATGAGCTATTACTACAGTTGTCTTATTCTCGGTGAGTATCTCCATAGCATTTTGAATTTTACTTTCTGTTTCCGCATCCAATGATGAGGTAGCCTCGTCTAAAAGGATTATAGGAGTTTTTTTTAACATCGCTCGGGCTATTGAAATTCTTTGTTTTTCTCCCCCGGATAGTCGCACACCATTTTCTCCTATAACTGTATTGTACTTTTGTGGAAGCTTATTTATAAATTCATCCGCATAGGAATTTTTTGCGACTGATTTAATTTCCTCGTCCGAGGCATTTAGATTAGCATATAAAATATTATTTTTAACAGTATCATCAAAAAGAGTTATGTCTTGGGTGACAATTGATATATTTTTTCTTAAATCATAAATACTTAAATCATATATTGACTGGTTATCAATTTTAATATCACCTTTATGGCAGTCATAAAATCTTGGTATCAAATTTATTATCGACGATTTACCTGCACCAGTATATCCGACAAGAGCTGTCATTTTTCCACCAGTTATATTCATATTCAAGTTATTCAAAACTATATTTTCAGAATTCCCATATTTAAAATTACAATTTTCAAATTTAATATCGCATTTTTTAACAATTAATTTTTTTTGTATATCATTTTCAATGATTTCATTTTTTGTATCTATTATCGGTATTATTCTTTTTGCAGCTGATAATCCGGTACTAATACTAAGATTTAATGTTGCTAAAGATCGTACTGGTTGGTAAGCGAGCATCATAGCCGCCAAAAATGAAAAAAAATTATTAATTTCTAATTCATCACTCATAATCAATTTACCTGAGTAAAAAATTAATAAAGCAATCATTATACCAGTTAATATTTCCATTATTGGGGATGCTCTAACAAATACTATAGCAATCTTTTTTGCTTTATCCTTAAGATTTGTAAGAAAAGTATCTGTTCTGTCAACTTCAAAATTTTCTCTTTGAAAAATTTTTATAAGTTTATGATTTTTAAAAATTTCCATCAGATGTTTATTAAGTTCTCCAGACTTAATTTGAGCTTCTGTAGTTACTTTACTAATTCTTTTTCCTAAAGTTTTAGCCGCCAAAGATGCTAAGGGTATCATTACTATTGCTATTAAAGATAATTTCCAGTTCTGATAAAACATAACAATCAATAATCCTATTAAGGTAATACTATCTTTGAAAAGATTTAATAAAGCGGTGCTTACAAGATTTACTATAAGCGTAGTATCATAAGTTAAATTCGAAATAAATTTACCAGTATGTTTATTATCGATAATTGCTGTATCTGCTCGCACAAGGCTTGTGACCATATCTTTTTGAATATCTTTTTTTATATCTTCGGCCACTCCGATCATAAAAATTTTTGCGAGATATAAGGAAATTCCTTTTGCAGAAAAAGCCAAAATTATTGCAAAAGGAATAATTAAAATAAGAGTTTGATCTTTTTCAATAAATAATTTTTTAATTGCAGGATCTAGTAGCCAAGCTATTGACGAAGTAGATGCAGCTACTATCATAGAAAGAAAAAAAGAAATAATTATTTTGCCTAAAAAACGTTTTGTATAATCTTGATAGAGTCTTCGGATTGTATCTTTACTAGACATCATATAATTATTTTTCCAATTAAAATATTTACAAAAATCAAAAATCCTAAAAAATTGTTTGATTTAAATATTTGAAAACAACTTCTTTCTGAATTGACATTTAATCTTAATAATTGAAAAGCAAGCAGATGTAATGCAACTAAAATAATTCCAAAAAAATAAATATCTGCAAAATTCATTTCAATACCAATATAAACCTGTGATATTATAAATACTAAGTAACATATTAAGACAAATTGCTTTGGATTATTTTTAAATTTAATCGATGTAGATTTTACTCCTATTATTTCATCATCTTTAATATCTTGAAACCCATATATAGTGTCGTAACCTAATGTCCAAAATATGGCCCCAAAGTAAAATACAAAAGGTAGAATACTTAGATCAGCATAAATTGCTGTCCATCCAAGAATAAGACCGTAATTAAATGTTACGCCTAAAAAAAGCTGTGGCCAATATGTAAATCTTTTCATGTATGGATAGGAAAATGCCAGGGGCATTGAGCACAATGCCAATATGATCGTATAAAAATTGAATTGTAACAATACTCCAAAGGCTATTAGGCATAGGATTAATGAATATAATAAACCAACTTTCACTGAAACTTTTCCAAAGGCAATAGGTCTTTTTTTTGTTCTTTTTACCTTTGAGTCAAAATCTTTATCAGCAATATCATTTATAATGCACCCAGCAGATCTCATTAAAACTGCTCCACAGAAAAATAGAAGACAAAACTTTAAATAAATTTGAATATTATTTGAAAAATCAAAAGCCACTGTAAGCCCCCAAACACAAGGCCAAAATAATAGCATGTAACCTATTGGTTTTTTTAATCTTGTTAATTCAAAAAAATGATTAATTTTTTCCATCAGAATTTACTTGTAAATAGCAAAGGGTAGTTTCATAATCAAACTGATTCGTATGAACATAGATTATACAGTAACAGCTTTAATGTTTCCTGCTATTCCTCTACTTATGGGTGTTTATAGTAACCGATTTCATACATTGAGTAAATTGATCAGAGAATTGCACGATGAGCATGTTTATGAAAAACATGTACCACCTGAATGGCAAAAACAATTTTTAAACCTTAGTAGTAGGATTTCAATTTTAAGGTGGACTATAATGTTCGCAGCTTTTGGTTTTTTATTTAATATGCTAACCGTTTTTGCTCTTTATTTAGATGAATTGTTTGTCGCAAGAGTAATTTTTGGATCTTGTTGTTTATCTATGATCATATCAATCGCTTTTTTTATTAGAGAGATACAGATATCTACTAATGCTCTAAATCTACATATGTCAGATATGGATGTTAAGATAGATTAATTAGGGACTATAATTGCTGGTCCTATGATTTTTCTTGCTTCAAGATCTCTGTGAGCATTAACTACATCATTAAGAGAATATTTTTTAAAAATATCTATTTTTACTTTCTCCTGTTGCACCATTTCAAAAAGTTTATTCGCTGCCTCATCTAGCTCTTCTCTAGTTGCAGTATAGTGTGCAATACTTGGTCGTGTTAAAAACAATCCTTTAGGCGCAATTAATTTTCCAACATCGAGAGGGTCAAGTTTTCCTGAAGCATTTCCAAAAGATACAAATGTACCTCTCATCTTTAAACTTCCTAAAGATTTTTCCATTGTTACTTTTCCGACTCCATCATAAACAACAGGCAAACCTTCTTCATTAGTGATTTCCATTACTTTTTTTTGAAAATCATCTTTAGAGTAATTAATAACATGGTCACATCCAAATTTTTTTGCGATATCGATTTTTTCATCAGATCCAACAGTACCAATAACACTGCAACCTAAACTTTTTGCCCACTGGCAAAAAATTTGACCAACACCACCAGCTGCAGCATGGAATAATATAGTTTGACCTGACTTAACTACGTATGTTTTGTGTAATAAGTAAAATGTTGTTAGTCCTTTAGTCATTAAAGTTGCCACAACTTCTAAATCTATTCCATCTGGAACTTTAACCAAACTTTTAACTGGGTAATTTCTATGAGAAGAGTAAGAGCCTATGGGAGCTGCAGCATATGCAACTTTATCTCCTACTTTAAAATCTCCGACATTCTTTCCTGTTTTTTCAATTATACCAGCTGCCTCTAATCCTATTCCTGAAGGAAGTGGGAGAGGGTATAGACCAGATCTATGATATGTATCAATGTAATTAAGACCGATCGCTGAATGTTTAATTTGTACCTCGCCATCTTTGGGATCTTCAAGCTTAATATTTTTTATTTCTAAAACTTCAGGACCACCGGTTTTTTTAATTTCAATTGCTTGCACTATTTTACGAAAGTTCCATTATGGTAATCATTTACAGCTTGTAAGATTTCAGATTTAGTATTCATAACAAACGGACCTCCTCTAGCAATTTGTTCATTAATAGGTTTTCCAGAAATAAGCAAGAATTTTGAGTTAGAAACGCATTTAACTTTTAGTTTTTTACCCTTGGATAACAAAATTAAATTTGAATTTACTAATTTGCTGTGTTCTTTTTCTCCAATTTTAATTTCACCATTCACTAGGTATATTAGAGAATTGTGGGTTATAGGAAGATCAAAAATAAACTCTTTGTCTTTTTTTAATTCTATATCAAAATAAATTGGCTCAACATTATGACCTTTGATTGGACCTTCAGCTTTTTCAAATTTACCTGCTATAGTTTTAACAATTTTGTCACTGTCCTTATGTGTCTGCATTTCCTTAGAATTGATATAAATGTATTCAGGTTTACTCATTTTTAATTTAGCAGGCATGTTAATCCATAGTTGGAAACCTTGAAGTTTTCCATCACTCATTGCAGGCATTTCCGAATGAATGATGCCACTTCCAGTTTTCATCCATTGAACATCACCAGCTTTCATTCTTCCTTTTCCACCAGTACTATCTTCGTGCTCAAATTCGCCGTGAAGCATGTAGGTTACTGTTTCTATTCCTCTGTGAGGGTGAGGTGGAAAACCACCTATATAATCCTCTTTATCTTCTGATCCAAATTCGTCCAACATTAAAAATGGATCATAATAATTTGGTTCCACCCCGATACTTCTTTTTAATTTAACACCAGCACCATCTGATGACAGTATGGGCTTTATTATTTTTTCAACTTCTATAATTTTCATAATTACTTACTTTTATTATCTAAACTAAATTTCTTTGAACCATTTATAACAAGAAACAAAAATCCACCTGCTAATGCAATATTTTTTAAAAAAGAGGTTAGTTGCATTTGGTTACTAAAATCATTGTGGAATATAATTGCTGTTGCTAAACAAAATAAACTTAAAAATGCCGCAGTAATTTTTGTTTGATATCCTACTATTATTAAAATAGGACCTAATATCTCTATTATTATCGCTGGTATTATAAGAATTCCAGGCACACCATATCCTTCCATCCAGACCACAGTGCCATCGTAATTAGTTATTTTAAAGACTCCATTTATTAAAAATAATGTTGAAATTAATATTCTTGCAAAAAGATCTAAAATATTTGTCATATTTATTTATGAAATAATACTTAATTAAATAATATCAAGTAATTCATTTAAATTTTTTAATTCATACTTAGGTGAATAATCTAAATTGTCAAATACATCATTATTTCTATTTACCCAAAAACAATTGTATCCATAATTTCCACCTCCTGAAATGTCCCATGTATTTGAACTCAAAAAAGCAATCTCACCCTTATCTATTTTATATTTTTTAATAGGGATTTCGTATACTTTTGAACTTGGTTTAAATATTCCAACCTCCTCTATTGAAAAAATATCATCAAATAAGTTTTTCATGTCGTTTTTTTCTACTAAGTCATTGAGTAGGGAAGGTGTACCATTTGAGAGAATAGCAATTTTATAGTTTTTATTTTTTATTTGTTTCAAGGTTTCTCTAACCTCCGGATATGGAGATAAAATTTTATACAGGTCTAAAAGCTCACTTCTCATATTATTATTTATTCTGAATTTTTTCATGGATTTATCTAAGCTATCCTCAGTTATTTGCCAAAAATTTTTATGTTTACTCATCATACTTCTTAACCAAGTATATTCTAACTGGGTTGTTCGCCAATAATTTGCAAAATTTTCCCATTTATCTCCAATTTTACTTTTGCATTTTTCAGCCGCTGAATTCACATCAAATAACGTTCCGTAAGCATCGAAAATTATTGCTTTAAGATTTTTCATAAATTAACTTATTTAAATGAGTAATATTAGATTATTTTTTAGCGAAAGTTTATATATAAATTTAAAATCTAAATTAGATAAAATTCAATCACACTATATTCATAAGGTGATGAGAATTAAAGAAGGACAAAATTTTAGTTTATTTAATCAATCTGGAGAATTTGAGGCAAAAGTAGAAAATATAATAAGAGGAATTGTAGAGTTTTCAGTGGAAAAAAAATTAAGGTCAGCAGATAATCCAACAGAAATCTGGCTTGCATTCACACCTATCAAACTAAATTATCTAAATTTAATGATTCAAAAAGCTACCGAGCTAGGAGTGACTAGATTTATCCCACTACTTTCCGATCGCACAGTCGTAAGAAAGATTAATGAAAAAAGAGTTAAAAAAATTATTGTTGAAGCATCAGAGCAAAGCAATAGATTAAATTTACCAATTTTAGATAAATTAAAAAAAATTGAAGATTTTTTAAAAGAAAATACTGATACAACAATTTTCTTTGGAGATCTTAATTCAGACAACAAAAAAATTGATATTCAAAGTGATGAGCCTATATGTATTTTGATTGGACCGGAGGGTGATTTCTCCATTAAAGAAAGAGAAATAATTTCTAAAATGAAAAATATAATTCCTTTGAATATCAATAAAAATATTTTAAGATCTGAAACTGCTGCGATATCGATAATTTCTATAATTAGTTATTCTCTTTTATCTTAAATATTTATTTATCACTTTGAACATGTCTTTGTATTTAGCATGATGATTAATTCTATCTAAATACTTTCCATCTTTTAAAAGTAATACTGATGAACTGTGATTTATTAAATAATTTCCATCTTCATTAAATATTTTCTCTGATAAGACACCCCAAGATTGAGATAATAAAAAAACTTTTTTTGGATCACCAGTTATTCCAAACATTTTATTTTGGAATGTTTCCAAGTAGTTTTTTATCACACTTGGGCTATCTCTATCAGGATCTATACTAACAAAGAAAACCTTGAAGTCTTTTCTTTTTCGCTCACTTAAATTATTAATAACCAAATCTATATTGCTTAAAGTCATTGGACATATATCTGGACAATTTGTAAAACCAAAAAAAATTGCTGTTAATGGTCCTTCAAAAGATTTTTCAGTTATTGTATTATTATTTACATCTTTAAGTGAAAAGGTTGATCCTTTGAATGATGCGACAAGATCTTCCTTCTGACCTTGAATAGATAAAAAAACTGGCAGCATTAAAAACAGAAAAATTACCAGACATCCACTTATAATTGCAATTGATGTTTTTATTTTCATTGTTGATAAATAATTATTATTTATTATATAGGATCCATGAGCAATTTTATAAAGAAACTTTTCGGCACACTAACTGAAAAACCTTGGGAGAGTGATAGAGCAAAAATAGATGATGCTCATATAGGTAAGACTTTCGACCTTTCAGTTCAGACTTCTGCTGTAATAATTATCTTTGGTATTGCAACTGTTTTGTTTAGCTTGATATTTACAGGTTACATTTATTCTATCCCACCCGAACAAGACACTAGATATCTTTTAAAACCAAACTTTCTTTGGATAAACACATTTGTACTTTTCGTTATTGCTTACTTTTTTTCAAAAATAACTAGCGACTTAAAGCAAAAAGAAACTATGAGGATAAAAAGAAACATAATCTTAGTTGGTGGCCTAAGTTATTTGTTTTTATTTGGGCAATTGTATTTTTGGGTGCAATTAATGCAAAGTGGGAACTATGTTTCAACTAATTCATATTTCTCATCATTTTATATTTTCACTGCGCTTCATGGAATGCACTTGCTTGGAGGATTATTTTTTTGGGGTAGAGTAGCTGGTAGAATTTTAAAAATGGAGCAGAATAAAATTTTAGATGAGGAAAATAATATCTCTGCGTTATCAATGTACTGGATGTTTTTATTAGTAGTTTGGTTAGCTTTCTTTTTAATGATTTATATTTTTAATGACTCGTTTATTGCTTGGTGCAAAACACTTATTTCTTAATCAAGAAAAAGCACAAGTATTGACCCCACAACCGCGATAACAGCTAACAATATTTTTACTGACTTTAAATATTTCTTTGTTTCTGGTTTTGTTTCTCCTTTTGAGAACGCCCCAGCCCCGAAGGATATGACAACATAAAATAATAAGACCAAAATGAGTAAGACTACAAGAATTCCAAATTTACCGAGCATAATTTACTGTATATATAAGTTTATTTTCTTTAATTTTATGACATTTTGTCATAGGTATTTATACTATTAATAATCTATATAAATAGCCATGCACGCAGGTATAATATTTTTTTTAGTCATTTTAGGTTCAATACTTTTCCATATTTTTACACCTTGGTATTGGACTGATATTGCATCAAACTGGAAAGGAATGGACGATACTATAACTCTCACCTTTTGGGTAGGTGGAGGAGTATTTGTAGCTGTTTGTCTTTTCATGATTTATTGCGTTTTTAAGTATTCCTATAAAGAAGATAGAAAAGCAGAGTATAAACCTGAAGACAAAAAATTAGAAAAAATTTTAACAGTAGCCACTACACTTGGAGTTGCAGCTCTACTAGCTCCAGGATTAATAATTTGGAACCAATATGTAAACGTTCCAAAAAACTCAATTGAGATAGATGTCATGGCATGGCAATGGGGCTGGCAATATAGACTGCCTGGTAATGATGGAAAACTCGGCACTACAAAAGTTGTAAATATAAATGACGATAACCCATTTGGTATCAACTTAGACGATCCTTACGGGAGAGACGATGTAATGGTGCAAAGTGATATAATTAATTTAGAAAATAATAGACCAGTAAAAATTTTATTAAGATCTGTAGATGTGCTTCATAATTGGTACGTGCCTCAATTTAGAGCAAAGATGGACGCTGTGCCAGGTGTTGTTACTTATTATTGGTTCGAACCTAACAAAGTAGGTGAGTATGAAGTTTTGTGCGCCGAATACTGTGGAGTTGGTCATTATGCAATGAGAGGTGGGGTAGAAGTACAAGATCCTAATAGTTATCAACAATGGTTAGGAGAACAAGAAACTTTCTCAGACCTTTTAGCTAAGCAAAATAAGGAAATTGAGACAAAAAAGGTCGCAAAAAATAATTCAAAAATTGAAAAAGTTATATATAAAGAGGAAAAATAATTATGTCTGACGAATACGAAAATAAATCTGGTTATCAAGCACAATCATCAGAAACACTTACAGGTTCTGCTGGTTCAACTCCGGATATTGATTATGTAAGACCAGCTGAATTACCAGAACAAGATTTATATCACGGTCATACTTTTATAACAAAATGGGTTTTTTGTCAGGATGCTAAAGTAATTGGGGTGCAGTATTTTTTAACTGCTGTTTTTACTGGAATTGTAGGTTTAATTTTATCTTGGTTAATGAGATTGCAATTAGGTTTTCCAGGTCTTGCAGGGTTTATAACTGCTGAACATTATTATCAATTTGTAACAATGCATGGAATGATAATGGTGGTTTATTTTTTAACTGCCTTATTCTTAGGAGGCTTTGGAAATTATTTAATACCATTAATGGTTGGTGCAAGAGATATGGTTTTTCCATATGTAAACATGTTAAGTTTCTGGATGTTCTTTGTTGCAGTGGCAGTGTTAATGGCAAGCTTTTTTGTTCCAGGAGGTCCAACCGGAGCAGGCTGGACACTATATCCTCCACAAACTATTTTAGAAGGTACACCAGGTTCAGGAATGGGAATTCTACTAATGTTAGTCTCTTTAGCTCTATTTGTAATTGGTTTCACTATGGGCGGATTAAATTACATGATCACAGTTTTACAAGCTAGAACAAGAGGTATGACTTTAATGAGAATGCCACTAACTGTGTGGGGAATTTTTACAGCAACTGTTTTAGCGATGTTAGCATTTCCAGCTTTACTAGTAAGTGCAATAATGATGACGCTGGATAAAGTTATTGGAACAAGTTTCTTTATGCCTACAATTTTAAAAGCAGGAGAAGTACTTGAGTATGGTGGTGGAAGCCCAATTTTATTTCAACACTTATTCTGGTTTTTTGGTCATCCTGAGGTTTATATTGTAGCTCTTCCAGCATTTGGAATAGTTTCTGATTTAATTTCAGTTCATGCTAGAAAAAATATTTTTGGATACAGAATGATGGTATGGGCAATTGTTGGAATTGGTGCCTTAAGCTTTTTCGTTTGGGCGCATCATATGTATGTAAGCGGAATGAACCCATGGTTTGGTTTCTTTTTTGCTACAACAACGTTGATTATAGCAGTTCCGACCGCTATGAAAGTTTATAACTGGATTTTGACATTGTGGAGAGGAAACATAAGAATTAATACAGTAATGCTTTGGTGTTTAGGATTTATAGTAACATTTGTTAATGGAGGTATAACTGGTATATTTTTGGGAAATGTTTCCGTTGATGTTCCATTATCAGACACATATTTCGTTGTAGCCCATTTCCATATGGTAATGGGTATAGCCCCGGTTATGGTTATCATGGGAGCGGTATATCATTGGTTTCCATTAATAACTGGAAGATTATTAAATGAGACTTTAGGTAAATGGCACTTTTGGGCAACATTCTTAGGCGCTTATTCGATATACTTCCCAATGCATTATCTAGGATTTATAGGGGTTCCAAGAAGGTATTATGAAATGTATGACAGTCCGTATATGACTTCAGCTGTAGGAATGAATGAATTTATTAGTTTAGCTGCTTTCTTAGTAGGTGCAGCACAATTTATTTTGATCTTCAATATAATTAAAACTTTAAAGACTGGAAAACCAGCTCCTAAAAATCCATGGAAAGCAAATTCTTTAGAGTGGCATACTTCAACACAGCCACCCGAACATGGAAATTTTGGTGAAAGATTGCCTGTGGTTCACAGATGGCCATATGATTTCAGTGTGCCTGGGGCTAAAGATGATTTTATACCTCAAACTACTCCTCCAAGTGAAGTGGTTCATACTAAAGTGGAGAAAACATAATCAAAGATTTATAAAATGTCAGATCCTAAAATAGATGGCTTTGAACTAAAACCAGGTTTTAGAGGTATGGCATCTGATACTGGATCAGACCAGACAATGTTCAAAGGTGTTCATTGGGGTAAAGCAATGATGTGGATATTCCTTCTGAGCGATACATTTGTATTCAGTTGTTTTTTAATTGCATATATGAAAGGAAGAGGTTCTACTCCAGTCGAATGGCCAAATCCAAGTGAAGTATTTGCATTAGAAGCATTTGGTGTGCCAGTTCCTTTATTACTGATCGCACTAATGACATTCGTTTTAATTACTAGTAGCGGGACAATGGCTCTAGCAGTTAAGTATGGATACGAGAAAAACAGAAAAATGTGCGGCTGGCTTGTTCTTGCAACTGCTATTGGCGGACTGACATTTGTAGGTATGCAAGCATATGAATGGTCAAAACTTATTCATGAAGGTGTAAGACCTTGGGAAAATCCATTTGGAGCTGCACAGTTTGGTTCTTTCTTTTTTATGATAACTGGTTTTCACGGCACCCACGTATCAATTGGTGTAATTTTCTTGTTTATATATGCATACAAGGTATTTGCAGGTCATTACGAGAATGGTGGTAAAAGAGGTTGGTTTACAACTATGAAAGGGGATTACGTTGAAATAGAAATTCTAGGTTTATATTGGCACTTTGTTGATTTAGTGTGGGTTTTTATTTTTGCATTTTTCTACTTATGGTAAAATAATTTTATATGGATGATACAAATCAAATAAACGAAAAAGATAAAAAACCCATAGAATCAACGCATAAAATAGGTATTTATTTATGGATCTGGGGCCTACTTTTTGTACTAAGTTTTTTCTCTTATATGGTTGACTGGTATCAGTTTCAAGGAATGTTGAGATGGTCTTTGATTTTATTTTTTATGTTTGCAAAAGCCGGATTAATAATGGCGTTCTTTATGCATCTATTTTGGGAGAGATATGCATTAGTTAACGTATTGTTATGGCCGATGACCGCAATAGCCTGTTTTGTATTTTTAATGGCTGCAGAATTTGAATATACTTTATTTTCAAGAATGTTTTATTTTTTTGTTGGGGGAGGAGCGTAATTTATGGATGGTTATACAATCTTAGCAGGATTATTAATATTTTTTGGTTTTTTTATCTACATCACATGGTTTGGATATTCTGTAAAAGTGGAAAACGAAAAAGAAGAGGGGCCAAATATTAAACTAAACCCGTATGATCAGCTTCCATTGCACAGAAAAATAATAGATAAAAAAAATAATAAAGTTGGAATTTTTGATTTAGGAAACCACATCCTTATTATTGGTCTTATTTTAATAGTAATTTTTGTATCACTTAATGTCGACTAAAAGTGAGTACAAATATTTTAAAAAAAAAATCTGTTTCAATTAACTTTTCATCTTATTTAAAATCTCTAATTTTATTAATGAAGCCAAGGGTAATGTCTTTGGTTATATTCACTTGCGCAGTTGGATTATTGGTATCACCGGTTAAGGTAGAATTGTTTGATGCAATGATAAGTATTTTTTTCGTTGCTGTTGGAGCCGGTGCAGCGGGTACATTAAACATGTGGTATGAGGCAGATCTCGATAAATTAATGTCTAGAACATGTTTAAGACCAATTCCAACCGGTAAAATTGAAAAAAAGGATGCATTATTGTTTGGTGTTGCACTATCATTTATTTCAGTTTTTGGTTTGTATTATTTTTCAAATTTAATATCTGCATCTTTATTGCTTTTAACAATTGTTTTTTACGTTTTTGTTTACACTGTTTGGTTAAAAAGAAAAACTCCGCAAAATATTGTAATTGGTGGAGCTTCTGGCGCCTTACCACCTGTAATAGGTTGGACAATTGCAACAAATTCACTAACATTTGAACCAATTACATTATTTTTAATTATATTTTATTGGACGCCGTCGCACTTTTGGGCATTAAGTTTGTATAAAGCTAAAGATTACGAAAAGGCAAAAATCCCAATGCTTCCAAATACTAATGGAGTAGAGGAAACTAAAAAGAAAATCTTTATTTATTCACTTTTTATGCTTCCGGTAATAATTTTACCTTATTATATTGGCTTTAGTGGAAAATTATTCTTGATAGCATCATTAGTTTTAACAATTTATTATAATTACATTTGTTATGATCTTCTTAAATTTAAAAAGAATAAATTTGAGGTAAAAAAGGCAAAAAAAGTTTTCTCTTATTCAATATTTTATTTGTTTTTAATATTTGTTTTATTTTTGATAGATAAATTAATCTAATTAAAAAACTACACTAAAATCATAGGAAAATCAGATTAATCTGATATAAAAAAATCATGGAATATTTAAGTACTAGAAATGATAAGATTAGCGAGAAATTTGAGCATATATTTATTAAAGGACTCTCTGATGACGGTGGTTTATTTCTGCCAAAACAAATTAAAAAATTATCTGATAAAGAATTTTTAAATATTAAAAACTTGTCATATGTTGATTTGGCTACAGAAATCATTTCTAGATTCACTGGTGATTTTTGCTCTAATGAAAAACTACACGAAATTGTTAAAAAATCGTATTCTACATTTAACGAGCACAATGTAGTTAAAATTAAAAAAGTAGAGGATTTACATGTACTAGAGCTTTTTCACGGTCCTACGCTAGCTTTCAAAGATGTTGCAATGCAACTTATTGGAAATTTTTATGAATATTACTTAAGTAAAAATACTAAAAAAATAAATATCATTGTTGCAACTTCAGGTGATACAGGAGCAGCAGCGATAGACGCAGTCAAAGGAAAAAAAAACATAAATATTTTTGTTTTACATCCAAATAATCGTATATCACCAGTCCAGAGAATGTTAATGACTACAAATCCATCAAAAAACGTATTTAATATCGCTGTTGAGGGAAACTTTGACGACTGTCAAAAACTTGTTAAAGAAATGTTTTCAGACATTGAGTTTTCTAAATCTATAAACATGTCGGGTGTAAATTCAATTAATTGGGCAAGAATAGTTGCACAAACAGTCTATTATTTTTTTTGCTATTTTAAATTAGATGCGCAAGAAAAAATTTCATTTTCTGTTCCTACTGGAAATTTTGGAGATGTTTACGCTGGATATCTGGCTAAGAAAATGGGCCTTCCCATAGATAAGTTGTTAGTAGCAACAAATGAAAATGATATTCTTCATAGAGCAATATCAAAAGGTGATTATAAAGCAAACAAGGTTCAAGAGACAATTTCTCCAAGCATGGATATTCAGGTTGCAAGTAATTTTGAGAGATTATTATTTGATATTTATAACGAGGACTCAAACAAAGTTGTGGAAATAATGAATAATATTAAAAGCAATAAATTCAACTTAGATCAAAGTTCATTAAAAAAAATACAAAACGATTTTATTTCTGAAAGTCTTAATGAAAAAGAAATCTTAGATACAATTAAGAGTATATATAAAAATAGTGGTATTATAATTGATCCTCATACTGCTATAGGAGCTGGGGCAGTTAAAAAGCATAACGGGAAAAATTATGTTGTTTTAGCAACTGCACACCCAAGTAAATTTCCTGATGCTATTTTCAAAGCAATTGGTAAAAAAGAGGAATTACCAAGTCATCTTAAGAGCATATTAAATCAAAAAGAACAATATGTAGTATTTAAAAACAATATACAGAATTTGAAATCCTATATAAAAAAAAATTCTGCATGAGGTTAAAGATTAAAGATAACATTCCTGATGTTGAAGTTTTCCAACTTATAAACAATGAGCCAGTGAAAATTAGAATTAAAAAAATATTTAAAGAAAAAAAATCCATATTACTTGGCATGCCTGGTGCTTTTACATCTGTTTGCTCTTCAAAGCATCTTCCAGGATATTTAAATAATATTGACCGATTTAAATCTAAAGGGATCGATTTAATAGTTTGTATTGCTGTAAATGATCCTTTTGTAATGAATGCGTGGGGAAAAAAACAAAATGTTCATGAAAATATTTTAATGTTGGGAGATCCTTTCTTAACTTTTACAAAATCTATAGGAGCAGAGGTTGATAAATCTGGCAGAGGTCTTGGAATTCGATCAAATAGATATACCATGTTGATTGAAGATAATAAAATTTTACAAATCCAAGAAGAAAAAGAAACTGGAATGTGTGAAATCTCGGCAGCAGAAAATTTTCTAAATTTAATTTAGGTTCGCTGCTTTTTTAGCAATTAAATCGACTTCATTATTTAATTGATCTGTTGAGTGACCCTTAACCCAGGACCATTTAATATTAAAATTTTCAACTAAACTATCTAATTCTTTCCATAGTTCTATATTTTTGACTTCTTTCTTGTTTGAAGTTTTCCAACCATTTTTTTTCCAATTATTTATCCATTCTGTAATCCCCAATTTAACATATTTTGAATCTGTAATGATTTCTATCTCTGAATTGATTTCAAGAGTTTTTAAAGCTTCAATTGGTGCTAATAGTTCCATCCTATTATTGGTTGTATTTTTTTGATTTCCAGAAATAATTTTTTTTTCTTTATTGATAATAATTATAGCAGCCCAACCCCCGTTGCCTGGATTTTCTAAACACGAACCGTCTGTATAAATCTTTATCATTTTATATAATTTTTAAATTCGCGTAAATTATTATGAAAAATAAGTTTTTTAAAATATTCCTTAGGGTCTTTTACTTTTATTAATGCTGTTTTCGGTGTGTTAAGAAAATCATATGATCTTGTTAATAAATACCTAAGTGCTGAACCTTTACAAAGAATATTAAAATTATTCTTTTCAGACGAATTTAATTTTCTTATTTTTTGATATCCTTTTAAAAGATTAGAAGATTTATTAAGGTCAAGAATATATTGACTCCTCTTTTTTTTAAAACATATAGCATTAATACAAGTAGCTAGTTCATATGCATAAAAATCTGTTGAAGAAAAGTAAAAATCTATAAAACCATAAAATTTTTTTCTAAAAAAGAATATATTATCCATGAAAAGATCAGCGTGTATAACGCCTTTAGGTAAGTTTTTTGGCCAATTTTTTTCAATATTATAAATATTTTCCTCTATTATATTTTTGAAGTTTTTTGATAGCTTGTTAATTCTTTTATCAATCTTTTTATTTAACTTAGACCATGATTTTACATCTAATGAATTTTTTCTATGCAAGTTTAATTTCTTTGAGGCTCTATGTAAGATCGCTATATTCTTTCCCAAAATATTACAATCTCTTGGTGTTAAATTTTTCTTATCATTACCCTGCAAAAAACTTACAAGACAAGCTTTTTTTTTCTTAATATTGAAAAGATAACTATTTTTTTTTGTTTTTATGGGTCTTGGGCAATTGATGTTTAAGTTTGAAAGCCCCGACATAAGCTTCATAAAAAAAGGCAGATCTTTAGTTTTTACCCGTTTTTCAAAAATTGTTAAAACAAACTTTGTGCTATTAAATTTGACTATATAATTAGTATTTTCTATTCCTTTTTTAATGCCTTTTACCTGATTAATTGAGCCAAGATTAAAAATATTTTCTATTTTTTTTATGTCCTTAGAATTTATTTTTGTAAAAACTGCCATTAATTTAATTTTCCAGGAATTTTGAAAGTTACATCTTCTTTTACAATTTCAACCTCTTCGACAGAAATATTATATTTTTTTTTTATCTGATCTAAAAACTGATTCACTAATATTTCTGGTGCAGATGCACCTGAAGAGATACCTATGCTCTTGCACTTATCAATTTTATCAAATGGTACATCGCTTTCTGAATGTAAGAGGATAGAATTTTCACAACCTGAATTTTTTGCAACCTCTACCAGTCTTAAAGAATTTGATGAATTTCTACTTCCAATAACAAAGAACATATCACATTTGTTGGCGATTTTTTTAACTGCAGCTTGTCTATTAGTAGTCGCATAACAGATATCTTCTTTTTTTGGTTCTCTTATCTCTGGAAATTTTTTCTTTAATCCGTCAACTATATCTTTTGTATCGTCAACGGACAGGGTTGTCTGAGTAATAAACGCTAATTTTTTATCATTCTTTTTAGTATACTTATCCACATCATCTAAACTTTGAATTAGATCTATACCATCAGATGGAATTTGACCCATAGTTCCTATTACTTCAGGATGATTTTTATGGCCAATCAAAAGAACATGTGATCCATTTTTATATAAATTTTCAGCTTCTCTATGTACTTTGGTAACGAGTGGACATGTTGCATCAATATATTCCATATTTAGTTGTTTTGCTTCATTAGGGATTTTTTTTGGTACACCGTGAGCAGAAAATATTACTGGTCTAGATTTGTCTTTGATTTCATCCAATTCCTCAACAAATATGGCTCCAATTTTTTTTAAGCTCTCAACAACATGTTTATTATGAACAATTTCGTGTCTCACATATACCGGAGCACCATATTTTGAAATGCTTTTTTTTACAATTTCAATTGCTCTATCAACACCTGCGCAGAAACCCCTTGGTGATGCCAGGTATATTTTTAAATCATTAATCTTCATCGCTTTCTTTTCTAAAAAATGGAATAAGAAATATAAGGCATGCTACTAAAAAAAAAAGACTACCAAACATTGCCCAGAAACTACCAATACTTGATATAGTAAAGCCAATCGCCGATATTATAAACAATATCCATCCTAATAAGTTTATGTTTTTATTTTTCATTTTTTTCGACTAAATATTCGAGCAATATATGCGGAAAGGTTAAAGACGCCAAACCAATAAATATAACTTTTGATACTGCTGCATCTAAAATATAATAATTATTCAACAAAAATAGCGATACCAGGAATAAAATAGCAGTTAAAATAGTTAAAGGAACTGCTTTAATTATAAATTTTTTAACACCTTTAACAAAATTATTAGTGTTAAGTTCATTCGATAATTTAAATGAATGTCTAATTGAGTGTAAAAAACAAAAGTAAATTGTAAACGCTAATATTGGTTGTAGAAAAAAATTTATTAATAAGACAGATATAAAATCCATCAAAAGAAGAGCCTTGATATTAATGTCCTTATTTAGTGAAATAATTATATTTGATATAAAACTCAAACTAATTAAAAAATAAATAAATTCATTAGATACAAAAAAACTTTGAGATACATTAAAATTTAAATCCATAAAAATTTTTAGGGTTTCACTTTTATGAAACAATAATGGAGCCGCTATGACCAAACTTCCTTTAAAAAAATAAATTATATCATTTTTAGAATTTGACTTTATAAATTCCGAGTCCTCTTTACCAAAATGATAAGAGGCTACGATTAAAAAAAGTAATAATAAAAATTTAGGAAGAATCATCCAAGCAAAAATTACAATAAAGGCTAATAAAATATAAAAAAAATAAAACATATAAACTGCTTCATATTTTAAAATTTTCAATAACTTCATCCCTTTTAAATGATCCAATGCTCCATGAGATATCCCTAAACTTAGTATTAAAAATAAGGATAGAATTAAAAAATCCTTATTATGTAAAAAATCAAATGCCGACAATAAAATACAAATGTTAAAAAAAATTAAAGAATGAAAATAATTAATTCTATTCATATAATTAAAAAATATTTTTAATAAAAAGCATTTTTGGCATTTTAAAAATTACTTTTAAATCTTCAAAAAAATTACTTTTATTTGAGAGAAATTTAATCACTGCCTCAGATGATCCATTAAACATATCAAAAAATATTTTTGGCATTTTATCAGGATGTCTCCTCAATACATTTAAGAATATTTTATCAAGAAACTCATATTTTTTTCCAATATGATAAATTTTTGCTTTTTTAATCATTTCAATATTTTCAGTTATATATTTACTATGCTCTTGAATATTTAAAAACGTATAGCCAGTACTTATACGTGTCATACATCCAGCTGAGCCAATGTTAATTTTGTTTTGTTCGATTTTATTTATTGGGTAAAAAAGAGGTATCGCACCCTCTTCTTCGTACTTAATTTTGTAATTTTTTATTTTAAGCGTCTCTTTAATATACTTCTTCAACTGTTCATCATAATCATATAGATTTTTATCATTCATTTTTGACAACCAGGTTGTTTCAACTAAAGCCTTATTTTTTGCAAAAGGTAAAGTATAAAAGAAATGTACATTATTTCTTTGTTCACAATTAAAGTCCATTAAGTTGAAGATTTCATCATCAAAAATATTTTTTTGTGTTTCAATTTCTATACCTTTAAAATGTTGCCATAGCTTAGGTTCATAAATTTGATTAGGTGCAATACTATTAAATATAAAAGAATTTTTAGTATTTAATTGATTTATATCTTTTAAAAACTGAATATTTTGATTCTTCTTCAAATTATCTATTACTTTTTTATAAAATAAACCACTATCAATAGTTTGGTATGGATATTGTTTGTTTACCATTTCATGAGAACCATAATGAGAGTTAATTGTAAAATTATTCCAGCTTTTTATAACACAATCTTCAAAGTTATGACTAATCACTTTCCAAAAGGACCAAGTTTTATCTCTTTTATATTTCTCTCTAATTTCGATAATTGCTAAAGTTTTTTTTTCTAACTTTTTGTTTATATTAAGTTCATATGCCAACGATAGGCCTGCACATCCGCCTCCAATAATAATATAATCAAATTCTTTCATCTAAATTTATTTCCTCTTTAATTAAAGTATGTTCCTTTCTCTCAATTTCGTTGTTTTTTTTTAAATAATATAAGTTAAACATATCTAAAATACTTAAAATTGTTTGATTAAACTTTTTTAAGGAAGAAACATAAATTTTTCCTGCAGATTTGTAATTTTCCATATTTTTCTTTTTTAAAATTTCGTTACCGATTTCTCTATAGACTCTTCTTGCTACTAATATCGCAAATCTACTTAAAAATGGTATTTCACTTACGGCACTAAAAGATCTTTTATAAAAAATATCAGCAAATTTTATTGTATCCTCTATTGTCTCAAAATTTGAATTTATGTAATTTCTATTTCTATTTTTGTCTTCGATTACATCCCTTGCTATATTAGTTAATTGCATTGCTATCCCTAAATCAATTGCAGACATTAATGAATTTTTAGATTTGACATTTAAAATTTTGGCCATCATTAATCCAACAGTACCAGCAACACGATAGGAATATATGATTAATTCTTTTTTTGAAACAAAAGTTACATTCTCTTTTAAATCTGTTTCTACTCCATCAAATAAATCTTTTATAATATTGCCATCAATATTAAATTTTTGAATAAGTAAATATATTTTTTTGATATTTTCATTCTCAAAGTTTTTATTCTCAAAGTCTTTTTTAAATTGATTAAATTTTTTAATTTTTTCATTAAGTAAAAGATCTTGATCAACAATATCATCCAATGTTCTGCAAAAATCATATAGATCAGAACTATCTTTGTATTTATTTTTTGGTAAAAAAAAGCCTGCCCAACTAAAGGACTTTGCATGAATAGATAAAAGACTTTTAGTCATTGTAAAATTTTATCAAGAACCTTTGCAGATGAAAGGACACCTGGAACGCCTGCACCAGGATGTGTTCCAGCTCCTACAAAATAAAGCCCATCATAAATCTCTGATTTATTATGAAATCTAAAGTAAGCTGACTGTGAAAATTTTGGTTGTATTGAGAAACCAGAACCGTATTTTGTATTAAGATCTTTTTCGAAATAGTCAGGTGTTAAATAAAAATCTTCAGTAATATTTTTTCTCAAATTTGGCATTAAATCATTTTCCATTTTATCAATTACTAAATCTTTCATTTTTTCACCTTCAATATTCCAATCAATATTAGATTGATTGTTGGGAACTGGTACTAAAACATAAAAACAATCATGATCCTCTGGAGCCATAGATTTATCTGTAGCAGACGGTCTGTGTAAATAATAACTTATATCATTATTTAATTTTTTATTATCAAATATGTCCTCTAAATGCTCTTTGTATTTGTCGCCAAACTTTATTGTGTGATGTTCAATTGAATCATAAGTTTTTTTAGTACCGAAATAATAAACAAATAATCCCATTGAATATTCCATCCTATTTTTTTTCCACTCAAATAGTAAAGAACTTCTCTTACTACCATTTAATAAATTTTCATATACCGCAGGGGGATCAGCGTTACATATTACGTTATCCGCATTTATGTTTTCTTTGTTATCTAATTCAATCCCTGTAATTTTTTTCTCTTTTAAGATTATCTTACTTACCTCCTGGCCTTTAATTATCTTAATTCCTACTTCATTCATTAACTTTTCAAGTCCATTTATAATATTTCCAGTTCCACCCATAGAGTAATGAATTCCCCATTTTTTTTCTAAATATAAAATTAATCCATAAATTGAGGTTGTTGTAAAAGGGTTTCCACCAACTAATAATGGGTGCATACTTAACATTCTTCTCAGCTTTTCATTTTTTACAAAAGATGAAACTAAAGAATAAACTGATTTATAACTTTTTAGTTTTAACAAAGCTGGCAACTGCTGCATCATTACAATTGGATTATTAAATGGTATATCAGCTAGCTCGGTAAAACCCTTATCGAAAATTTTTTTTGTAAAACTGACTAATTTTGAATAACCCTCGACATCTTCTTTGCTGATATTTTCAATCTGTTTTTTCATATCGATTTCGTTTCCTGAATAATTAAACTTTGTCTTATCTTCAAAAATAAATTGATACCAAGTCTGGAGAGGTTGTAGCTTTATGTAATTTTCTGGATTTTTATCAAATAATTCAAATAGTTCATTTATAAGATATGGAGCAGTGATAACGGTTGGTCCACCATCATAAGTGAAACCATTTTTTTTAAATACCCTTGCTCTGCCGCCGAGATCTTTATGTTTTTCAACCAATGTAACGTTATGACCTTTTGCCTTAAGCCGCAGTGCCGCTGCAATGCCACCAAAACCTGAACCAATTACAATAGAATTCATAAATGTTTAATCTATATTATTTTGAAAAAAAATTAACTAATTTATAGTTAAATTAAGAATTAATCTTTTTAAGCAAACTTTTTGTTTGCTCTAAATCTTTTGAAAATAGATTATCTAACTTTGACTTATCTACAGATGTCGATATTGCTTTTTTAACTGAGTCAACAGCAATACTGATTGATGCTTTTTTAATATCATTTAGCGCTGCTTCTTTCATTTGTGAAATCTTAGATTTTGCTAAATTTTTTTTAATATCTGACATTTTATGGAATTTATCATTAATCTCTATGATAAGTTTTTCGCTATCTTGTTTGGCTCTGTCTGAGATTTCCTTCACTTCTGATTTAGCACTATCTAATTTAGCTTGGGCATTTTCTAACATAACTTTTGATTCTTCTCGTAACTTTTCACTTTCATCAATCTCGTTTTTAATATCTGAAATAAGTTTATTTAATGTTTCATTTACTTTTTGAGGAATTTTAAAGTAAACAAGAACAGCTACGAAAATTAAAAAAGATACTGCCACCCAAAATGTTGAATCAATTACCATAATATTTGCCTTTATTTTTTTTAGAGAGATCCTCAACAATTGCAGAAATACTGCTATTATTTATCTCTTCACCAATCAATTGTTTAATTAATTGTGCTGAAGTTTCAGTTGCGATTTTATTTATTTTTTCTGGTGCACCTTTTTTTAATTCAACTATTTCTTTTTCAGCATTCTGTATCTCCACATTTATTTCTTCTTCGATTTTTTCCCTTTTTTTATCGATATCTTGAATTATTTTTTTTCTAGCATCATTGAAATAGTTTCTTGCCTCATTTTTACTATTATTGATTAAAGTTTCATATTCCCTAATTTTATTCTCACTCTCCATTTTTTGTTTTTCAGCTGTTTCAATATTCTCCAAAATTTGAGATTTTCTTAATTCTAAATTGTTACTAATTTTTGGTAGTATAAATTTAGATAAGATTATGAATAAAAATCCAAAAGTTAGAATTAGCCAGAAAATTTGAGAAACCCAAAACTCAGGGTTCAATTGTGGCATACCTTCAGATTCTGCACCATACACATTTGAAAAAAATGTAATGATTGAAAGAAATAAATATAAAACTAATCTTTTATGCATTATTTAAAATGCAAATAAAATAATCAATGCTACAACTAATCCAAATAAACCAGTAGCCTCAGCTAATGCGAAACCTAATAGTAAATTTGGAAATTGTTTTTGAGCTGCAGACGGATTTCTCATAGCTCCAGAAAGATAGTTACCGAATATAATTCCAATACCTACCCCAGCCCCTGCTAATGCTATGGCTGCTAGTCCTGCTCCGATCATTTTTGCTGCTTCTAATTCCATTATTCCTCCTTTGTTTTTAATGGTGTAAATTTAATGCATCATTTAAATATATGCATGTTAAAATTGCAAATACATATGCTTGAAGAAAAGCAACTAATATCTCCAAACCAGTTAATGCAACTGAAAAACCTAGTGGAAGCCACCCACCAACTAATCCGAGGCTTATAACAAAACCCCCAAAAACCTTCATCATTGTATGACCAGCCATCATGTTTGCAAAAAGTCTTACAGAAAGACTTATTGGTCTACTAAGATACGAAATAACTTCTATGACTACAATTAAAGGCAATAAAACAATCGGAACCCCACTTGGTACAAATAATTTTAAATAACCAAGACCATGTTTTATAAAACCTATTACAGTTACTCCAATAAATATAAACGCTGCCAGTACAAAAGTAACTATTATGTGACTGGTTACTGTAAAAGCATAAGGTAACATTCCTAACATGTTGCAAAATAGTACAAACATAAAAAGTGAAAAGATAAACCCAAAATATGGCTTTCCTTTTGAACCAGCTGTATCACTTATCATCTTCGAAATGAAAGAGTAGCTAAGCTCAGCAAGTAATTGTATTTTATTAGGTATGATATTTTTCTTGACAGATCCTAAATTGAAAAAAATTAAAATTATCAAGCAGCTTATCACCATAAATAAACTTGCATTAGTAAATGAAATATCTATCTGATCTATTTTTATTTCTGGTCCAATTCTATAAACATTGAATTGGTGCATTGGGTTTGTAGCCATAATTATTTACTTTTGCATATCCCTTGCAGATCTCACAACGTTCAATACACCCGCTATAACTCCTACAAAAAAAAATGTTAAAATTAACCATGGTTTAGTACCAAACCAGGTGTCAAAAATAAACCCAATAATGCTACCCACAAGAACTGCGGCCACAAGTTCGGTGCTCATTTTGAATGCTATTCCCAACAATGACGTCTTTTTATCACTATTTTTATTTTCATTATCGGAGATCTTTTTTTTTGCAATTTCTAGGCGAGTCTTGAATTTTTCTTTGGTCATTTTTAAGCGACCATGCTCTCAGCTTTCTGTAAATCAACAGCAACCAGTTGACTAATACCTTTCTCAGGCATTGTAACCCCGTAAAGTTTGTTCATTTTTGACATCGTTAAAGCATGGTGAGTAACAATTACAAATCTTGTTTGTGTAATTTTAGTAAGCTCCTCTAGTAAATTACAAAATCTTGTAACATTTGCATCATCAAGTGGAGCATCTACTTCATCTAACACACAAATAGGTGCAGGGTTGGTTAAAAATACAGCAAAAATAAGTGATAAGGCTGTTAATGCCTGCTCGCCTCCTGATAATAATGTTATAGATTGAAGTCTTTTACCTGGCGGACTTACTAACAGTTCTAAACCAGCTTCAAGTGGATCATCAGAATCTACAAGTTCAAGTTTTGCACTTCCACCGTTAAATAATTTTGTATAAACCTCATTAAATTTTCTGTTAACTTTTTCAAAAGCCTCCAAAAGTCTCTCCCTTCCTTTTTGATTCAATTCACTAATACTAACTTTAAGTTTTGAAATTGCTTCTACTAAATCTCTTCTATCATTTTCCATTTTTTTTATTTCAACTTCATACTTACTTGTTTCTTCATCAGCTCTTAAGTTTACTGAACCTAATTTCTCTCTTTCTCTTTTTTTGGCATCCAAAAGTTCCTCTTGTGTAACAGCATCTGGGAATTCATCTTCTTTTTCTAAGTTTGAAAAACCTAAAAGACTCTCCTCATTTAAGTTTAAATCAGCATCTACTCTATCCAACAAGTCATTTCTTCTTTTATCTAGACCTTCAATGGTTGCAGATGAACTTGCTTTTCTCTCTCTAATTTCAATAGAGGACTCTTTTGTTGTATTTAATTCATTTCTAAAATTATTTATTTGATTATCAATTTGATCAATTAAAACTTCGTTTTCTTTTTTTTCATTTTCTGAAATTCTTAAATTCTCAGAGATTTTACCTTTTTTCTCAGCTTGAGTTTGTGGTTGCTTATCTAATTCATCTAATTTCTGATTAAGACTTTTTTTACGTTCGTTAAGTTCATTTATTTTTTTTTCAGAATTCACTAGTAAACTTTTCCAACTATTAATTTCATTTTCTATAGTACTTATCCTCTCTTTTCTTTTAATAGAATCTTTTTTCAGATTCTCATTTTTGCTATAACTATCTGCGTATATTTCTTGTAATTTTTTAATATTTTCGTTTTTTTCAGATAAGTTTGATAATTTCTTATCATCATCATTTTCATTAATTGTCTGGGTTAAGTAACTGATAGCAATTTGGCATGTTTCTAAAATTTTTATTGCTTCGTCATTATTATTATTTTTGACAAGATTTATAATTTCGTCAATATTATTTTTTATTTCTCTAATAGTTTGTAAATTTTTCTTTAAATTTTCAGACCCAAAATTACTTATCAGATTGTCAACTTTCTCTTGCTCTATCTTTAAATTATTTTTTGCGGTATCCAAATCTTCATTAGATTTTTTTTCAGTCTCATAGTACTTAGAGTCTACATCAATTAGTTCTTGCTTTTCTTCTTTAAGTCTTTTCTCGTTAGAGTTTGCATCAATAATTATACTTTTTTCTCTATCTGTATCGTTCTCTAATATTTTTAAAGAGCTTTTTATTTCTTCAATTTCACTTTTTATTCTCTCATTTTCTTCGTCTAAACCTTTCAATTCAAGATTTAATCTTTGAATTTTTGATAAAATTTCAAAGTTTTTATCTCTAATAGGATTTACTTTTTCTATTTCTTCATTAATATTTTTTTCAATTAACTCTAGTTTTTCATTATACCCCTTAACCTCATTATCAGCTTCATTATTAATTTCCTTTTCAACTTTGATTTCATTATCTATATCTTTCAGTTTCAAATAATACAGTCCGGCTTCAATTTTTTTTATATCTTCTGAAATAATTTTATATTTTGTTGCCTCTTCAGCTTGTTTTAAAAGATTTTGTAACTGTCTCTCTTGTTGTCTGCGTAATTCATCTGCTCTTTTTAAGTTGTTTTCAGCAGCATCTAATCTTAATTCTGCCTCATGCCTTCTCACATGTAAACCAGCTATACCCGCTGCCTCTTCCAAAACTGCCCTCCGATCAGTAGGTTTTGCTGTTACGAGGGCTCCAATTCTTCCTTGACTAATTATTGATGGAGAATGTGCACCAGTTGAAAGATCTGCGAAAAACATTTGAGCATCTTTTGCTCTAACTTCTTTTTCGTTGATATAAAATTTTGATCCTTTGTCCTTTTCTATTTTACGTCTGACATTTATGGATTCCAATTCTTTATATTGATTTGGACCATCTTTAGTTTGATTTGTAAGAGAAATTGTTACTTCTGCCAAATTCTTTGAAGGTTTATTCGATGTTCCTGAAAATATAACATCTTCCATTCCTGAACCTCTCATACTTTTTGCTGAGGTTTCTCCCATGCACCATCTTAAAGATTCTACAATGTTTGATTTTCCACAACCATTTGGTCCAACTATACCTGTTAGACCTTTATCAATAATAAATGTTGTATTCTCAGCAAATGATTTAAAACCATTTAGTTGAATTTTTTTAAACTCCATTTGAAGACTATATCAGCTTTTCTATAGCTTTTTTCAAATTTTTAAAGTTTAAGGTTTTTTCAAACTTTTTGTCATTTATTATAATCGTAGGAGTAGCATTTATTTCAAATTTTTTAGCTCCTTCGATTCGATCCTCTAGTATGTGATCCTCTACTTTTTTGTCTGCAACACATTTTTCATAATCTAAACCAAAATTTTGATCTTTGATTATTTCTTTGAGATTTGAATTCAATTCTTCAATTGTATTTCCCTCTATCCACTCTTTTTGTTTTAAATATAAAAAATGTAGAATTTTTGATTTACCATCATTTTTACAATGCGCTAATTTAGAAGCGTTTAAAGCAGCAATATCTAGTGGAAAGTTTCTAAATTCTATAGATGCTAATCCTTTGTCCAAAAACTCCTCTTTAAGCTGAGGATAAACATCTTTATGAAAGTTTGCACAATGAGAGCAAGTAAGAGATTCATAAACTAAGATTTTAACTTTAGCATTATCATTCCCTTCTATGATAGGTATTATTTTGTTATCCGCAATTGAATTGTTACAGATAAAAAAAATTATCAAAAAAAATAAGTTTTTTAATTTCATTTTTTATTAAATAGTTTACTCAGTTCAAGTAAAGAAATTTTAATTTTGTCATTTTTAATATTCGTTATTTTTTTTTCATATTGATTTTTTGTCACAGTTTTTTTAATTTTTTTATTGAATATTTGTTGATCGCCTTCAAAAGTAATTAATTTGATTTTTTCAACAACAATTTCATTAAAATAAATATTCATATTTTTCATTATTTCATTTTTTGAATACTCCATTTCTACTTCATGACCTCTTTTTACCATTACAGTTAAAGTACCAGGGCTTAGTTTATTTGAACTTTTGAACGATTTTGGGTAACAAACTTTGAACAATTCATCACCTGCAATGTATCTCCAATTATCTAGAGTTTCTGAAAATATATGCCCTTTCTTTTTCAAAATTTTTTTGACTTTTGTTGGTAAAGTATCTTTAAAAGATCTTAAACCTTGAATGGATCTATATCTCTGCTTAGAATTATATTTATAATGCATATAAATAAACAGAACATACCAAAAAAAATTCTACATTGGTATGATAATAATAAACGACTTTTGCCATGGAGAAAGAAAAATACAAAAATACAACATGAGTATTATACATTGGTAAGTGAGTTTATGTTACAACAAACTCAAGTAAAAACAGTTATCCCATTTTTTAATAGATTTATTAAAAAATTTCCAAATCTAAAATCATTAGCAAGCGCAGATGAAGATAAAGTACTTAAGTATTGGGAGGGACTTGGTTATTATTCAAGAGCAAAAAACTTGCAAAAGACAGCTGCATTGTTGTTATCAGATTATCGTGGAAGTTTACCAAAAGATATCGAGAAACTTAAAGCTCTGCCGGGTATTGGGGAATATACATCAAGATCAATTTTATCTATTGCTCATAATCAGCCCTATATTCCGATGGATGGTAATGTCGAGAGAATATTAAAAAGAGTTTTTTTATTAAAAAATAAAGATCAAATTTCCAAAGAAAATCTAATTGAAAAAAAATCTTTTTTTTCAAACGCAAAAAGATCAAGTGATTATGCCCAGGCTATAATGGAAATCGGAGCATTAATTTGTAAGCCATCATTTCCAATTTGTACCTCTTGTCCATTAACTAATTATTGTAAAGCTTATAAAAAAAAGGATTTTGTTATTATTTCTACAAATAGGAAAACTAAAACAAAATATTTTGAAGCTCAAATTTACAAATATAAAAAGAAGTACTTGTTGATAAAAAATAAAAAATTCAGTTTTTTGAAAAATTTAGTTATTTTTCCAATGAATGAGATAAATAAAGAAAAATTTAAATTATCAATTGATAAAAAAATAAATATAAAATTATCAAACATGAATATGAAAATAATAATTAATAGAAATAATAAAAAAAAAAAAATTAAAAATAGTTTACTTCTAGAAAGATCAAACCTGAATAAATATATACTACCTTCATTTACAAAAAAAATATTTAATTCTCTACCTAATTTATAATGAAAAAAATTGCTATAGTAGGAGCAGGTATTTCAGGTTTATTTTTTGCAAATTTATTAGAAAATAATAAATCTTATTCTTATAAAATTTTTGAAAAAAAAAATTCGATAGACTCTAGCGATGGATACGGAATACAACTTTCTGTAAATAGTATTAAACTATTAAATAAAATTGGTTTTAAAAACTTTAAAAGCACCCAGCTTTACTTCCCAAAAAAAGTAAATTTTTTTAATGCAAAAGATTCTAAAAAAATATGTGATATTGACTTGACTAAATTTAATAACGATAACAATCGTTATACAACTTTAAAAAGATCAAATCTGATTGAATTTCTTATTGATAGAATACCGAAGGACAAGGTAATTTATAATTCTGATCTTAGTGATATTAAACATTCAGATAAGGTATCAGTTATATTCTCAGATAAAAAAGTTAATGAATTTGATTACTTGGTAGCAGCAGATGGTATTTACTCAAAAACAAAACAAATCTTATTTAAAAAAGCAGGTTTGCCAGAGTACTTTGAAACAATCGCTTTAAGAGGAACCATTAGAGATTTTGATTGTTTTGATATTTCTTTATATTTAGGACCTAATTTTCATTTTGTGATATATCCTATCAATCAAAACAAGGAATTTAACTTCATAGCAATAATAAGAAAAAAATTAATAGAAAAAGAAATAAAAAATAAAGATTTATTAAATGAGGATGTTTTTAAGAAAAACCTATTAAATCAAATTTCCTCTAAATCAAACCTAAATTTGGTTGGTAAAGTTGAAAAAATTAAATGTTTTCCAATATTTGTTAGTAAAAAATTTCAAATACCAAAGCCAAACAATATTTTTTTAACAGGAGATGCATTTTACTCATTTCCACCTTCATTTGCTCAAGGTGCATCTCAATCAATAGAGTCTGCAAATGAACTATTTAACGATTTACAAAACAACACCTCAAATTATTATAAAAATAGAGTTTTAAGAACGAAAAAAATTAATTTACGATCTAATTTTAATCATTTTGCATTTCACTTATCAAATCCAGTAAATATTTATTTTAGAAATTTATTTCTAAAATACCTTTCAAAAAATAAAAAATTTTTAGAAAATTATTTAGGAAAAGTTTATAATAACTAAACTCTAGGTCTTAATCGTTGTCTAAGCTCATCAATTGGTTTCAAGATCTTTCCAGACTGATAATGCCAATACGTCCATCCGTTGCAACTTTCAGAACCTAATATTTTCGCAGCTACCTTATGAATTGATCCTTCGTTCTGCTTATATTTTATACTTCCATCAATCATGACTCTTGCAAATATCTGTTTTTTTTTGTCATATATTTCTACTCCAGGTTTAATTACACCCAACTCAATTAATGATCCAAAAGGAATTCTTGGTTTTAATTTATTATTTTTAATTACATCTAAATATTCATCTTTAATCTCATTTGTAATTCGCAATCTTTTGCTTGCAGCTTCATAATAAATTCTTTCTTTTTCAATTCCAAAATATGATCTTCCTAATTTTTTTGAAACAACAGCAGTTGTTCCTGACCCTAAAAACGGGTCTAATATAAAATTATTTTTATTAGTAGAGGCTAGTATAATTCTATGAAGCAATGCCTCTGGTTTTTGTGTTGAATGAACTTTTACTCCATTATTCTTTAATCTTTCTTTACCATTGCATATTGGTAAATTCCATGTTGATCTCATTTGTATATCATCATTAAATGATTTCATTGATTGATAATTAAATGTGTATTTTGATTTTTTACTTTTAGATGCCCATATTAAAGTTTCATGAGCATTGGTAAACCTTGTTCCTCTAAAATTTGGCATTGGATTATTTTTATTCCAAATTACATCGTTCAATATCCAAAAACCTAAATCTTGTACTATTTTACCAACTCTAAAAATGTTATGATAACTTCCTATTACCCAAATAGATCCGTTTTTCTTTAGTACTCTTCTACATTCGCTTAGCCATTCTGTAGTAAATTTATCGTACGTTTTAAAACTTTCAAATTGATCCCATTTATCATTTACTGCATTTACTTTTGATCTATCTGGTCTTATTAAACTATTTTGTAATTGTAGATTATATGGGGGATCTGCAAAAATTAAATCAAATGTTTCATCGGGAATTTTTTTTAATTCTTTCAGACAATTTGCATTAATAATTTTATTATGTAGATTCTTTAACATTATTTTTTAAAATTTAATTAGACTCCAGACTGGAATCATCGTCAACCAGAGATTGAAAAAATAGGGCTCCTCTTGTTACGAGGTATTTTTGAGACTCAATATATTGTGTATAGGGCTGAATGTTTTTCTATGATGCTTTGTAACGCCAAATTTTTTAATCGCGCTTAAATGTTGTTTTGTACCGTAGCCTGAATTTTTATTCCAAGCGTATTTTTTAAACTTTTCTGACATTTTTGAAATAAATCTATCTCTAGAAACTTTAGCAATAATAGATGCTGCTGAAATTTCAGGTACTTTTTGATCACCCTTAATTATAGATTTTAACTTATAACCACTCATAATTGGCAACCTATTCCCATCAATCATGATCAAGGATGGTTTAGATTTCAGTTTTTTTATAGACCTTTTCATTGCTAGTAAACTCGCATTCAATATATTCAGTTTTTCGACTTCTTTTAATGAAGCAGATCCAACTGCCCAGACACTATTTTTTTTTATATATTTCTCCAATAAGTTTCTCTGATTTCTTGATAGTTGTTTAGAATCTTTAATTTTTTTTTTATCAATACTTTTATTGAATATTACTGTGGCTGCGAAAACTGGACCCACTAAACTCCCTCTACCAACTTCATCAACACCTGCAATTACTTTTTTCATTAAGTTTTAATTTTCAATTCGTCGATTTTTTTTCTTATATTTTTTAAATCTTCCCAGGAAAATTTTTTTTGGTCGGGTTGTCTTAATAAATAAGCCGGATGGAAAGTCAAAATAGTTAAAAAAGTTTTTTGATTAATTATCGTCTCTTTCCATTTGCCTCTCTCTTTTGAAATTTTAAGCTTTTGACCAAATATAGCTTCCATAGCTGTACTACCCATTAATATTAATATTTTTGGGTTTATAATTGAAATGTGTTCACGTAAAAAACCTGAATATCTATTGATTTCTGTAATTTCAGGTTTTCTATTATTAGGAGGTCTATAGTTAACAACGTTTGTTATATAAATATTTTCTCTTTTAATTTTAATTGCATTTAACATTTTATTAAGAAGTATCCCGGCATCTCCAACAAACGGTTTACCTTGTGCATCTTCTTTCTCTCCTGGCCCTTCACCAACCAACATAATTTGGCTGCTTGGATTGCCATCACTGAAAACCATGTTTTTTGCAAATTTTTTAAGTTCACAATCTTCAATTGATTTTATTTTACTTTTAAGGTCTACTAACTTTTTATTAATCCCACCATTTTCCTTATTTTTTATAAAGCGATTTATAGGCGCATTATCAAAAATATACTCAGATTCTATTGATTTTAAAAACTCTTGATTTAAGGTTTCCTTATTAACCATTTTAAATGATAGCAAAAAATTTAAAAATAATCTTTACTATATTTTTTATTTTTTTCGCCTTTCAGGCGAAGTCTAAAAATATTTATTCTAATGATTTTAATTCTAAAGATTTATCGAACTACTTTTCAGGAGTTATTTCTCATAATAATCAAAAAAATGACCAGGCACTTAAATATTTTAAATCTTCAAAACAATTATTAAACAAACATGAGGAGTATTTTAAAAGGTTGATCTTTTCGTTGGTGCTAAATCAAAATGTAGACAGGGCTACCCAAGAAATAAAATTTTTAAGAAATAAAAACCAATCAAAATTTTTTGAGGCACAATTGCTTTTATTAATAGATAGCATAAATAAAAAAAATTTTGATAAAACAAAAATATATCTAAATAATATCGCTAAATATACCGAGGAGGGAACTTTTGAGAAAGTTATTTATGAAACATTAAGAGACTACTCATTTACATTTGAAGAAAAAAAGATGAGTAACTTCAAATCTAATTTCGGCAATTTGACAGTAATTAATAATGCATTTCAAAGTTGTTACTTGAACAATCCAAATACTTTAGAGTACTTTGATATATTAAAAAATTCAGAGGCAGCAGATTACTCGAGGTATTTATTTTTTTATACAAATTATCTTACTCATGAAAAAAGATTTGATTTAGTTAAGGAAATTTCTTTAGAAATAGATGAGCTGTCTAGTAATTTAATAATCTTACAAACAAAATCATGGATTGATAAAAGTAGATTTAATGAAATTAAAGAAATATTTTCTTGTAAAAATGAAAATGACCTTTTGGCTGAGTTTTTTTATTTAGTTTCTAATTTATATTCATCTCAAGATGATTATGAAGAATCAAATTTTTACTTAAATATCTCATACTTTTTAAATAAAAAATTTAAGATAAATTTATCCTTAATGGCAGACAATTATTACCTGAACGAAAACTATGATCAAAGTTTAAAAGTTTTAGAATTTTTTAATTCAAAAGATGATCTTTATTATTGGTTTAAAATTAAGCAGGAAGCAAAGATAATCACCGAAAAAGAAAATAAAGATGAAGCTTTAAAATATATTGAAAAAAATTTTAAGAACATAAATAATCCATCGATAAAAACTCTATTCGATCTTGCAACTATTTATAAAAATTCAAAAAATTATGAAAAGGCTATCGAGTTATATACAACTATAATGAGTGTCGTTGAAAAAGACACATTAAATTATGCAGACTTACTTTATAGGAGAGGTGGCAGTTTCGAAAGGTTAGGCGAATATGAAAAATCAGATAAAGATTTATTAGAAGCCTTAAAAATAATACCAAATAATTCCTATGTATTAAATTATTTGGCATATTCTTGGTTGGAGAGAGGTCAAAATATTAATAAAGCTATATTAATGTTAGAGAAAGCATATAAAGAAAATGAAAATGACCCCTACATAATTGACTCAGTTGGATGGGGCTATTTTTTGGTGGGAAAATATAATGATGCTGAAAAATATATGCGAAGAGCAATAGAGTTAATGCCAAACGATCCAATAGTAAACGATCATTATGGAGATATTCTATGGAGACTTAATAGAAAAATTCAAGCAAAATATTTTTGGAATAGTGTTTTGAAAATGGATGATGCAGAAAAAGAAATGATAGAAAAAATCAAGGTAAAACTAATTAATGGTTTATCCAAAAATAATGAGAGTTTATAGAATAAATTCTCGAGCTAAGGTTAATCTTAATTTAAATGTAATTAAAAAATCAAAAATAAAAAAATTACACTTAATCGAGTCCCTTGTTTGCTTTATAAATCTATCTGATAAAATTTATATTACTAAATTAAAATCAAATTCCCATGTAGTTAGATTTACGGGAAAATTTTCAAAAAATATAACAAAAAAAAATACGATTACAAAATTACTTAGTTTGTTAGATAAAGATAATAAATTGAAAAACAAATATAAAATATCGATAAAAAAAGAAATTCCAATCCAATCTGGGATGGGAGGTGGATCTATGAACGCATCAAATCTATTAAATTTTTTTTATAAAAATAAGTTAATTAACTTAAGTGAATTAAAAAAATATGCTTCAAAAATTGGATCAGATGTGATTCTGGGGTTAAATAGTAAACCTAAAATTTTATATGGAGATGGATCTATTGAAGAAGTTACCAATATTAAAAAATATTATATTTTAATTGTAAAACCTACTTTTGGCTGCTCTACAAAGAAAATATATTTAGCGAACAAAACCTTTTCCAAGTCTGAATTTAACAAAACAAAAAAAAATATTGTGAAAAATGTGATTCTAAATGGTAAAAATGACTTAGAAAAAAGTGCTTTTAAATTATACCCAAATTTAAAAAAAATTAAAAATTTACTTGATCAAAACAAACAAGCTAATTTTGTCCGAATGACAGGTTCTGGATCTGCGATAATTATGTATTTTAACTCTAATAAATTTGCAAAAAATGCATTGAAAATTTATAAAAGGAAATTAAATAATTGTTTGTGTATTATAACTAAAACTATATAAAAAATTGCGTTATAAAAAAATAAATGTTTTTGGGGCGTAGCCAAGTGGTAAGGCAGCGGTTTTTGGTACCGCCATTCCTAGGTTCGAATCCTAGCGCCCCAGCCAGATATGCTTGATATTTTAAATAAATTTTTTTCTTCTACAAAAAATCTTAACAATATTAATCACAGATTTATAAAATTAAGAAAAGAGAGAAATGTAGAAAAAATTTTTGATGCAATTGAAAGTTGCTCAAATAAAGCTGAGATAAGATATGTTGGAGGCTGCGTAAGAAAAATTATTAACAATGAAAAAGTTGATGATATTGATTTAGCTACAAATATTGACCCAACAAAAGTAAAAGAGGCTTTAAAAAAAAAAAATATAAATTTTTTTGAGACTGGTATTGAACATGGAACTATTACAGCTTTAATTGAAAATGATAAATTTGAAATAACATCATTGAGAAGTGATATTAAAACTGATGGTCGTCATGCAGAAATAAAATTTACAACTGACTGGATCAAAGATGCTGAAAGACGTGACTTTACGATTAATTCCATATACGCAGATATTAACGGAAATTTGTTCGATCCTTTTGATGGAAAAAAAGATTTAGAAAATGGACTTATAAAATTTGTTGGAGAACCACAAAGAAGAATAGAAGAGGACTATCTAAGAATACTAAGATATTTCAGATTTTTTGCGCTTTATAGTAATAATGAACACCATACAGAAATTAAAAAAGCTATTAAAAAAAATATAGTTGGAATAAAAAAATTATCATCAGAAAGATTACTAGACGAATTAAAAAAGATTTATAAGTCAAATTGCTTTATAAAATTATGTGAAGTCAAATTTTCTTACGAAATAATTTGTGCAATATTTCCAGAATTTAAACAAATTGAATTTTTTAAAAAATTA
Source organism: uncultured Pelagibacteraceae bacterium (assembly GCA_902585665.1). Classification (GTDB taxonomy): domain Bacteria; phylum Pseudomonadota; class Alphaproteobacteria; order Pelagibacterales; family Pelagibacteraceae; genus Pelagibacter. The sequence continues at coordinate 49,071 of CACIEO010000003.1, read as the reverse complement.
AATGATTACACAAAAAATAATTTACATAATTTAGATTTTACATTTTTTCTGTCACTTCTAGTATTAGATAATACAGATAATTCTGATTATTTTTTTTATAAATTCAATATTTCAAAAAAAAATCAGAAGAGAATAAAATTAATAAAGGAGTTTTATTTTAGCAAAAAACCACCTATTAAATTTAATTCCCAAAATCTCTGGAAAATATTTTATTTTAACGGTAAAGAGGGTTTGGTTGATATATTAAATTACAAAATATATACATCAAAAAAACTTGATAAAAACTTAGTCAATCAAATTAATTTTTTTGAAAATAAAGAGGTACCTAAATTGTCTGTTACTGGAGGTGATCTAATTAAAAATTTTGGTATTCCTGAAGGACAAAGGGTAGGTGAAAAACTCAAAGAAATTGAAAATGTCTGGATAAAAAATAATTTCAAAATTTCTGACAAAAATATAAAAAAAATATTGGAAAGTTAAATATATTTTACGTCTTTAATTTCAAAATTTTTAACTCCTGCTGGTGTGTGAATTTCTACCAGGTCTCCTTTATTTTTTCCTATCAAACCTTTTCCTATTGGCGACTTAAAAAAAATTAATTTTTGCTTTAAATCCGCTTCATCTTTTCCAACAATTTTATAATCTATTTTATCATCAGTATCTAAATTTATTAAATAAACTGTTGAACCAAAAATTACTTTACCATCGTTAGTAAGCTTTGTTACATCAATGACATTTGCTCTAGCTATTATGTCATTTATTTCTTCGATTCTTCCTTCATTTAAAGATTGTTGTTCTTTAGCTGCGTGGTACTCAGCATTTTCTTTTAAGTCTCCATGTGATCTTGCTTCTGATATCGCCTCGACAATCTCTGGTCTTTTTTTTTCTTTTAAAAATATTAATTCACTTTTAAGTTTTTCTAAACCAGTTACAGTAATAGGTTCTTTTTCCATTTTATTTCCATTTGGCTATAGGGGGTAATGACATTAATATTCCTTCCACATTACCTCCAGTTTGTAATCCAAATTTAGTACCTCTATCATATAGAAGATTGAACTCTACGTATCTTCCTCTTTTTAAGTATTGTGTTTCTTTTTGTTTTATTGTCCACTTTTTTTTTCTTTTTATTTTTATAATTTCATTAAAAATTTTAATAAATGATAATCCAACGTCTCTTACGAAAGCAAAATCTTTTTCCCAATTACTTTTTTTGTAATCAAAAAAGATACCCCCAATTCCTCGCTCCTCATTCCTGTGATGCAAAAAGAAGTATTTTTCACACCACTCCTTATATTTTTTGTAATAATTTTTATTATGTAAGTTACATGTTTTTTTAAGTTCACTATGAAGCCATTTTTTTAATTTTTCATCTTTTAAACATGGCGTTACATCCATTCCACCCCCAAACCATCCGTGAGATGTAACAATATATCTAGTATTAAAATGCATAGCAGGTATATGAGGATTTTTCATATGCATAACAACTGATATGCCTGACGCCCAAAAATTTGAATTTTTCTTTGTTCCAGGAATTTGACCTTTAAATTTTCTTGGAAATTTACCGTAAACCTCAGAAAAATTTACACCGACTTTCTCAAATACTTTACCATTTTCAAAAATTCTAAACTCCCCACCGCCTTGATTTAGACCTCTTGACCAGTTTTTAATCTTAAAAATATTTCCTTTATTTTCTAATTTTTCAATATCATTCGAAATAATATCTTGAAGAATCATAAACCAGTTTTTAACAATATTTTTCTTTGATCCGATATCCATAATTATAATTTAATTTGCCTCAAACTTTCGCTAAGTATTATGGCGACTGATGTAGATAAATTTAATGATCTTTTTTTACCAACCATTGGAATTCTTATTTTTTCTTTTAATAGATTATGAACATTTTTTGGTACACCGGCACTTTCTTTTCCAAAAAGTAAAGTATCCTGTTTATTAAATTTAAAATCAGTATATATTTTTTTTGCTTTTGTTGTAATTAAAATAACCCTTTCATTTGATTTAGCCTTAAAAAAATCTTCAGCACTTTTATGAAAATTTATATTTTTAATATTTATATAATCCATTACAACCCTCTTAAATCTTTTATCGCTGAGAAGAAAACCACATGGTTCGATAATTTCTAATTGAGCACCCAGACACGCACAAGTTCTTATGATTGCTGCTGTATTTTGGGGTATGTCTGGCTCGTATAACGCTATTTTAGGAGTAAAATCGGCTCTACAATGTGTCATTCTATCAGTGGAAATATTATGCTTTTTTATTATATGAAATCATATATTAGATATTAATATTTTAAAAATTAAATGTCAGAGAAGAAAGTCAAAAGAAGAGAATTCATTTTCACAGCTACTTATGCGGTTGGAGCAGTTGGAGTAGGGGCTACAGTTTGGCCTCTAATTGACCAAATGAACCCTGACGCATCAGTAAAAGCTTTAGCTAGCACTGAAGTTGATGTTAGCAATGTTGAAAAAGGTCAATCCATAACAGTTTTGTGGAGAGGAAAACCCGTTTTTATTAGAAGAAGAACCGATGAAGAAATTGCTGAAGCTAGGGATGTAAACTTACAGGAATTAAAACATCCAGAAAAAGATGAAGATAGAGCAAAAGATCCTGAGTGGCTTGTGATGTTAGGTGTTTGTACACATTTAGGGTGTGTTCCATTAGGAGATAAAGGAGAGTACGGTGGATGGTTTTGTCCCTGTCATGGCTCACATTATGATACGTCTGGTAGAATCAGAAAGGGTCCTGCCCCAACAAATATGGAAGTACCTAAATACGAATTTGTAAATAGCAACACAATAAAGATAGGTTAAAAAATGAGCGATCACGAATATACCCCTAGTTCAAAATTTGGAAAATGGTTTAATGACCGTCTACCCTTGTTAACTCTTGGAAAACATTTGACTGATTATCCAACGCCAAAAAATCTTAACTACTGGTGGACCTTTGGGGGAATATTAACTTTTTGTTTAATTACTCAAATTGTAACAGGATTAATTTTAGCAATGCATTATGTTGCTCACGCAGATCTAGCTTTTGGAAGCGTAGAGCATATCATGAGAAACGTAAATTATGGATGGCTTATTAGATATGTTCATGCAAATGGTGCATCAATGTTTTTTTTAGCTGTTTATATTCATATATTTAGATCTTTGTATTATGGATCTTATAAATCGCCACGAGAAATAATATGGATTTTAGGGATGATAATTTACATTCTAATGATGGCTGCTGCTTTTATGGGATATGTTTTACCTTGGGGACAAATGAGTTTTTGGGGAGCTACTGTTATTACAAATTTGTTTAGTGCTATACCTTTAGTTGGTGAAAGCATAGTCACATGGTTATGGGGTGGTTATTCTGTTGACAATCCAACTCTAACTCGTTTTTTCAGCTTACATTATTTAATTCCTTTTCTAATTCTTGGTCTTGTTGTGCTTCATATTTGGGCACTTCATGTTCCAGGAAATAATAATCCAATTGGTATAGATTTAAAAAAACCTTCTAAAGATACTGTTCCATTTCATCCGTACATTGTAATAAAAGATCTATTTGCCTTACTAATTTTTTTAATAGTTTTTGCCTTTTTTGTATTTTATTCTCCAAACATTCTTGGTCATGCTGATAACTATATTGAAGCGAATCCAATGGTAACGCCTGCTCATATTGTTCCTGAGTGGTATTTACTTCCTTTCTATGCAATTTTAAGATCTGTTCCTGATAAACTTTTAGGAGTTATTGCAATGTTTGGTGCTTTGTTTATTCTAGTAATACTTCCTTGGCTTGATACCTCAAAAACGAGATCAGCAGTTTTTAGACCATTATATAAACAATTTTATTGGTTTTTAGTAGCTGACGTTTTAATACTAGGTTACGTTGGAGCAATGCCAGCCGAAGGAATTTATCTATTAGTTGCAAGAGTAGCAACAGCATATTATTTTGCTCATTTTTTAATAATTCTTCCTATCTTAAGTAAGAAGGAGAAGGTGTTAGATGTGCCACTGAGTATTACTGAACCTGTCCTAGGTGGATCGGTTAGTGCATCAGTTGTAAGGGAAAGAAAAGATAAATTATGAAAAAATTTATAATTTTCTTTTTTTTTTTAACTACATTATTTTTAAATAGCACAATTTCTTTTTCTGCAGAAAAAGCTGCGGAACCCATGAGTCCTGGCTGGAGTTTTAAAGGTTTTTTCGGAACTTTTGATAGAGCTTCACTACAAAGAGGTTACCAGGTATATACAGAAGTTTGTGCATCATGCCACTCAATGAAACACTTAAGTTATAGAAATCTATCCCAACCTGGTGGTCCAGAATTTAGTGAGGAACAAGTTAAAATAATAGCTTCACAATTTGAAGTAAGAGATGGACCAAATGATGATGGTGAAATGTTTGATAGACCAGCAAGACCATCAGATAATTTTGTAAGCCCATATGCAAATGATAAAGAAGCAACTGCCGCGAACGGAGGAGCATACCCACCTGATATGTCAGTACTTGTTAAAGCCAGAAAGGGTGGAGCGGACTATATATATTCTTTACTACTTGGTTATGAGGAGCCACCCGAAGGTATTTCTTTAGATGATGGAGTTTATTACAATAAATACATGGCAGGTAATAAAATTAAAATGTCAAACCCATTATCTGAAGGTATAGTTGAATATGCAGATGGAACTAACGCCACAGAAGAACAGATGGCACGAGATGTCACAACATTTCTTTCATGGGCTGCAGAACCACATTTAGAGGAACGACATAAAATTGGATTTAGGGCAATAATATATTTGATTATAATTACAATCTTAGTTTATTTTAGCATGAAAAAAATTTGGTCACGTGTTGAATCTGAAATTTAAAACATCTCCATCTTTAACAATATAATCTTTACCTTCTAATCTCATCTTTCCATTACTCCTTGAGTTAGACCATCCGTTATTTTCAATAAAATCTTTATAAGATACAGTTTCAGCTCTAATAAAACCTTTTTCAAAGTCAGTATGTATTTCACCAGCAGCTGTTGGTGCTGTACAATTTTTTTTAATAGTCCATGCTCTAGTTTCTTCTGGCCCAGATGTAAAGAAAGTTTCTAATTTCAAAATATTATAACCTTTACTAATTAATTTATTAAGGCCGGTGTCATTTATATCTATCATATTCATAAAGTTCTTTTTTTCTTCTTTCTCAAATTGATTAATTTGATTTTCAATATCTGCTGAAATAATAATAGTATTCTGGGCTCCAAATTTTTTAATAAAGTTATTTGTATAATTATTTCCATTTTTAATACTTTCCTCGTCTACGTTACAAACATAAATTTTTGGTTTTATTGTTAATAGACCAGTTTGATTCATGATCTTATCGTCATATTCATTTGCTAATATCGATAAATCTTTACCGTTATTTAGCGCTTCAAATGCATTCTCTAAAATTTCTAGTAACTTTTCGTCTAGATTTTTTTTGTTTTTCTTGTCCAATCTTTTTTGTAAAGATTCTATATCTGCTAACATCATTTCAGTTTCAATAATTTCCAAATCTCTTATTGGATCAACCCCAGTATTTACATTTTGGATATCTTCAGAGTCAAAGCATCTTATCATATGAACAATTGCATCAACTTCTCTAATATGAGAAAGAAATTTATTTCCTAATCCTTCTCCTTTTGAAGCACCTTTGACTAGTCCAGCAATATCGACGAATGAGATCGTAGTATAGATTTTTTTTTTAGAACTAGAAATTTCTGAAAGTCTATCAATTCTCTCGTCTGGAACCGGCACTACCCCAATATTTGGATCGATAGTGCAGAAAGGAAAATTTTCAGCCTGAGCCTTGGAAGAGTTAGTCAAAGCGTTAAACAAGGTTGATTTACCAACATTTGGTAATCCTACTATACCGCATTTGAAACCCATCTATTTATTATTTACTGTGCTTGAAAACAAATCCAATTTTTTATCAATAAGAATTGGTAAAGATTTTGTAATATTTTCAGTCATCGAGGAAAGCTCTATTTTTTCATCTTCATTAAAATCTTGCAAAACATGATCTGATACTTCTATATTATTTTTTGGATGACCAATGCCAATTCTTACTCTTGAATAATCTTTTCCAATAAACTTATCTATGGATTCTATACCATTATGCCCTGCACTAGATCCACCAAACTTTGTTTTTATCTTTCCGAAATCTATATCTAGATCGTCGTGAAATACTATTACATTTTCTGCCTCAATTTTGAAATATTCAATTAATTCTCTAATACAAATCCCAGAGTTGTTCATAAATGTAAGTGGTTTAATTGCATAAACCTTTCTTCCATTAATTGTTCCAGTTGTTAGTAATCCTTTAAATTTTGGTTTTTGTTTTGATAAACCAAATTTTTGATTTATTGCGTCTATAATTTTAAATCCGATATTGTGACGGTTATTCTCACTATTAGGGGAAGGATTACCAAGACCTACAAAAAGTAACATTATTATTTTATCTAAAGTTTTTCAGCTTATTTATTTTTTTTCTGGTTGAGATTTTTTATCATCTCCTTTTTTTGCATCATCTTTCTTTTCAGATTTAGCTGCATCTGCCGGAGGGGCTTTTCCATCTCCCTCAGCTCCTTCAGTTGCTTGAGTTGCACCTTCTTCGCCTGTTGCTTCAGCACCTTCCGTAGCTTCTGCCGGTTTTTCTGGTTCTTTAATAACTGTAGGTGCTGCTAGAGTTGCAACAACAAAATCTCGTCCTTGGATTGTTGGATGGACATTTTCTGGAAGTTTAATAGCCGATATTTTAAAACTTTGACCGATATCAACTCCATCTAAATCCACTATAAGTTCATTAGGAATATTTTCCGTTGGACATTTTAGTTCAACTTTTCTTCTTACGATATTTAGTACACCGCCTCTTTTCAATCCTGGCGATTTATCACTATTAATAAATTTAACTGGTATTTGTAAAATTACTTTACCACCTTTCACAATTCTTAAAAAATCAACATGTGTTGGTTCGTCTGACAATATGTCAAATTTAACATCTCTCGGCAAAACATTTTGATCCTTACCATCAATTTTTAATTTAATTATATTAGATAGAAAATTTTCTCTTTCTAACAAGTTGATTAAAGTTTTTTTTGAAACAGATATGTTTTGGTTTTTGTCTTCCCCACCATAAACTACTGCTGGAACATTACCTTGAGATCTTAAAGTGTTTAATTCACCTTTAGTTTTTGTACTTCTTATGTTGGCTTCTAAAGTATTCATAAAAGATAGGTTTTTTAACCCAACTTTATCTATAAAACAAGAAAATTATTTGAATAAATCTGAAACTGATGTTGAATTAGATATTCTTTTAAGAGCTTCACCAAGAAGATTGGAAATACTTAAAATTTGAATATTCTTTGCGTTACCTATTTTTTTGGAATTATCAATCGTATCTGTGATTACTAAGTTTTTGATGGGAGAGTTTTTAATTCTTTTAACTGCATCTCCACTCAATACTCCATGAGTTATATAAACGTGTATTTCTTTTGCACCTCTAGATTTTAACATTTTAGCAGCATTTACTATTGTCCCCCCAGAGTCGATAATATCATCCACAATTATACAAATTTTATTTTTTATATCTCCAATAATATTCATAACCTCCGATTTTCCAGGAGCGGGTCTTCTTTTATCTACAATTGCGAGATTGACATTCAGTAATTTACTTAAACCTCTTGTTCTTGCTACCCCACCAACATCTGGTGAGACACACACTAAATTATTCATTTTAAGATTTTTTTTTATATGTCTATAAAAAATTGGTGTTGCATAAAGATTATCAACAGGAATATCAAAGAAACCTTGAATCTGACCTGCATGTAAATCAACAGTAACTACTCTATCTGCTCCCGCCTTTGTAATTAAATTTGAAATCAATTTTGCAGATATTGAAGTTCTAGGTACGACTTTTCTATCCTGTCTTGCGTATCCGAAGTAAGGTATTACCGCAGTAATATTTTTTGCAGATGATCTTTTAAGTGCATCGATACTCAAAAGCATCTCTAACAAATTATCGTTTGCTGGAGAAGATATAGATTGGATGATAAAAATATTATTTCCTCTTATATTTTCATTTATTTCAACGTAAATTTCTCCATCTGAAAATTTTTTAATATTTGAATTAACTAGTTTTGTTTTAAGATATGTTGAAATCTTTTTACTTAAATTTTTGTTACTGTTTCCAGTTAATAATTTCATTGAGACAATCTAATTAATCATAATTAATGATATATTTCTACCATAATCATTTTCTTTATTATGTATAGATCTTCTAGCACTAAAGAAATTGTTTTTTTCGTTATAAGTATCTTTATTAATTATATCTATTTTTTTAATTCCAAGACTAATTAATTGATATTTAACATATTTATTAAGGCTAAAATATGTTTTATTTTTTACGAATTTGAAAAAAAATTTGTTATTTCGACTTTGTTTTATAAATTTCGATTTAAAATCACTCTTTACTTCATAATTTTTTTGGCAAATACATGGACCAATTGCTGCAATAATATTTTTTGACTCGCTACCCCTTTTTTTTAAGTGTCTAACTACTTTTTTAATTATTCCTTTATAAGCCCCCTTCCATCCCGCATGAATTGCCGAAATTATTTTTAATTTTTTGTCGTAAAGCAATACAGGTACACAATCAGCCGTTAATACACCTATTATTAATTTTCTTCTATTTGTTAATAGTGCATCTCCAACTAGTCTTTTTTTTTTTAATTTATAATCATTAACAAAAAAAAACTTATTACTATGAATTTGATTTAATAAAATTAGTTTTTTATAAGAATTACTAATTTTTTTACTTACGATATTTAAATTTTTACTTATATATTTTTTTTTATCTCTTGATCCCCTTCCACAATTTAAGCTTTTATAAATACCTTTTGATTTTCCTCCTAGTCTGTTGAAAAAGCAGTGGCTAATATTTATTTCTTTCTTTAATTTTTTTGAATAAAACATTAATTGAAACCTAAATAATTATCTGTTTCACTTTTAAAGGCAAAAATCACTTTAAATAGTTCTCCCATAAATTTTTTATCTAAAAGTCTTTTCAGAGTTAAAAACATATTACATTTTTCTTTATTATTCATATTTTTTTCGAGTATTTTCGCTCTTTCAATAATTCCCATTTTTTCTAAAAAAAATTTTTGTGTTACAATATTTTTAACTGTTAAATTTTTCATTTCAAAATACTCTTTCAATAAATTAAAATTTACTAAATATGTAATATCAGATTTTCCAATATGACTAAGCAATTTATCCAACTTTACTTTTTTATTTTTCATAACTGTTTGTAAAGTATTCTGATTAAAAGGATCTAAATAACCATAATCAATAAGTAAGATTCCTCCAGAATTTTTTGAAATTTTTTTGACAACTTTATCTAGCTCAAAGAAGCCTAATTTTGGATATTCTATAAATTTTTGTCCTTTGAGAACATTAAATGATTTTAAATATGAAACATCTATATCTGAGGCTTTTTTATATGTTTCTTTTAAACCTTCTTTATTTACGATAAAACATTTTTCTAAAAATTGATTGTTATTTTGTGAAAATTGTTTAATTGGAATTGCATCAAAAAATTCATTTCCAAAAAAAATTATTGGACCGTCCTTAATTTGATCAAAACTTTTTATCCATTTGATTTTTTTATTGCTAATTTTTTTTTTTTGGACTTTTTTCAACAAACTACTCTTTTCATATAAAAATAATTTTGTGGACTTATTAAAGTCAGGAAATTTTTTGAATGTGTTAATTAGCACTTTAGTTAGACTACCATCCCCGGGCCCAAGTTCTACTACATTAAATATTTTTGGCTTTTCTAGTTTTTCCCACGCAGATATAATCCAAATTCCCAGAATCTCAGAAAATAAGTTTGATATAGTTGGTGAAGTTATAAAGTCGCCTTTTTTACCGAATGGTATCCTATTATTATAATATCCAGCATTAGGATCATATAAAGCTCTTTCCAATAACTCATCTACAGGAATTTTTTTATTAAATTTAATTCGAAAATTTTTAAGTTTTTGTTCCATTTATTTTGTAAAGAATTAAACCAAAAAAAATCATTAATAAACTTAGCGTCATTCCCATGCTTAATGACCCTATTATGTAGCCGATTTGAATATCCGGTTCTCGAAAAAATTCGGATATAAATCTAAATATCCCATAAAAAATTAGAAATCCACAAGATACTGTTCCAGTTTTATATTTTTTTTTAAAAAAAATAATATTTAATATAATGAATAAAATAATTCCCTCTAAGAAACTTTCATATAATTGTGATGGGTGTCTTGGGATACTATCAATTTTTGGAAAAATGACACCCCAAAAGCCGTTTGTAGCTTTCCCAATAAGTTCACCATTGATAAAATTTGCTATTCTCCCTAAAAAAATTCCAATAGGCGCAGATACAGATATTAAATCTAAAAAAATATATTTATTTATTTTATGTTTTCGACTGAACAGATAAGTTGCAAAAAAAATACCAATTAAACCTCCATGGAATGACATACCTCCTTCCCAAATGAAAAGTATTTCTATTACATTATTTAAATAATATTTTATGTTATAAAATAATACGTAACCAAGCCTCCCCCCAACAATTATTCCTATAATCAAATATGTTAATAGATCGTCAAATAGTGATGAAATTATTTTATCTCTTATTAAAAATTTTTTACAGTAAAACCAGCCAAATAAAATACCAAAAATATAAGCCAAAGAATACCATCTAATTTCTAATGCAAATAATGTAAAAGCTACTGGGTCAAAATTATTAGTAAACATTTTCAAAAAATAATAGTAAGAATATATTATTTTAAATAAGCTTTATATGTCAAAATCAAAATTTGTTATAAACAAAATTGCAAAAATATTTGAGCAAGGTCTAGTTACATATAATGATTTGAGTGATGAAATTGTAAATATTTTAAAATCAAAAAAAGAAGAAATTATCAATAAACTTGAAATTCCCTCTAAAGAAGAGTTTGAGGTGTTGAAGAAAAGAGTTGAAAATTTAGAAAAAAAACAAAATCTAAAAAAAACAAAAAAAAATAAATCAAAACGGTAAGGTAATTCTTACCTGTAACCCATTTAATTTAGATTTATCTAATTTAATATTTCCTCCATGTGACTGAATTATATCTGAAGCTATTGACATCCCTAAGCCAACACTTGATTTTGTTTCTCCTCTACTTTTATCAATTTTATAAAAAGGTTTAAAAACATTCTCGTACTCGTTTTTTGGTATACCAGGCCCATCATCATCAATTAATATTATGATATTGTTGTTGCTTTGTTTTAATTTTATAGTGATTTGGCTTCCATATTTTAAAGCATTGTCAATAAAATTAGTTATACATCTTTTCATAAGATCTCTTTTTCCAAATAAATTTATGTCTGAAGTTAATTCAGAATGAATATTATCATTGTCATATTTTTTTATTATTTCAGATAGGAGAATTGATAAATTAAACTTTTTACCTTTTTCGTTAGATCTATTTTTAGAAAATTGTAAGTATTCATTAAGCATTTTCTCCATTTCTATTACATCTTCTGATAATTTATCTGATAAATCTTTATCTTTAATGAAAGTTAATTGAAGTTTTATTCTTGTAAGTGGTGTTCTTAAGTCGTGGCTGATACCTGAAAGCATTTCAGATCTTTGGTTAAGATGTCGAATTATTCTTTTTCTCATTCTTTCAAACTCGTATCCTGCTTGTCTAATTTCTAAAGCACCGGATGGTCTATATTCACCAACATCCTCACCTCTTCCAAATTTTTCTGATGCTCTTGCTAGGTTTATAATTGGTCTTGTTTGATTTTTTAAAAAAATTAATGAAATAGTTATTAAAAGAAATGCTGGTAAAGTGATCCATAATGCAAATGTTCTTGCAGATGAATTAGTTACTCTTGATTTCGGCACTTCAAATTGGAAATATCCGTTAAGGTATTTTATTTTTAAATCTATTGTTTCTTTAAAAGAGGTTGTATCAAACCAATATTGAGAAAATTTTGATTTTAGTTCTCTTCTTAATGTTCTGTCCATTGGACTAAACCATCTTTCAAGGTCATCTTTTGGAAGAACTTTATGTGGAACATAAAATGCTTTAATATTTTGTGTATCTGAAAATAATTTAGTTAATGAATCTTTGTTATATTGTTCATTATCATAAGCTTCAATAAAAAATTTTATTTCGCCTATTAGGGCTCTTGTCATACCTTTGTTAGTTTTAATCCATAGACTATCAAAAAAAACTACGGATATAGTTATTTGAAGAATGATTATGGGGGTAGCAACAATTAATAGAGCTCTATAAAATAATTGTTTAGGAAGAATATTTTTTAAAATTTTATTCAATCCATAAGACATAACCTGTTCCTCTTAAAGTTTGAAGATATTTTGGTTTTTTTGGATTTAATTCAATTTTTTTTCTTAGTCTTGTTATTATTACATCAATAGATCTTTCTTTATCAATATCTATTAAATTCCCTATGTAATCCCTCGAAAAAGACTTTCCAGGCGAATTAATCATTTTTTCTAAAATTATTTTTTCAGTATTATTGATTTTAAATTCCTCTTCATTTTTATGTATCATTAATTTATTAAGGTCAATTTTAATGTTATCAAATTCAATAACCCTTTTAGTATTACTGCTTTTAGTTTTTTCTAAAATATTTTTTATTCTTAATACCAATTCTTTCGGTTCAAAAGGTTTCGGCAGATAATCATCAGCTCCAATTTCCAAACCCTCAATTCTCTCCTTTGGTTCCCCTTTAGCTGTAAGTAAAATTACTGGAGTATTAATTATTTTCTTATTTATTTTCAAAAACTCCAAGCCAGTTTGTCCAGGCATCATTATATCTAATATAATAAGGTCAAATTTTATAATTTTTATTTTTTCATCCGCATCTTTTGCATCTTTTGCAGTTGTGATTAAATAATTATTTTCATTCAAATATTTTTTAACTAAATTTCTAATTCCATCATCATCATCAACAACAAGTATATGGGCATCAAAATTATTCATTTATAATCTTTTTTAAAACACTTTTGAAATTATTTACTTCAGAAGAAGTTGAGTTCATAAGAGCATTATAAATTCTCATCTTTTGAGAATTAAATATTTCATCAAAGACATCATTTCCTTTTTTTGTAAGATGGACGTGCTTCATTCTTGAGTCTTTATCGTCTTTTACAAAAGAAATAATATCGAACTTTATTAAATCATTAAGAATTCTATTTAAGCTTTGTTTTGTTACTTTTAATTTTTTTAATAGATTAGATATTGTAATACCGTCATTTATCGAAATAATATGAATGACTTTATGGTGAGCAATCCCTAGAGAATACTTTTCGAGCGTCTTTTTGGCGTCTCCGAAGGATTCTCTATAACTTATGAATAGTTCCTCAATAAATTCTTTTAATTGTTCGTCTTTTAAGTACAAAAGATCTTTCATATTGGTAAGTTATATTGACATATTATATATACAAAGATATTTTTTTGGAAAATAAATTCTAATGATACCGTTTGATAAAAGAGAAGGAAAAATTTGGTACAATAATGAGCTTATAGAATGGCAAAATGTAAAACTCCATGTTTTAAGCCACGGATTACATTATGCCAGTTGTATATTTGAAGGGCTCAGAGTTTATGACGGTGAAATTTTTAAACTAGAAGACCATACTGAAAGATTTTTTTATTCAGCAAAAAGAATGGGTATGGAGCTTCCTTACACGCAAGAGGAAATAAATATTGCAACTAAAAAAACTGTTGCAGCTCAGAAAGTTCAAAATGGATACATAAGACCATTTGCATGGAGAGGTAGTGAGATGATGGCGATATCTGCTCAAAAAACAAAAATTCATGTTGCAATTGCAAGTTGGGAATGGGGAACTTATTTTGATCCAAAATTAAAAACTGAGGGAATAAAATTAAACATTTCAAAATGGAAAAGACCAGCTCCAGACTCGGTTCCTTGGGATACTAAAGCATCAGGGTTATATATGATATGCACTCTATCTAAACACGAAGCAGAAAGACTAGGGTTTACAGATTCACTGATGTTAGATCATGAGGGAAATATTGCAGAGGCTACTGGTGCAAATATTTTTTTTAAAGACAAAAATAATGAATTTCATACCCCAATTCCAGATTCTTTTCTTGACGGAATAACTAGACGTACAGTGATTGAAATTGCAAAATCAAAAAATATTAAAGTACACGAAAGAAAAATATCTCCGAATGAACTTTCAGACTTTGAAGGTTGTTTTTTGACAGGAACTGCAGCCGAGGTAACACCAGTGTCTCAGATAGATAAAAATAATTATAAAGTTTGTGAAACAATTTTAGAATTATCCTCAAGTTACGATTCTCTTGTAAGAAAAAGAAAAGCTGCTTAATCTTTACTATCCTCAGAAATTGCGTGATCAATACCTTTTCTTAAATAGTCATAGGCTGTATACAAAGTAATAAATGCTGATAGCCAAAGCAGAATAATACCAATGGTTTGGGCATTATAGTCCTGAAAATTTATAATTTTATTTCCTGTTTCACCAGTAAGGAGAAGTGAAATTGAAAGCATCTGTAAAAATGTTTTATATTTAGATAAACTCGAAACTGGTAAATTAATTTTACCTTTTGCTAAAAATTCTCTTAAACCTGAAATCAAAATCTCTCTAGTTAAAATAATAATTGCTGCTATCACTTCATAATTTTTAATGGTTTCATCCATTACAAGCAGAATTAAAGCCGTTGCAACAATTATTTTATCTGCTATTGGATCTAATAACTCTCCAAGTTTTGATTCTTCTTTAAACATTCTAGCAAGTAAACCGTCTAAAAAGTCTGTAAATGATGCTATTACAAATAATGCAAATGGTAAAACATCACCATAAAAACCAGGAAGATAAAAGGTAAAAACAAAAATAGGAACAATGATTATTCTTCCAATAGTCAAATAATTTGGAATTTTAATTTTCATTCGTGAAAAAAATTATATATTTTTGTTGCAACTTTTTCTTCAACACCATCCACAGATTTAATCTCATCAAGACTTGCAGATTCTACTGCTCTAGCTGAGCCAAAATGGTTCAATAATGCTCTTTTTCTTATTGATCCAATTCCCTCTATTTGATCTAAAAGAGATTTGCTTAAACCTTTTTTTCTTCTGACTCTATGGGCGCTTACCGCAAATCTATGCGCTTCATCTCTTATTCTTTGTAAAAAAAATAAGGTTGGTTCATTTTTTTCGAACTTGAATTCCTTTCCATTATGAAAAAAAGTCTCATTTCCACTATTTCTAAATTTACCTTTTGCTATTGCGACAACCGGAATGTCATATAATCCTAATTCATTCAGCGTCTCTCTTGCGCTAGAATACTGACCTTTTCCTCCATCAATTAAAACTAAATCAGGGAATGACAGATAATTATCTTTTTCTTGCATTGCCCTTTTAAATCTTCTGGTCAAGACTTCTTTAATCATTCCGTAATCGTCCTGTTCATTATTTTTAAATTTAATATTAAACTTCCTATATCTTTTTTTAACAAAACCATCTTCTCCATAAGTAATTAATGCACCAACACTATTCGTGCCTTGCATATGACTATTATCATAGACCTCAATTAAACTTATATTAGTTTCTAAATTGAATTTTTGTGCAATTTCCTCAAAGAAGTTTTTATTATTCTGACTTTCATAAATTTTACGATTCAAACTATCTTTAGCATTTTTGACAGCTAGCTCTACAATTTTCAATTTTGAACCCTTCTTAGCAATTGAAATAGAAACATTTTTATTTTCTTTTTTTGAAAAAGTTTTTTCCAATAATTCTTTTTCTTTAATTTTATGACTTAAAATTAAATTTTGAGGTGCATTTTTATTTTCATAAAACTGTGCAATAAAAGAGTTTAAAATATCCTCTAATTTGTCGTCCGGATCATGTTTTGGAAAGAAAGCTTGATTGCCCCAATTTTGTTTTGACCTATAAAAAAATACTTGGATACATGTCTTACCAGACTCTTTAAAACCTGCAATTACATCTGCTTCAACTAAATTAGCTTCATTCACTCTTTGTGATGATTGAATAATATTAAGCGATTTAATTCTATCTCTTAATATTCCTGCTTTTTCGAAATCGAGATCTTCGCTTGCCTTCTCCATTTGGTCAGAAAGACTTTTTTGTATTTTTCTTGATTTCCCAGAAACAAACTCAATTGCATCTCCAACAGTTTTTGAATATTCATCTTTTTCAATATAACCAACACATGGCCCCGAGCATCTTTTAATCTGATACAAAATACAAGGTCTCTCCCTTTTTTTAAAAACTGTGTCATCACAAACTCTTAATTGGAAAATTTTTTGTATCATTTTAATTGTCCAGTTTGCAGAACCTGCTGATGCAAATGGCCCAAAATAAAAACCATCTTTAGTTTTCTTTCCTCTATGTTTTGTAATTTGTGGCCACTTATCTTTGTTGCCAATATAAATAAATGGAAATGATTTATCGTCTCTTAGAAGAATATTAAATTTTGGTTTATGTTTTTTAATTAAATTTGCCTCTAATAGTAACGCCTCACTTTCATTGGAGGTTGTTGTTATTTCAATTTTCCTTGTTTGAGAAAGCATTCTCTCAGTTCTAATAATATGATTTTTTTCAGAAACGTAAGACTTTAATCTGTTAGGAAGATTTTTGGCTTTACCCACATATAGAATTTCATTTTTTTCATTTAACATTCTGTAAATTCCAGGCAGCTTAGGAATTACAGGAAGCTCCTTTTTTATAGCATCTTTTCCAATTTCAAGGTTTTTCATGACTTCTTTTTTTTGAAATTTGAATTCCTACTGAAGTACAATCTTTCATGATTTCAAGCTTTTCAATTTGAAGTGAAATTTTATCAATTCTTTTATCTTTAAATAATTCATCGAATACATCTTCTGCTAATGTCTCTAAAAAATTATAATGCTTATTTTTTGTAAGTTTTTTTATTAATCTCACAAGCTTATCATAATTAACTATAGACTTTAAATCTCTATCATTTGTGGGTTTCTTATCTTTATAATTTGCTTCTAAGCTAAATTTTACTTTTTGAGGTTTTTCTTTTTCAAAATCGTAGTAGCCAAGTGTGAGATTTAATATTAATTCTTTAATAATGACTTTTTTTTCGTAATTAAATAAAGTTTTATTTTTATCAATCTTAATAATTCTTAAATTAATTTTTTTCATTTATTTTATTCTTGAAGCAATATATTCTTTGATCATTGGGTGATAATACATAAAACAATCTGCAAAATCTATTATATGGGCATCTTTTACTGGCTCTTCCCAATTTGAACCTGCTATTTTACATTTTTCTCCATTAATTTTTTTCGTTTCTGAAACTACTACTCTCTTAAAGTTAGGAACAGTATCCATCCAATCAGACGTTAATCCCTCATAGTGATCCATAGGGTGCGTAAAAATTAAAATTGGTGCATTTCCCTCTTTAATTATATCAATCTGTTTTTGTCTCCATCCAGCCATACCAGGATATTTTTTATGAAAATTTTCCATAGCTTTCTCGTAACCAACTTTTTTTACTTTATATTTTTTTGATAAGTTCCAAAAACATGCAGGCATCAGAGATATACCTCCACCTACTTCATTTATATATTGTGCTGTTAACCTTAGCGTCGCCCATCCACCACAAGAATGACCTGACATAAAAATTTGTTTCTTTGGAACACCTAAATTAACAAATTTCTTAACAACCTCTAAATTACCTTCAACTCTTCGATCCATTTTTGAGGTACCTGGATAAGGTCCCTCCCATTTTTTCATCCACATTCCTGTTTTTCCTAGTTTAGCACCTAAATCACCCTCTAGTTGACCTTGGCAGTGTATATAAACCATAATTTCTTTATCATTTATTTTATCACCAGCTAGTTGAGCCCAATTTCTAAGTTCTGATCTCCAGAAACAATGTTTTAATTTAACATCATTTCCGTCAGAACCATGATTGTATATTATTATTATTTTATCTTTAGGGTTATTTACCTCAAAATTTTCATCAATTTTAATTTTATCTTTCCATTTATTTGTGGGTACTACAAAACCATCTTTTTTTATAACTTCTTTTGAGTTTGCATAAACATTCGTAGAAAAAATTAAAATAATAAATATAAAAACAAACTTTCTCATTCTTTGCCTCCCATAATATCTGGTGTTTGCCAGTTTAAGCTTTGACCACTGTCTAAAGCTATTACTTGCCCAGTAATAGACTTATTTTTTATAAAAAAGTCAACAGCATTACAAACCTGCTCAACCTCAACCTGTCTTCTTAAAGGTGTTGCTAAATACTGTTTTTTGAAATGTTTTTCTGATTGTCTTTTATTCTTTAAAGTCGGGCCAGGTGCTATACCGTTAACTCTTATATTTGGAGCAAGGCTCATAGCACTTGTTTTTGTCAATGTATATAATCCAGTTTTACTTAAAGTGTATGAGAAAAAAAAAGGTGTGAGTTTAAATACTCTTTGATCAATTATATTTATTATATTATTATTTTTTCCTCGTACATTCTTTGAAAATTCTTTTGTGAGTGTTGCCGGTGCTTTTAAGTTTGTAGAAATATGATTTTCCCAGCTATCTGAGGTAAAATTTTTCAATTTGTCGTTTTCAAATAGTGAAGCATTGTTAATTAAGCAATCAAAATATTTTAGTTTTGTTTTTGCAAACTTAACTATCTTTTGAACATCTTTGTCTTTTCTAAGATCTGCTTTGATAAGATATACTTTAGTACCATTTTGTATTAATTTTTTTTTAAGTTTTTCAGCACTTATTTTTGATTTATTAAATTGAATAACTATTTCTTTGTTAAAACCAGATAAACTTTCAGCTATTGCAGCTCCAATTCTTGTTGCTCCTCCTGTAATGATTATCTTTTGTGCTTCCATTTTTTGTCTCTTTTTTTCGTTACTTTTGTACCAGGCATTCCCATTGTAGAACGTCCTTTTGGATAGAGTTTATTTTTAACATCGTACTGTCTTATCTTTGGATTCAAAGTAATTTCTAACTCTGTTGTTTCAAGTTTTCTAATTTCATCCCTTATTTTTGCAGCTTCTTCAAATTCCAAGTTAGAAGCTGCTTCTTTCATTTTTTTATTTAAGCCTTTTAAATGTTTTTTTAGGTTTCCACCTATGTTCGATCCTTCACTAATTTTTACATAATCTTTTTCATATACACTTTCTAAAATATCACTTATTTCTTTTTTTACAGATTTAGCATCAATCTTATTCTTTTTGTTATACTCTAATTGAATTTCTCTTCGTCTATCTGTTTCTTTTATTGCTTTTTTGATACTTTTAGTTTCTTTATCTGCGTATAGAACAACTTTTCCCTCAACGTTTCTAGCAGCTCTTCCAATCGTTTGGATAAGTGATGTTTCCGACCTCAAGAAACCTTCTTTGTCAGCGTCAAGAATACCAACTAAGGCACACTCAGGTATATCTAATCCTTCTCTTAAAAGATTTATTCCAACTAATACATCAAACACACCCATTCTTAAATCTCTCATAATTTCTATTCTTTCAAGTGTGTCTATATCAGAATGAAGATATCTAACTTTAATTCCATTTTCATGTAAGTATTCTGTAAGGTCCTCAGCCATTTTTTTGGTCAAAGTTGTGACTAGAACACGATGGTTTTTTTCTATAACTTTTTTACATTCATGCATTAAGTCATCAACTTGATTTTTAGCTGGTCTTATTTCAACTTCAGGATCAATTAGACCGGTTGGTCTAATAACTTGATCAATAAATTTTCCTTTAGTTTGTTCTAGTTCCCATGGACCAGGAGTTGCAGAAACAAATACTGTTTGTGTTCTCATTAAATCCCACTCCTCAAATTTTAGCGGTCTATTATCCATACAAGATGGCAATCTGAAACCATACTCTGCGAGTGTACTTTTTCTTGATCTATCTCCTTTGAACATTCCATTTAATTGTGGAACTGTGACATGGGACTCGTCTACAAAAATTAAAGTATTATCTGGAAAATATTCAAATAATGTTGGTGGTGGTTCACCCGGTTTTCTTCCAGATAAAAATCTTGAATAATTTTCTATTCCAGCACATGTTCCAGTAGCTTCAATCATTTCTAAATCAAATTTGGTTCTTTCTTCTAATCTTTGTGCCTCTAAAAGTTTGTTTTCCTCTTTATGTTTTTTAAGAGTTATTTCTAATTCTTTTCTTATATTAATTATCGCCTGTTCTACGGTTGGTTTTGGAGTAATGTAGTGACTGTTTGCATAAACTTTTATTAAACTTAGCTCTCTAACCTGATCACCAGTCAGTGGATCAAACTCTTCAATTTTTTCTAATTTATCTCCGAATAAACTTAATCTCCATGCTCTATCCTCAAGATGGGAGGGAAATATTTCTAAATATTCTCCTCTTGCTCTAAAAGTTCCTCTATGAAAATTTTGATCATTTCTTTTATACTGCAGACTAATTAAAGATTTTATTATTTGTTCTCGATTATAATCATAATTTTTTTGAAGAGTGAGTGTCATCTTACTGTATGCTTCTACTGAGCCTAATCCATAAATACATGACACACTTGCTACTATTAAAACATCATCACGTTCTAATAGAGATCTTGTTGCAGAGTGTCTCATTCTATCTATTTGTTCGTTTATTGATGCTTCTTTCTCAATATATGTATCGGAACGAGGAACGTAAGCCTCAGGCGTGTAATAGTCATAATATGATACAAAATATTCTACCGCATTGTCTGGAAAAAAAGTTTTCATTTCGCCATAAAGCTGTGCTGCAAGAGTTTTATTTGGAGCTAAAATTAAAGCTGGCCTGTTTGTAGCTTCAATAACTTTCGCCATTGTAAAAGTTTTTCCAGAACCAGTAACTCCAAGTAAAACTTGATTAAATTGATCTTTATTGGCTCCGGTAACCAGTTTTTTTATTGCGTCAGGCTGATCTCCCGCAGGTTTAAAATCCGACTTTATTTTAAACTTTTTACCACCTTCTAGTTTACCGCTAATTTCAGGTTTTTTTCCCTCTAGATCTGTAATTAAATCTTGATATGTATTTTGCATATAATAAACAAAGTAATAAAATAAAATTATATTTCAATGAGCATTATATCTGATAGCCTAAAAAGAATAAAACCCTCACCAACCTTAGCTGTTACCCAAAAAGCTAGAGAACTTAAAGCTGCGGGTAAAGACGTAATAGGTCTAGGTGCTGGAGAGCCAGATTTTGATACTCCAGATAATATAAAAGAAGCAGCTATAGAGGCCATTAAAAAAGGTGACACTAAATACACATCCGTGGACGGGACCCCTGCTTTGAAAAATGCCATAGTTAATAAGTTTAAAAGAGAGAATAATCTAAATTATAAAGTAGATGAAATTACAGTTGGAGCTGGTGGCAAACATGTGATTTATAATTTGATGATGGCAACTCTAAATAAAGGTGATGAAGTTATTATACCAGCACCTTATTGGGTTTCATATCCAGATATTGTTTTATTAGCTGGAGGAACCCCAATAGTTATTGAATGTTCAGAGGAACAAGAATTTAAATTAACTGCTAAAGATCTTGAAAGCAAAATAAATAATAATACGAAATGGGTAATTTTGAATTCACCATCAAATCCTACTGGAGCATGTTATTCTGAACAAGAATTGAAAAATCTATCCCAAGTTTTAAAAAGAAAACCACATGTAAATATTTTGAGCGACGATATATATGAGCATGTGACTTATGATGGATTAAAATTTTTCACAATGGCGCAAGTTCCTGAATTAAAAAGTAGAGTTGTGACCATGAATGGAGTAAGTAAATCATATGCAATGACAGGGTGGAGAATAGGATATGCTGGAGGCCCTAAAGATATAATTAAGGCTATAGCAAAAATTCAATCTCAATCCACAACAAATCCTTCTTCAATAAGCCAAGCAGCAGCAGTAGAAGCACTTAATGGTGAACAAGATTTTATCTCAATTAGATCTAAAGCATTTCAAGAAAGAAGAGATTTTGTAGTAAACTCTTTAAACTCAATAAATGGAATAAATTGTTTAAAACCAGAGGGAGCATTTTACGTATTTCCAAATTGTAAAGAATTAATTGGAAAAAAAGATAAATCAGGTAAAAAAATTGAAAATGATACTGACTTTGTTCAGTCACTGTTAGAAAACTATGGTATTGCAGTAGTCCAAGGTTCTGCATTTGGATTAGAAGGCTTTTTTAGAATATCTTATGCTACGTCAATGGAAAATTTGGAAAAAGCGATGGAGAAAATTAAAGAATTTTGCGAAGGTTTAAACTAAACCTAATTTTACGACTGATTTAGCATTTTCACTTATACAATCTTTTGCTCCTTTAAATTTAAGTCCCAAAAGATCTTCTGCGTAGGTAGAATCTGTTTGCATCATAATCCCAAGATCTGGAATCATTGTTTTAGCACTTGAATCTATATAACTAATTAATTTAACCATAAAGTTAGGTAACTCTTTTTTTGGAACTTTCTTTGCATACTCAGGCATTGCTTCTGCCATGATTTGTGATAACTCAACAAGTTTTTTTACTTCTTTCCCAACAATTAATCTTCTTCCACCAACTTTTTTATTTCGAATACATGCTACATGAGATTTTGCAACATCTTTGACGTCAGAAATTAAAACTGCAAATTTAGGAGCTGCTGGAAATTTTCCTTTAAGAAATTGTCTTACATATTCAATTGATGTGCCACCTTTTTTATCTAAAGCGTCTCCAAATACACCCCCCGGATTTATTGTTGTTAATTTATTTTTTAGCCCTTTGCTTTCCATAAATTCCCAAGCAGTTCTTTCAGCTTTAGTTTTTGATAGAAAATAGTCACTTACACCCTCAATCCAATTTTCATCAGTCCAATCATTTTCTCCAAATGTATAAGGATTACTTCTATTAGGTTTTCTAAACATTGCTACTATAGATGAAGTTACTATTATTTGTTCAACGTTATTTTTTATACTTGATTTTAATACTCTTAAAGTTCCATCAACAGCAACTGGTAATAATTTTTCTCTGTCATTTGAAACTTTCATTGGAAAAGGAGATGCAATATGCATTACATATTTGCAGTCTTTTATTGCTTTATCCCATCCATCATCTTTCAAAAGATCTAATTCCACAAATGATAATTTATCTATTGGCGCATATTTGCTTATTGTATCTTTGGTTTGATCAATTAAACTTTTATTTCTGACCGTGCCTAAAACTTCGAAGTCTAAGTTCAACAGTTCTATTGCTGTATGTTTAGCAATCCATCCGCTTATTCCAGTTAATAACACTTTATCTGACATATTTGTTAATTATGAGAAAGATGTTTTTCAGCTTCAAGCGCCGCCATACACCCCATTCCAGCTGCAGTTACAGCCTGTCTAAATATTTTATCTTTTACATCTCCAGCAGCAAATACTCCAGGAACATTAGTTTCAGTTGAATCTGGCTTAGTAATCAAATAACCTTCCTTATCCATTTTAAGTTGATCTTTAAATAATTGGGTAGCAGGATCATGACCTATAGCAATAAAAAGACCATCAATCTTCATTTCCTTAGATTGATTTGTTTTTACATTTTTTACTTTTAAACCTGTTACATTTTTAGGATCTTTATCTCCCAAAACATCTTCGACAACAGTATCCCATACTATTTCAATTTTATTATTTTCCATTAATTTTTTTTGTAACATTTTTTCGGCTCTTAATTCGTTTCTTCTATGAATAAGTTTTACTTTAGATGCAAACTTGGTAAGAAACATTGCTTCTTCTACTGCTGCATTTCCACCACCTACAACCGCTACAGTTTTATCCTTAAAAAAGAAACCATCACATGTTGCGCATGCAGAGACCCCAAACCCCTTATATTCTTGTTCAGATTTTATATTAAGCCATCTAGCTTGAGCTCCAGTCGAGATTATAATCGAGTCTGCAGTATATTTTTGACCACTTTCACCTATAGCCTCAAAAGGTTTTGACTTTAAATTAACTGAAGCAATATGATCTTCTATCATTTCAGTACCAACTGCTTTTGCCTGATCCTTCATTTGATCCATCAACCATGGACCCTGAATAACTTCTGCAAAACCAGGATAGTTTTCAACGTCAGTTGTTATTGTTAATTGACCGCCTGGCTGCATTCCGTGAACTAAAATTGGCTTAAGCATTGCCCTAGCAGAATAAACTGCTGCAGTGTATCCAGCTGGTCCGGATCCAATTATTAACACTTTTGTGTGTTTAGTTGGATTTTGATTCATATCAAAGCTATATAGTAACAAATGAGTAAATTAAAAGCATTATTATTAACTGAGGGGCTACATGGGATGATTAGTCAGACCGAAGGCTTAGCAAAAGCCTTAGATTTTGATTATATTCACGAGAAAATTGAATTAAATAGTTTTTGGAAATTTGTTCCCACTTCTTTTACTCCTATAAAAAAATTTGTTTTTAAAAACAAAATAGATGCAGACTTTGATATTATAATTTCTTGCGGAAGAAAAAGCATTATCCCATCATTATTTTTAAAAAAAAACTCAAAAAAAAAAATAATTAATATCCATATTCAAAACCCTAAAATAGCATTAAGACATTTCGATTTTATTGTATGCCCTGAGCACGACAGCCTAGAGGGACCAAATGTTCTTAGCACAAAAGGGGCTATACATTATTTAACAAATGAAGAGATAAATAATTCAAAAGATTACCTTTTAAATAAATTAGAGAAAGATAAAGATATCATCACTTTAATCTTAGGAGGTCCAAATAAATACTACAAGTACACCGATGAAAACATGATAAAAATATTTTCAACAATTAATCAAAAAATAAAAGAGCACAATTTACAACTTGTTGTCATTCCTTCAAATAGAACTCCAAAGAAAACAATAGAACTATCCAAAGGATATTTTACTGACAGTCGAATTATTGTAGATACAGTCGATAAGTCTGCTTATTTATCAAGTTTAGCTTTAGCAAAATACATAGTTGTTACTTGTGACTCGACCTCCATGATTTCTGAAGCTGCTTTGACAGGGAAGCCTGTATATGTCGCAATGATTCCAGCTTTAAGAAATGATAAAAGGTTTGAAAGATTCAGAAATTTATTTGAAAAACTTAATATTGTAAAAAAATTAGATAACAAACTTGAAACCTGGAACTATGAAAAACTTAATGAAGCAGGTAGAATAGCTTCGGAAATTAAACAAAAAATTAACTAATGTCATTTTTAAATTCTTTAAATAATAAATCAAAACAATTTGAACTACCATTTAAACATTGGGAGTTAAGTGAGCCATTAACTACGGAAGCAATTAACGAGATAATAAAAGCTGATATAGCAAACCCAAATGAACATAAACTTGAGTATGATGGAACGAGAGCAATAGATGGAGGAGAGGGAAAGTTTAGAGAAGGAATCAGTACAGGAGGTAAAGCTTTAAAATTTAGATGTTTTGTTACAAAAGAAAATTCAAAAGATTTTCCTGGTCTAACTAAATTTATCGAAGAACTCAGACAAAAAGAAACACACCAGAAGATTTCCAATATGATTGGAAAAGACCTTTCTAATTCATTTGTAAGAGTTGAGGTTATTTGCGATAGAAAGGGATTTTGGCTTAAACCTCACTGCGATATAAAAGAAAAACTCTTATCCTGCTTACTCTTTATTAATAATGAAAATGAAAGCGAGAGTCTTGGAACAGATTTCTACGACAATAATCTAAAAAAAGTAAAAACATTACCTTATAAGCATAATTATGGTTATTTCTTCTCTAGTGGGCCGAATACCTGGCACGGTATGGAGAAGAAAGAAATAATTAAAGAACGAAGATGTCTTCAAGTAAATTATGTGACCTTTGACACGGATTGGAAAGTTTATTAATTATCTTGTAAAGATTTAACTTTTAATTTTGTAGTTTTCAAAGATTTTATAGCTTCGAGAAAAGAATAAGCTGTAGACATATTCGTACAATATGGGATTTTATTTGCTAAAGTTCCTCTTCTCAAAGCTCTAGCATCGTTTATTCTGTGCTCTGAATTCCCTCCACCAGTGTTGATCACTAAAGATATTTTTTTTGAATTCAAAATATCAACTATATGTGGTCTTCCGCTACTAACTTTATTAATTTTTTTACATTTCATTCCGTTTTGTTTAATAACTTCGCAGGTACCTTGTGTAGCAGATAAAGTGAAACCTAGTCTTATTAGTCTTTGAGCAATACCGACTATTTCTTGTTTGTGTGAGTCCTTTACTGATAGGAATGCCATTCCTTTAATAGGCAGTGAATTTGAGGCAGCTATTTGACTTTTAGCAACCGCCATTCCAAAATCATCATCAAATCCCATTACCTCACCTGTTGATTTCATTTCGGGACCCAATAATAAATCACTATCAGGAAATTTATTAAATGGAAATACAGCCTCTTTTACAGCATACATTTTATTAGTTTTATATTTTAGTTTATATTTTGAGAGTTTTTCTCCCGCCATTATCTTTGAAGCTATTTTAGCAAGTGGAATACCATTAGCTTTTGATACAAATGGTACAGTTCTACTAGCTCTTGGATTTACTTCGATCACAAAAATTTCATCATTTTTTATTGCGAATTGAATATTTAAGAAACCTTTTATTTTTAATGATAAAGCGAGTTTTTTTGTTTGGTCTTTCAATTCTTCTATTAATTTATTTTTAATTGATACTGGAGGCAAACAACAAGCGGAGTCACCTGAATGAATACCAGCTTCCTCGATATGTTGCATTATACCAGCTACATAAACATCTTTACCATCTGAAATAGCATCTATATCAATTTCCATTGCATTATCGATAAACTTATCTATTAATATTGGATTTTTTTCAGATGCCTTGAACGCTTCTATGATAAAATTACTTAATTGTTTTTTTTCATAAACAATTTCCATTGCTCTGCCTCCTAGAACATAGGAAGGTCTAACAACTACAGGCAAACCTATTTTTTCCGATATTTTAATAGCCTCGAATGGTTTAAAAGCTATACCGCTATCTGCCTGTTTAAGTTTTAGTTTAATAAGAAGCTTTCTAAATCTGTCTCTATCCTCAGCTAAATCTATTGAACTATATTGTGTCCCTAAGATTGGTAAAGAATTTTCGTGAAGAAACTTTGCGAGTTTAATCGGTGTTTGTCCACCAAATTGAGCTATAATTCCAATTAAATTTCCTTTTGATTTTTCTTTTAAAATAATGTTGTAAACATATTCCTCTATTAGAGGTTCAAAATATAATCTATCACTCGTATCATAATCAGTAGAAACAGTCTCAGGATTACAGTTAATCATAATTGTTTCAAAACCTGCTTCTTTCAATGCATAACTAGCTTGGCAACAACAATAATCAAACTCAATCCCTTGACCGATTCTGTTCGGACCTCCACCCAAAATGATTATTTTATTTCTTCTTGATGGTTCAGACTCACATTCTAAGATGGTATTAAAACTTCTTTGATATGTAGAATACATATATGGAGTGAATGACTTAAATTCAGCTGCACAAGTATCAACTTTTTTAAATACAGGAAAAACCTTCAAGGCCTCTCTTTTTCTTCTAATTATCTTTTCGTTAATATTACATAATTGTGCTAATTTTTTATCTGAAAATCCTATGGATTTAATTTTATTAAATTCAAGGAAATTTTTAGGGATACCTTTCAATTTTATCAATTTTTCAACTTCAACAATTTCTTTAATTTGTTCTATAAACCATGGATCAATGCCAGATAAATTGTGAATTTTGCTTATGGAAAATTTTTTTCTTAAAGCTTCTGCAACTAAAAGAATACGATTTGGGATGTTAATTTTTAAATTTTTAGCGATTTCTTTTTTGGAATAATTAAAAATTTGATCTAAACCTGAGAGACCTATTTCTAAAGAATTTAAAGCTTTTTGTAATGATTCTTTGAAGTTTCTTCCGATAGACATAGCTTCACCGACTGATTTCATGGAAGTTCCTAAAATAGCACGAGATTGCGAAAATTTTTCAAATGTAAATCTTGGAATTTTTGTTACTACATAATCAATTGTAGGTTCAAATGATGCAGGCGTGACTTTAGTAATTTCATTTTTTAGTTCATCTAAAGTGTATCCCACAGCTAGTTTTGCAGCAACTTTTGCTATCGGAAATCCAGTTGCTTTTGAAGCAAGAGCAGAAGATCTGGAAACTCTTGGATTCATTTCTATAATAACCATACGGCCATTTTTAGGATTAATAGCGAATTGTACATTTGATCCTCCAGTTTCAACGCCAATTTTTCTTAAGCATGCAATCGAAGCATTTCTCATTATTTGATACTCTTTATCTGTAAGTGTAAGCGCTGGAGCAACGGTTATTGAATCACCAGTATGTATTCCCATTGGATCAACATTTTCTATTGAACATATTATTATACAATTATCTTTTTTATCTCTTACAACTTCCATCTCATACTCTTTCCAACCTTCTAAACATTCCTCTATTAAAACCTGAGAAACAGGAGATTCCTGAAGACCATTTTTTACAATTTTAAAAAATTCTTTTTTACTTTTTGCTATTCCACCTCCTAAACCACCCAATGTAAAAGCTGGACGTATTATTGCTGGTAAACCAATACTTCTTAAAGCTTTTTTTGCATCTTTTTCTTTATTAACTATTTTAGATTTTGGTAAATCTAGTCCTATCTCTGACATATTTTTTCGAAACTTTTTTCTATCCTCAGCGTTTGCTATCGCACTAGAATTTGCACCTATTAGATCAATATTATATTTTTTTAAGACACCCTTATTTTTTGCCTCCATAGCTAAATTAAGTGCTGTTTGTCCACCCATGGTTGGTAATATTGCATTAGGCTTTTCTTTAATAATAATTTTTTCTAATATTTCTAATGAGATTGGCTCTATATATGTTTTGTCAGCAACATCTGGATCAGTCATTATTGTTGCAGGATTGGAATTCAGAAGTATGACCTGATATCCCTCGTCTTTAAGAGCTTTACATGCCTGTGTACCAGAATAATCAAATTCACATGCTTGACCAATTATTATTGGGCCAGCACCAACTACAAGTATTTTTTTAATATCTTTTCTTTTTGGCATTTTGTTTTATTTCTTTAATGAATTGATCAAATAAATATTGGCTATCTTGAGGTCCTGGGTTTGCTTCAGGATGATATTGGACTGAAAATGCTGGTTTATTTTTTAATCTAATTCCTTCAATTGAATTATCAAATAGTGATTTGTGTGTAATCATTACGTTTTTAGGTAAACTTGATTTTACAACCTCAAAACCGTGATTTTGGCTTGTGATTTCAACTTTATCAGTTAAAAGATTTTTGACTGGATGATTTGCACCTCTATGTCCAAGTTTCATCTTTTTAGTTTTAGCATTAAGGGCCAATGCTAAAAGTTGATGACCTAGGCAAATACCAAATATAGGTATATTAAAATTAATAATTTTTTGAATAATTTTTACTGCATATTTTCCTGTTGCCGCAGGATCACCCGGACCATTTGACAAAAAAACTCCATCTGGATTTAATTTAGATATATTATCTGCACTTGTATCGCATGGAACAACAGTAATTTTACAATTATGATTTGAAAAATATCTTAAAATATTTTTTTTGATTCCATAGTCTATTGCAACAATATTAAAAATATTTTTCTTACTCTTTTCAAAACCAATTCCCTTTTTCCAAGTTTTAAGATTATTCCAGTTGTATTTGTATCTTGTTGAAACATTCTTAGCTAAATCTAAACCATTTAAACCATGCCATCTAATTGATTTATTCAGAAGTTTTTTTATGTTGAACTTTCCATTTCTATTGGTTTCGATTGTACCCTTTGGCGCACCTTTATCTCTAATGAAATTGGTTAAATTTCTTGTATCAACACCAGTTAAACCAACAATCTTATTTTTTTTAAGCCATATGTCTAAGTTTTTAAGCGCTCTATAGTTTGAAGGGTTTGTTATCTCTGCATTAAATATTACACCTTTTGTCCATATTTTATCAGATTCGTGATCCTCCTTATTTGTTCCAACATTTCCGATGTGTGGAAATGTAAAATTTATTATCTGACCAGAATATGAAGGGTCAGAAATAATCTCTTGATAACCAGTTATCGAGGTATTGAAACATACCTCTCCAGTTGCCAATCCTTCATACCCTAGTCCAATACCTTTAAATACTTGCCCATTTTCAAGAACTAAAATACCTGGAGAAAATTTTGATTTTTTTTTGGAATAAGTTTTACGTTTTTTTTTCAATTACAACTCATGAGTTAAAGGTTAATACAATAAAACCTATTTTTCCGCAACAGATGTAATATAATTTTTTAAAATAAAATTTTTTCTTTAAATAAATTTGTATAAGATAAATTATATGTCTTTAAAATCAAAAATAGAAATTGATTACCAAAATTCTGTAAAATCAAAAGATAAATCAAAAATATCAACTTATAGGTTAATTTTATCCTCAATTAAAGATTTAGAAATTGCTAATAGATCTGGTCCAAAAAAAAAAGATACTGAGGATAATGATATTAAACAACTTATTAAGAAAATGATTAAACAAAGAAACGAATCAATAGAGATTTACAAAAAAAATAATAGACAGGATTTGCTTGAGGTAGAGGAAAAAGAGGTTTCTATTTTATCATCATATCTCCCAAAACAATTAAGCGATGACGAGACGAAAGATATATGTCAAAAAACAATACAAGAGGCAAATGCTCAGAGTATTAAGGATATGGGAAAAGTGATGGGTATTTTAAAGAAAAATTATTCTGATAGTTTAGATTTTGCAAAAGCTGGAAAAATTTTAAAAGATATACTTAATAAAACATGAAATATCCCAAAAAATATTTAGATGAAATAAAAACAAGATTAAAAGTTTCAAATGTTGTTTCAAAATATGTCCAGCTTAAAAAAAGAGGAAAAGAATTTGTAGGACTATCACCATTTAAAAATGAAAAAACTCCATCTTTTACTGTAAATGACGAAAAAGGCTTTTTTCATTGCTTCAGTACATCTGAACATGGAAATATATTTGATTTTTTAATGAAAACCCAAAATTTAAAGTTTGGAGAAGCTGTAAAAACATTAGCTTTGCAGGCAGGAATGAGACCTTACACTTTTTCTAAAGCTGATGAGGAAAGAGAACAAGCATTAAAAGATTATACAAGTTTATATTCTGAATATGTAAATTTCTACCATAATGAATTATTAAATAACCCTGAAACTAAAAGTAGTCTAGATTATCTAAAAAATAGAAAACTAACTTTAGAAACAATTAAGAATTTTAAATTAGGTTACGTAAAAAAAAATTCTAACATATTTGAAAATCTTAAAAAAAATTTTAATGAAAAAATATTGAAAGAATGTGGAATTTTTTATTTTGATGAAAAAAAAAATATATTTGTAGATAGATTTAGAGATAGAATTATTTTTCCTATAAATTCAATATCTGGTTCGCCAATTGCTATTGGAGGAAGAATAATGCAAAAAAATTCTTTTTTCGCAAAATATATAAACTCTCCCGAGACACAATTTTTTAAAAAAGGAAATAATCTTTACAATATAGATAGAGCGAGAAAACTATCAAATAAAATAAATCAAATTTTTTTAGTAGAAGGGTATATGGATGTTATAAGTTTAAATAATCGAGGTATTGAAAATTGTGTTGCTAACCTAGGAACAGCCTTGACAGAAAGACAAATAGCAATTCTCAACCAATTTTTTAATGAAATAGTTATTTGTTTTGATGGAGATGAAAGCGGATATAAAGCTGCTGTAAGAGCAGCTGAAAACTCTATAAAAGAATTAAAACCAGAGAAACAAATATCTTTCTTGTTCTTACCTGACAACGAAGATCCTGATACTTTTATAAGCAAAAATGGTAAGGATAAATTTTTAAATTACTATGAAACAAATAAAATTCTTATACATGAATTCTTATTCGATAATTTAAAAAAACAATCAAATAGTTCCCCAACGTCGTTAGCAATATTAGAAAAAAAATTAAGATTTATTAGTAATACAATTAAAGATCAATATATTAAGAAGTACGTTTTAGATTTTTTTCTTGGGAAAATTTTCGAGCTTACACCTAACCTAAGTAAGGGTAAGCAGTTCACAATCAAGCATGTTGCTTCTTTAAGTGCCACAAAACAAATTTACAATGATACAATTTCTATTACAAAAGAACAGCTTCAAGAGTTCTCTATTTTTTATTTAATAATTAATAATTTTAATTTTTTTAAAAAAAACGTCTCGACCCTAAATGATTTAAAGTTCATAACTGATGATGGAGAAAAAGTATTCTCAGAATTATTAAAATTACTTAACTCTGAGGATGAGATAAACTCTAACATGTTACCTATTGACTCTGATATGTTAAATAAAATAAATAAGTTTGCATCAGTAAAACATATTTCAAAAAATATACAAAGAGACGAAAATAAGTTAGAGGAAATTTTCAATGAAATGAAGAAAGACTTGAAAAACCTCTTTATAGAAAAAAGGATCTCTCAATTAGAATCGAAATTTTCGGAAAATATGGACGAAAATACCTTTAATGAGATAAAAGAATTAAAAAAATTACAAAATAACAACTAAAATTAATAATTTTTACGTGGATTTTTTCAAAATTGTCATTATATAGATCATCCTAACTTATTTTATTGTGGAAAGAATTATTACAAAATCGTTCGCTCGATTAATGGGAAGAGGCATCCATCGAGGCTTCATTACTCACGAGGAGTTAAATAAATCACTTGGAAAAAGGAATCTATCACAGGACAATTTAGCTCAAGCATTTATCCATATACTAAATGAAAAAATAACTTTAGTTGAAAAAAAATCAGATTACAAAGTTTTAAAGAAAAGAGACGGGCAGAATAAAGAAGAGGGCAAATCTCTGGAGAAAAGCGACGATCCTATAAGAATGTACCTCAGGGAAATGGGTGGGGTCGAATTATTATCAAGAGAAGGTGAAATAGCAATTGCCAAAAGAATTGAAGCCGGAAAAGACGTTATGTTAAATGCTTTATCTCAAAGTCCTATAACTGCGCAACAGTTTTTTGAATGGGATGAAAAATTACAGAAAGACGAAATTTTAGTCAGAGAGATCATAGATATAGATACAAATTACATGGAGGATGAAAACAGCTCTAGTCAAACAAATAAGCAAAAATCTGACGAAAAGAGCGAGAACATCGAAAAATCAGAAATTATAAATGATGAAGAGGACGAGTTTAATCCTACTCTTGCTGCAATGGAAAGTGAAATAAAACCCAAAGTTCTAAAAACAATTAATGACTTAACCAAAACTTATTCCAAACTTATCAAGTATCAGAAAGAAAAGTTGCAATGTGTTCTAAATTCAGTTTCTTTTTCTTCCTCA
The DNA here is from genome assembly GCA_902585665.1 of uncultured Pelagibacteraceae bacterium. GTDB lineage: Bacteria > Pseudomonadota > Alphaproteobacteria > Pelagibacterales > Pelagibacteraceae > Pelagibacter. The sequence continues at coordinate 15,578 of CACIEO010000003.1, read as the reverse complement.
AAAGATAAAAACTATAAAAAAATTGTTGATCAAATCTTGGTAAGTATCAAATCACTGCAATTATCTCCATCTGTATTAGAGGAATTAGTCCAGAAACATCATAATGAAAACAAAAAAATTATTTCACTTGAAGGAAATTTACTTAGGTTAGCTATAGATCATAAAATTAACAGAAATGAATTTTTAAAATTTTACGTAGGAAATGAAATAAATCCAAACTTAAAAGCTTTTTTAGATACCAATCCAACTTGGAAACAGTTTTTTCAAAAAAATAAAGAAGAATTTAAAAATATCAGAGATAGGTTAGTTGAAACAAGCCATAGATTAGGAATTTCTGTAACTGAATTCAAAAAATTATTAAGCAGAATACAAAAGGGTGAAAAAGAGTCAAGAATTGCAAAAAAAGAAATGGTCGAGGCAAACCTAAGGTTAGTAATTTCTATCGCAAAAAAATATACAAATAGAGGTTTGCAGTTTTTAGATTTAATTCAAGAAGGAAATATTGGATTAATGAAAGCAGTAGATAAATTTGAATACAGGAGAGGTTATAAATTTTCAACATATGCAACTTGGTGGATAAGACAAGCAATTACAAGATCAATTGCAGACCAAGCAAGAACAATTAGAATCCCGGTTCACATGATTGAAACAATTAATAAAATAGTAAGAACGCAAAGATTAATATTAAGTGAGTTTGGAAGAGAAGCAACCCCCGAGGAATTAGCCAAAAAATTACGAATGCCTCTTGAAAAAGTTCGAAAAGTATTAAAAATTTCAAAAGAACCAGTTTCTTTAGAAAAACCTGTTGGGGATGAAGAAGACAGTAGTTTAGGAGATTTTATTGAGGATACAAAAGCTCTTGCGCCACTTGAGCAAGCGATTAAATCCAATTTAAGCGAAGCTACAACAAAAATTTTATCAACTTTGACTCCAAGGGAAGAGAGAGTGCTTAGAATGAGATTTGGAGTAGGCATGAATACAGATCACACACTTGAGGAAGTAGGTTTACAATTTTCAGTGACCAGAGAAAGAATTAGACAGATTGAAGCTAAAGCCTTAAGAAAATTAAAACACCCAAGTAGATCCAAACAACTTAAGAGTTTCCTTGAGAGTTAATCTAGAATAATATTTTGCTTTAATGCAAAATTTTAAACTTGATAGAGATATAGCTCGTTTAGCCGTTCTTCAGAGAATTGAGCTTTCTGGCGCTTTTTTGAAAAAATTGAGAAAAATTTTTGGCAGATATATCTTTTCTGCATTTTTATCCAAATACTTAATAAATCCAAATGAAATTTCAAAAAATTATTTTAATTTAATGAATAAAGAATTTTCATTGATAGATAAATACATAAAACATAATAATAAGATTTTAAGTATTGGTTCAGGCATAGGAGGCTTAGAAATTTTAATACATAAAAAATTTAATAACCATATTACTTTTATAGAAAAGAATTATATTTCAAAAAAAGTTAAATATGGTTGGGATATAAAAAATAAAGAAGCTTATAATAGTTTAAGACTTTTAGAAAAATTTTTGTTAAATAATGGTTTTGAAAACGAAAAGTTTAATTTATTTGATTTTGATAATGATAAATTGCCACAAGAAAAATTTGATGTGATAATTTCACTATATTCATTAGATTATCACTATAATTTTAGCTTATATAAAGATTACTTAGATAAAGTGATGAAATCGGAAAGTATATTAATTATTGATACAATTAGACCAGATTTTTTTAAAACTATTTTTAAAAAAGTTGAAGTCATAAAGCAAGATATCGATACTGTACATAAATCGAAGAGAATTATCTGTAAGAATCAATGATTTTTCATGATTAAAAACTTTGAAAATAAAATTATAATTTTACTATTGTCTTTCATACCAATTTCAATGGTTATAGGACAAGCCATCTCGCTTGCAAATATATTCATTGTTTCAATTTTTTTGATTATTCAAATTATAAAGGCAAAGAATTTTAATTTTACCTCAAACACAACTTTTATAATGCTCTTAATTATTTATGCATACCTTTTATTTAATATTTTTATATCATTAGATTATAACTATAGTTTTTTCAGGAATTTTGGATTTTTAAGACTTATTTTTTTGTTCGTTGCTATAAACTTTTTGTATTTTAAATACAAAAATCAAGACCTAATTTTCAAAATTTGGACAACAGTAATTTTTTTAGTTATCACTGACTCCTTTATAGAATACTTTTTCGGAAAGAATATATTTGGGTATGGACAAGATATTTATGCAGATAGAATTGTAAGTTTTTTTAAAGATGAACCAATCGTTGCCGCATATTTAAATGGATTTTTTTTCTTAATTCTCGGCTTTTTATTAAATATTAAAAAACCGAATAGTTCTATTTTCATCATTTGCTTTTTTTTAGCCATATTGTATTTAATTTGCGTAACAATTACAGGTGAAAGATCTAATACAATTAAGGCTTTAACTGGTTTATGCATATTTTTATTATTAAATAATAAATTCAATATTAAACAAAGAATTTTTACTTTCATTGGAATAATTATTCTCACTAATTTAATGATTTTTAATTCGGATTATCTAAAATATAGATATTTAGATAATATAGTTAATCCAATTCTTAATTCCGAAAAAAGAGAAAATTTTTTAAAAGAAAATATTTATGTAAGACATTACAAATCAGGTTATGAAGTTTTTAAAAATTATCCTTTATTTGGCGTTGGAAACAAAAATTATAGATTAGAGACGAGGAGTAATGTTAATGAAAAAAAAAGTTATCTTCCAGATACTCATCCTCACCAAGTATATTTGGAGTTCTTGTCTGAGCATGGGCTAATTGGATCACTAATTTTTTTATCAATCATATTTTTTCTTATTTTTAGAAATATTAAATTATGCTTAACCTCAAAAAATTCCCTTCAGCTAGGAGCATTTTGTTACCTCATAACAACCTTTTTACCAATTATACCAAGTGGCTCATTTTTTAGTGACTTTAATATTACTTTATTTTTTTTAAATTTTTCAATATTCTATGCGTGTAACCCTAAATCAAATATATTTAATAAAAATTCTTAATTATTAAAAAATATTTATTTAAAGTTGATATAATTAAGAAAAGAAAGTAAAACGAAATCATAGTTTGGGCCTGTAGCTCAGTTGGTTAGAGCAGTACACTCATAATGTATTGGTCCCAGGTTCGAGTCCTGGCGGGCCCACCAAAATTACTCGTCTATAAATTTTTTAAGACTTTCAAATAATGCTTCTATATTATTATCATTACTTTTTATAATAGAGGCAAATTCTTCTTTTTGAGTTCTTGCAAGACTTAATCCTTCGATTATAAGATCTCTTATTAAAGGTTTTTTTGGATCTTTGGTATAAATTCTCCAATCTATTTTTACCTCTGGTCTGTCTTTTGTAGCAACCAAAATACTTGATACAATAGTATATTTTTCATTTTTCTTATCCTTTGAAATTACGTTTATTTTTGGATTGGAATACTCTGATAAACGACTTGAAAAACTTTTTAAAAAATAACTTTCAAATAGCTTTGAGTATTTATTTTTTTGTTCATCAGATATCTCTTTCCTGAATTTTCCCAATGTATAAAAGCCAATTCCTTTAATATCCACAGTTTCTCTTGCCAAATTTTGTAGTTCTGACATTTTTTCTTTTTTGGAAATATCTTTACTTAAAGTTTGCGATGCTCGATTTACTGTAGATTGGACAAAAACATCTGGCTCAATAGCTTTACTCAAGCTTGTTATACATAAGCAAAAAACCAAAGAAAGTAGGAACCTTTTATTTATATTTATCATTTAAACTTTAAAATTAGTTTGATTGAAGTTCGTCCCAATCACTATCATCTTGAGTTTCTACAATTTTATTGGAATTAAGTATTTTTTGCTTTCTATCTTGAATGTATAAGCTTCTAACAGATGCATAGAAGTCCATAGAATTTTTCTCTAAATTATCAAAAGAGTCAATATTCTTAGATCTAAAATTTATTCCATCTGTTCCTCTTGATACATAGTAGTCAGAGTCTTTAAAGTATCGAGTGTCATTTTTCACAGTTATATTATACCAAGGATCTCCACCTAAAATACTAGCAAGGGTTCCAAAACTGTCTCTTAGAGTAGAGGGACCAAGTATTGGAAGCACTAAATAACATCCTTCACCCACACCCCATTTACCAAGTGTTTGTCCATAATCCTCTTTTTTATAATCTTTAACTAAACCCAATTGTTGGGCAACATCAAAAATTCCAAAAATACCGATTGTTGTATTTACAGTAAGCCTTGCAGTATTCAATCCTGCAGCTTTTAAATCTCCTTGAAGAACATTATTTGGAATAGTTATCAAATTTGATAGATTACTAAGTACATTGCTTGTACCTTTTCTTATTGGAATGGGTAATTTTCTGTAACCTTTTGCAACAGGTTTAAATATAACTTTATCCAAGCCCTGGTTTAATGCAAATGTTGCTCTATTTAAGCCTTCAAAACAATCTTTCACTTCTTCAGCCTTAGAATTGTAAGAATAACTGGATACAAATAATGTAACGAATAAAATACCTAAAAATTTTTTCATATTTTTGATTTATTTGTAGATTATATATATTCCTACATATAAAAAAAGTTAAAAAAAGCCAATATATGCTTGATAATTTGAAAAGAATATATTCACCAAATTTTGATATTAAGAAAAGGAAACCTAAAAGTATTGAATTTATAATTCTTCATTATACTGGGATGAAAAAAGAGAAAGATGCATTAGAAAGATTAACAAATCAAAACTCTAAAGTAAGCTGCCATTATTTTATAACTTATTCAGGTGAGATTATTAACTTAGTTCCTGATTTATATACTTCTTGGCACGCAGGTAAATCAGCTTGGAAAAAAAAAAAATCGTTAAATTCTAAATCTTTAGGTGTCGAAATTTCAAATCCAGGGCATACTTTCAAATATGCTAACTTCAAAAAAAAACAAATAAAATCGTTATTCATTCTTGTCTCTCAATTAAAAAAAAAATATAAAATTAGAAATACACACATTCTGGGTCATTCAGACATAGCACCAGATAGAAAAAAAGATCCTGGTGAAAAATTTCCATGGAAGTTAATGAAAAAGAAAAATATAAGTATTTGGCATGATTTAAATGAAGTTATGCTTAAATCATTGAGAAATCAAAAATGTACCAATTTTGAACTATTTAAATTTTTCAACAATTTAAAAAAAATAGGATATCAAGCAAAAAGTAAAATAAAAGCAGCCAAAGCCTTTCAAAGAAGATTTAGACAAGAGAAAATAAGCGGAAAAATTGACAAAGAATGCCTTCTAATAAGTAATTCTCTGATTAAATTAAATAAATATTGAAATTTTATTAAATTATAATAAAAACTAATTGCCAGATAAATGACTTATCGCTTTAATTAATTTAAAGAGGAAAGTCCGGGCTCTGCAAAGACACGGTGCCAGGTAATTCCTGGCGGGGGCAACCCCAGGGATAGTGCCACAGAAAATAAACCGCCTTAACGAGGCAAGGGTGAAAAGGTGTGGTAAGAGCACACCGGCTCAATTGGTAACAATTAGCGCATGGAAAACCCCACCGAGAGCAAGACCAAGTAGAGATGACACAGTGTGAACTAAAAACGGTCTTTGGTTAGTCATCAGGGTTGGTCGCTTGAGCTTAAAAGTGATTTTAAGCCTAGATAAATGATAAGTTTTAATGACAAAACCCGGCTTATAGTTTATCTGGCAGTCTTTCAATAATTGAGCAAGTTTTTATCTCAGACATAAAATCAGATATCCTATATAAAAGTTCACAAGAATAAGGCTTATAATTAAATATTGACGTATAGGTTGAAAACCCATAATATCCCATATATTCCCAAATAGGGAATTTTTGAGTAAAAGGGGTTTATGAATTATGTTTTTATCAACCTACGAAAACAGGATAGACAAAAAAGGGAGGGTGTCCGTGCCTGCATCTTTTAGATCATACCTCTCAAATTTAGGATATAATGGTGTTGTATGTTTTCCATCATTCAATAACCAATCAATTGAAGCCTGGCCTCAAGATAGAATAGAAAAAATTTCAAATAGTATAGACGCACTTAATCCTTTCGAGGAAAAAAAAGATTTTTTTGCTACATCAATACTTTCTGAAAGTATAAATTTACAGTTTGATGGCGAGGGAAGAATCTCGTTATCAATAAAATTATTAAAGCATGCCAAAATTAAAAATAGCATGTTATTTGTTGGTCAAGGAAAGACATTCCAAATTTGGGAGCCAGCTGCATTTGAGAAATTTAAGGTTCAGGCAAGAAAAAAATCTAATATAAATCGAGCAAGCCTTAGATGGGAAGAGATGGATAAAAAATCATGAGAAAGATGGAACAAATTATTTTAATGCAAAAGATAGAAAATCTTCAAAATAATTGTTTAACCGCAATGGAAAACACTATCAAAGGTACTTGGGCATATGATTTTTGGACTGATACTTTTGATAAATTAGAGAAAAACTATAACTCAATAAAAAATGGAGAGGGGATAAATGACTATAAATTTTAGAGCACCGGATATTAAAGAGCTTAAGCCAAGAATTCTAGTATTAGGTGTAGGTGGAGCTGGCGGAAATGCAATAAACGAGATGATAGAGTGTGGAGTTGAAGGTGTCGAATTTATTGCAGTTAATACTGATGCACAGGATCTTAAAGCAAGCAAAGCTAAACAAAAAATTCAAATTGGTCTTAATTTAACAAAAGGACTCGGTGCAGGTGCCAAATTAGAAATTGGACAAGCTGCAGCCGATGAATCGTTAAATGAAATAATTGATTTATTAAAAGGTGCAAATATGGTTTTCATTACTGCTGGTATGGGTGGTGGAACAGGAACTGGTGCGGCACATGTCATAGCTAGAGCAGCGAAGGAATTAAATATACTTACTGTTGGTGTAGTCACATTACCTTTTCTTTATGAAGCACCATCTCGAATGCGAAGAGGACAGCAAGGATTAGAAGAATTGAGAAAACATGTTGATACAATAATTGTAATTCCTAATCAAAATCTTTTCAAAATCGCAAATGAAAAAACTACTTTTAAAGAGTCATTTAAATTATCAAATAATGTTTTGAGATATGGAGTCCAAAGTATTACAGATCTAATGGTCAAAGAAGGTCTTGTTAATTTAGATTTTGCCGATGTTGAGACAGTTATGAGTTCAATGGGAAAGGCCATGATGGGAACCGGTGAAGCTGAGGGGGAAGGTAGAGCACAAAAGGCAACAGAAATGGCTTTAAATAATCCATTGATTGACGACTATTCTCTAAAAGGTGCGAAAGGACTTCTAATTAATATTACTGGTGGAGAAGATCTAACTTTATTTGAGGTAGATGAAATAGTAAATAGGATTAGATCTGAGGTCGATCACGTTGCTGAAATAATTATTGGATCAATTACTGATCCATCACTTGATGGAAGAGTTAGAGTATCTATTGTTGCAACTGCTTTAGATGGACAACAACCTGAGTCTAAATCTGTTATTAACATGGTTCATAGGATTCAGAATAGAAATCCAGGGTACTCTGATTTTTCAAATATGGGGACTTCTCAATCATTTAATTTCCAAAATAATATGCAAAATCATATTACTCAAGGTGCTACTGCACTAAAAGCTGAAAACGATGCATTGAAAGAGAATGTTATAGAGAAAGAGATTGATCATAGTATAAACATTAATTCCGACGTTGAAGCCGCAGAAACATTAATAAACGATAAAGAGGACGACAGCTTGATATTGAGTAATGAAGTTGAAGAGGAGGCTAAAGAAGTCAAAACAGAGACAAATGGTCTTGAAAATTTTGGTATTGAAGAGGATACCCCAGACTTATTTGAGAATAATTCTCCTCTAGAAAGTTCTGAGCAAGCTGAAGAAGAAAGCTCCGAAGAAGATGAATTCGAAATTCCAGCATTTTTAAGAAGACAAAAAAATTAATGTTCTTCGTAAAAATAGATGAATGCCACCATTTTACCGAATAGTGAAAAGCATTATCCGGTATTGCTTGATGAAATTCTAAGCATTATTTCCCCTCAAAATGGTGGCACATTTATAGATTGTACTTTTGGTCAGGGTGGTTATTCAAGTTCCATTTTAAAATTCAATAATACAAATGTAATTGCATTAGATAGAGATCCGGATTGCAAATTAATTGCAAAAAAATTTAAAGAATTTAATAAGGAAAGGTTCTTATTTTTCAACAAGAAATTTAGTGACGTAAATCAAATTAAAAAAGGTAATTCTAAAATTAAAGCAATTATTTTTGATCTTGGCTATTCATATTCGCAAATAAAAAATCCAAATAAAGGATTGAGCTTTGAGAGCAAGGGCAATCTGAATATGAGATTAGGTTTAAATGACTTTTCAGCTAATGAGGTAATTAATAAGTTAGGTCAAAAAGATCTTGAACTTATATTTAAATATTTTGGTGAAGATAAAGATAGTAAAATAATTTCAAAAAAAATTGTTCGAGAAAGAGCAAAATCAAACTTGAATACAGAGAACCTTGTAGACATTATAAATTCGGTTAAAAAAAAAAGTGGCAAAACTCACAATGCAACTAAAATTTTTCAGGCTATACGAATGTTTGTGAACAAAGAAATAAGTGAATTAATTTATGGTCTTATTAATTCAACTAAAATTTTAGATATCAATGGTATACTATGTGCAGTTTCATTTCATTCAATAGAGGATAGAATTATTAAATATTATTTCAAAAGTTTGTCAGAAGATAAAAAAATATCTAGATATTTGCCTGAAGAAAAAAATCGAAACAAGTTGTTCCTATTAAAATCAAAAAAACCAATAATACCAACCCAAAAAGAATTAACCTTAAATAGGCCTTCAAGATCTGCGAAACTAAGATATGCAATTAAAAAAATTAATCTAATCAATTTTGAAAAAGATTTTCTCAACAAGTTTTCAAAACTTTTAGAAATTGAAAACTTATCAAAAAAACTATGAAAAATATAATCATAATATTTTGTCTAATTTTTTTGATTACCGTAACAGCAATAATTAAAACCTCATCAAAAAAAATTGAAGAAGAGGTATTTATTCTAAATGAAAATCTAAGAGTATTAAGAGAAAAATACAGCTTAGCTTTACTAGAGCATACTTATTTAGCAAAGCCATCTAGACTAATAAAAATTATGAAAACTAATAAAAACGAAGAGTATATTCATTTAAATATTTTAGATTTAAAAAACTTATCTAAATTTCATCAACAATTATTAAACAAAAAAATCAGTAAAGATGGTAAAATATCACGATAGAAAAATTTATCTTACAGATATTGGGAATGAGTTTCTATTTTCAGAAAAATTGAATAAAAAAAACATATCATTTAACAGAGTAGCATTTGTTTTTTTCTTTTTTGTTACTATTTCATTAATTTTTTCAGTCAAAATTTTTTATTATGGATCTATTTCAGCTGAAAACTTAGCAAAAAAAAAAATATTGAATAAAAGTCATGTAAGAGCAGATATTATTGACTCAGAAGGTAATTTTTTAGCTAAAACTGTTTTAACCAACAATGTGGGCATAAACCCAAAATCTGTAAATAATAAAAAAAAAATACTTATAAAATTAAAGCTTTTATTTCCAGAGCTAGATGTTGAAAATTTTAATAACAAATTCAAACAAAAAAAATTTTTTTATATTAAAAAAAAATTATCACCGGAGAAATACGATCAAATTAGATTACTTGGAGAAAAATCTTTAATAACTGAAAAAAAAATAACAAGAATTTATCCACATAAAAATCTTTTTAGCCATGTTCTGGGTCAAATTGATGATGATAATCAAGGAATCTCTGGTTTAGAAAAATCTTTTGATAAAGAATTGAAACAATTAAATAAAAATCTGCAATTAACATTAAACACAAACATCCAGTATTTAATTAGAAATGAGCTAATAAAGTTCGATAAAATTTTTAAATCACAAGGTAGCGCTGCTATTTTAATGAATGTTAATGATGGTGAGATTCTGTCGTTAGTTTCCCTACCAGATTATGACATTAATAAAAGAGATGAAATTATTGATACTAAATTTATAAATAAAATTACCAAGGGTGTTTATGAATTAGGTTCAGTATTTAAAACTTTTACTTTAGCAGGAGCCTTAAATGAAAAAGAAGTAAATATAGATACAAAATTTGAAAATCTACCAAAATCGATTAAGTGTGCTGGTAGAAAAATATCTGAATATGATTTAGACATTCCATCAACACTTACAGCAGAACAAATTTTAATCAGATCAGGTAATATTGGATCCGTGCGAATTGCTCAAAAAATGGGTATTGAAAAAACTATAAATTTTTTAAATTCCTTAAACCTTTTAGAACCTATGCAATTTGATTTGGAGGAAATGGGAAACCCTTTACCTTTTAAGTGGGGAAAATGCAAACTTGCTACAGTTTCATTTGGTCATGGAATATCAACCACACCCTTACAAGTTGCTACTGCATATGCAATTATCTCTAATGGAGGATATAAAATTAAACCTACATTGATCAAACAAGAAATAAAATTTAAAAAAAAAAACAAGATACTTAATAATGATGTTTCAAAAAATATAAACTCTATATTAAGAAAAATTGTATCGACAAAAGAGGGAACAGCTAGTTTAGCTAATGTTGAGGGATATGGTATTGGTGGTAAAACTGGAACGGCGCAAAAAATAGAAAATGGTTCTTATACTAAAAAAAAAATAAATTCGTTTGTATCAATCTTTCCTACAAATGAACCAAAATATGTATTATTAGTTTTATTGGATGAGCCTAAGTCAAATAGTGAATATATTTATAATTATAGAGATGGGAGTGGAATAAAGTATAAAGGAACTCCATTTAATACTGCTGGTTGGACCACAGTTGAAGTTACAGGCAAAATAATAGAAAAAATTGGGCCTATTTTAGCCACAAAATATGACGACTTTTAATCATTTATATGCTCATTGGAAAATATTTTAAAAGAATTAAGCCTGATTTTAGGAGCCATTATTTTTCAGGGATTTGTTTTAATAGTAAATTATGTGAAAAAAATCACATTTTTTTTGCAATAAAAGGTAATGAAATCAATGGAAATAATTACATTAAACATGCCATATCAAAAGGTGCAAAAACAATTGTATATAACAAAAAATTTCAAGGTTTTAAAAATGGAATACTTTATTTAAGTTTTAATAATGTTAGAAAAATATTAGCTGAAACATCTTATAAAATTTTTTGCCCAAAAATAAAAAATTTAATCGCCGTAACTGGAACAAATGGAAAATCTTCAATTTGTAACTTTTATTATCAAATATTAAATTTAAATAAAAAAAAAGTCGCGTCATTAGGAACACTTGGCTTAAAAACTGTATTTGGAAATTTACCAATGTTAAATACAACAGTGGACCCATTAAAATTATCAAAGCATTTGATGAATATTTCAAAAAAAAAAATTAATAATGTAATACTCGAGGCTTCAAGCCATGGTTTAAAACAACATAGATTAGACGGTCTTAGATTTAAAAAAGGAATTTTTACAAATTTATCACATGACCATCTAGATTATCATAAAAGTTTTGATGATTATTTAAAATCAAAATTATATTTATTTGATAAATTATTGTCAAAAAAAGGTATTGTTATTACAGATAAAGATATTCCAGAATATCAAAAATTATTAAGTATATCTAAAAAAAAAAATTTTAAATTAAAAAAAATATCAAATCACACCGGAGATATTGAGATTTTAAATCATAAATATATTGGCGAAAAACAGTTTTTAAAAATTAAATACAAAAATGTAAAATTTTCTTTTTACTTAAATTTAATTGGTAGGATACAAATTAAAAATCTTTTTATGGCGATCTTAGCTGCTGAAGATAAAAATCTTAAATTTAAACAGATTGTAAAAGTACTAAATAAAATTCAGCCCGTAAGTGGAAGATTAGAAAAAATTGGAAGGCTTAAAAATAATGCACTCTGTTTATTGGATTATGCACATTCTCCTGATGCGTTGAAAGTATGTTTGGAGAATCTTAAAGATCAATTTAATGGAAAAAAAATATCTTTAGTTATTGGTTGTGGTGGAAATAGAGATAAATCTAAGCGACAAATAATTGGAAAAATAGCGAATAAGTATTGTAGTAAAATTTATTTAACAGATGATAATCCTCGTAACGAAAACCCTAAAAATATAAGAAAGGAAATAAAAAAAAAAATAGATAAAAATAAACTTTTCGAGATACCAAATAGAAAAAAGGCAATAGAATTTGCTATAAATAATCTGAACTCAAATGATATTTTAATTGTATCAGGAAAAGGTCATGAAAATACACAAGATCTTGGAAAAAAAAAGATTTTCTTTTCAGATAAACAAGTAATAACAAATTCGATTAAAATCAGAAATAAATCTCTCTCAAATAATTTAAAAGTTAATATTTTGAAAGAATGCGTTGATACTCGAAAAATCCCAAGATTAACGAAATTGAACCGGGCATCTATAAATTCAAAGGATATAAAACAAAATGATATATTTTTTGCAATCAGAGGTAAAAAAAACGATGGAAATAATTTTATATCAGAATCGATTAGAAGTGGAGCATCAATAATTGTAACTGATAGACCTAGAATAGTAACAAATAACAAAAAAAATATAATAAAAGTTAAAAACACATTGGATTTTTTGACAAAAATATCTTTAAAGATTCGAGATAATTTCTCAGGCAAAACAATCGGGATTACAGGAAGCTGTGGAAAAACTTCTGTAAAAGAATTAGTATCAAGTAGTTTAAATAAAATTGGAAAAGTAAGTTCATCCCCAAAATCATTTAATAATAAATATGGTGTTCCACTGAGCTTATTCAACTTAAAATTAAATAATAACTACGGAGTATTTGAGATTGGAATGGACAAGAAAGGAGAGATAGATTTTTTATCAAGTTTAGTAAAACCTGATATTGGAATAATTACAAATGTATCCTATGCACATGCTAAAAACTTTAAAAATATTTTTCAGATTGCTAAAGCAAAATCTGAGATTATTAATAATATTAAAAGTGATGGTTATATAGTATTAAATACAGACGATCGTTTTTTCTCGTTTCACAAAAAAATAGCTACTAAACGAAAATTGAACATAGTTACATTTGGTATTTCTAGTGGATCAAATATAAAATTTTTAAAAATAGAGAAGTTTGGAAATTATTTTAAAATCAAAGTCAAAATTTTTAGCGAAAGCAAAGTCTTTAAAATAAGATATAAATACATGAATTATATAAAAAACATACTTTCTACTTTAGCGGTTTTATCAATTTTAAGAAAAACTTCTAGCTTAAATATAAACTTTTTTGAAGATTTCAGTATCCCAGTTGGAAGAGGGAATATATCAAAAATTAAATACAAAAATAGAAAATTTTTTCTTATCGATGAAAGTTACAATTCAAATCCTTTATCTCTCTCAAGCGCAATTTCAAATTTCAGTAACTCGTCAATAGAACATAAAAAAAAACACTTTCTAATGGGTGATATGTTAGAACTTGGTAGACATTCAAGAAAACTGCATAGAGATATTTCATCATCATTAAATAGTTCAAAAATAAATAAAATTCATATTTATGGAAAAGATGTTATTGAAACTTTCAAAGCTATTAAAAATAATAGGAAAGGAAGAATTTTACAAAATACATCTGATATTTTTGATTTGATTGTTAGAGATTTAAATAATAATGATTATCTAATGATTAAAGGATCAAATTCTACTGGTCTTAATAAGATAGTGGAAACTTTAAGAGGTAAAATTTAGTGTTATATTTATTAATTTTAGATCTTATAGATAGTTATTCCTTTTTAAATGTTTTCAAATATTTAACAGTAAGAACTGGATTAGCTGTATTTACTTCATTACTGGTAGTTTTTTTAATTGGTAATCCTTTCATAAATTTTTTTTCTATGAGGCAAATTCTAGATCCAATTAGAGAGGATGGTCCAGATCAACACATAATTAAAAAAATTGGAACCCCCACTATGGGAGGTGTATTAATATTAATAGGATTATTCGCTGGAATATTACTTTGGGGAGATCTTAAAAATATTTATATATTGTTCCTAATTTATATTGTCGGTAGTTATGGACTATTAGGTGCTTTTGATGATTATAAAAAAGTAAAATATAAAAATTCATCAGGTATCTCTTTTAAATTTAAATTAATTTCCCAAATACTTATAGCTTTAATAGGGATATTATTTTTAACTTATTTTTCGGAGAACCAAGATATAAAAAATTTATATTTCCCTTTTTTTAAAAATTTAATTATTAATTTAGGTTGGTTTTTCATTCCGTTTGCAATATTTATAATAGTTGGTTCTTCAAATGCAGTTAATTTAACTGACGGGCTTGATGGTCTTGCCACCGTCCCAGTTATATTAGTTGCCGGCTGTTTTGCGTTTGTTAGTTATGTTACTGGAAACATAGTCTTTTCAGAGTATTTACAAATTCCATATATAAAAGATGTTGGAGAGGTTTCAGTTTTTCTAGGTGCTATAATCGGATCCTGCCTAGGTTTTTTATGGTTTAATGCACCTCCAGCTAAGATATTTATGGGAGATACTGGATCTTTATCACTTGGCGGATCATTAGGTGCGGTAGGTATAATTACCAAGCATGAGATAGTTTTAGCTATTACTGGAGGTCTATTTGTTTTAGAAGCAGTATCAGTAATTGTACAAGTTATTTCGTTTAAGATGACAGGAAAAAGAATTTTTAAAATGGCTCCTATACATCATCATTACGAAAAAAAAGGATGGCCTGAGTCGACAGTTGTTATTAGATTTTGGATAGTAGCAATAATCTTAGCAATGATTGGTTTAGCAACTCTTAAATTCAGATAATGATATTAAAAAAGGATCTATACTTTAAAAAAAAGATCTTGATATATGGTTTAGGGATTTCTGGAATTTCATGTTTAAATCATTTAAAAGTTAAAAACACTGTCAGATGTTTCGATGATAACTTAAAAAAATTAAAATTTAATAATTTAAAAAAATATTTAATTTCAAAAAAAGAAATCTATAAAATTAAATTTGATCATATAATTATAAGCCCAGGTATTGATATTCTAAAATGTTCTTTAAAAAATTATCTCAAACAAAATAAATCAAAAATTTGCACAGATTTAGATGTTTTTTACTCAGAATATCCAAAAAATTTAAAAATAGCAATTACCGGAACTAATGGCAAATCTACGACCGCTAAATTATTAAATGATATACTGAATAAAAGCAAAATAGACTCAAGATTGATTGGAAATATTGGTAACGCAGCTTTAAAAGAAAAAAAAATTTCCAAAAAAACAGTCTTTATTATAGAAATTTCTTCATATCAAATTTCATATAGTAAAATTTTTAAACCAAATTTTGGCATTTTACTTAATATTTCTCCTGACCATTTGGAAAGGCATAAAACTTTTTACAATTATCTTAAAACTAAATTTAAACTGATTTTCTCATTAAACAGCACCGATATAGCTTTCATTAACA